>JAYSQC010000195.1:0-1183 GCA_043721755.1 Schlesneria sp.
AATCGAGCCGTGCGATGACGAGCAGAGCCTTAGCATGACGCGCATGTACCGGGGCGCTTATGAGTTGCGGTCTGTTGCGGAAGTCTTTCTTCCGCGCAGTCTCCGGTTCGGAGTATATAGGGAGTATCGTTTCCGAATGAGACAGGATCCAAGCGGTTACGGCCAGACCTTGAGACTCCATGCCGAGGTCCATCGTGACCATGTTGCTGCGTCGAGACGCGGCAGTGGACGACTATCGTCTTGGAGCATGGGTGTTTCCGAAATGTTACCGCGTTCGATCATCCGCGGTGTAATAGCGACGCCCGTATGCTCGCGGTATCATGCGCCGTCGCGTAACGGGGTCGGTAACTGATACCCGCAGGATCGGCCGCAGTTTCTGGCCGCGATCGGTTAAAAAAAGCTATATGTCTTCACCATTATTTGCCAAGCGTATCACGTCTTCTACTAAGACCGCCGTAGTCTCGTAGAGGCAATCGTTGAACCCCCAAGATCGCTTACACGCTGTCCAGCGGCTCTTCGAGTGCGGCGAGCGCGAGGGCAACGGCTTCCTCACGGCTCATTGCGGCGCCGCGGGTCTCGAAGGCTGTGCGTTGATCGCTTGGGAGGCGTTTGGCGAGGAGAATATCGAGCCGCGTTCGCGTCGCTTTTTCGGCAAATTCGCGCTCGAAACCGAGGTTACTCAACGTTGCGTCTGCGTGGGCGGCGAGCTGGACGGCGCGAGCGAGGTCGCCTTCGAGCGCGAGCACGAGCGCCAGATGTTCCAAGGCGAAGGTAACGAGCCCGATGTGGATCGCGTCCGACCCATGCCTGAGGAGCAGTTCACGTGCGGTCGAACGCGCTTCGGCAAGTCGATTGAGCGCCACGAGATACCCGATGAGATTGCACGCGCCGGTTACGTACCACTGTTCAAAGCGAGCCGGCGCGCTTTTTATGTCAGCCAACGTTTCTTGCGCAATGACGACGGCTCGCTCCGTCTTGCCGAGGACGTGTTCCCACTCAGCAAGATTTTGACCCAAGATGATGGCGGCCGTACGGTTTCCGAGCGCTCGATGCTTATCGCGGAGTTCTTGAGTTAAGCGCATGGCGCTTTCGTGGTCGCCACGCATCCCGACCAAGATGGCTTTGTTCTCCAATACGCTTAAGGACAGATAGCGATCCTCGCTTGAAATCAATGCTTCCGCCT
>JAYSQC010000196.1:0-18654 GCA_043721755.1 Schlesneria sp.
GACGAGAGCGAAGCGCTGCGGCGCATCCTCTCGACTGACCCCGACGAAGTCATGCCGCCTCCCGCGACGAAGAAGGTGCTGACAGCCGATCAGAAAGCAACCATTCGTCGATGGATCGAGCAGGGGGCCGAGTATCAGCCGCACTGGTCGTTTCTCGCACCGACTCGGCCTGCGATGCCAACCGTGAAGAACGAGGCATGGGTGAAGAACCCGATCGACCGGTTCGTACTGGCAAAGCTCGAAGCGGCGGGATTGAGTCCCGCGCCGGAGGCCGATCGACGGACGCTGGCTCGACGGCTGAGTCTCGACCTCATCGGGTTGCCGCCCGCGCCGGAAGTGGTCGAGGAATTCGTGGCCGATCAAGCGCCGAACGCCTACGAGAAGTTGGTCGATCAGTTGATGGAGTCGAAGCACTGGGGTGAGCATCGCGGGCGCTACTGGCTCGACGCGGCCCGCTACGCCGACACGCACGGCATTCACTTCGACAACTACCGCGAGAACTGGGCCTACCGCGCGTGGGTGATCGAGGCGTTCAACAAGAACCTGCCATTCGATCAGTTCACCGTCGAGCAGCTTGCGGGCGACCTGTTGCCGAACCGGACGCTGGACCAGCAGGTCGCGTCGGCCTTCAACCGCTGCAACATCACGTCGAGCGAAGGGGGCGCGATCGCCGAGGAATATCTCGTCCTCTACAACCGCGACCGGACAGAGACGACATCGCAAGTGTGGCTCGGCATGACGGCGGGTTGCGCGGTCTGTCACGATCACAAATTCGACCCGCTCAGCCAGAAAGAGTTCTACGAGCTGGCGGCGTTCTTCAACAACACGACGCAGGCGGCGATGGACGGCAACATCAAGGACACGCCTCCCGTGATCGTCGTCCCCACGTCCGAAGACCGTCCGCGCTGGGAGACAGTCTCGAAAGATTTGGCCGACGCGAAGCAGCAGCTTGAGACTCGGAAGCAGGCCGCTCGGCCCGACTTCGATACCTGGCTGGCCGCTGCGACGCCGGAGCAATTCGCGGCCGCCATCCCGTCGGACAAGCTAGTGCTGCACGCGCCGTTTAACGAAGGGAAAGGAGAAGAGCTGTCGGTCACAGTGGCCGGTCAGACGAAGACGATTGCCGCGCCAAAGGCCAACTGGATCGAAGGGCATGTCGGCGCGAAGGCTCTCAAAATCCAACCCGAGACGCTGATCGAATGGCCCGAGGTCGGGGACTTCGACACCAACCAAGCCTTCTCGTGCGGGATGTGGGTCAAGATTCAGAAGCGAAATGTGACGGGATCGCTGATCGCCCGCATGGAGGAGGCGGACACCGGTCATCGCGGCTGGGACATCTGGCTCGAAGGGGGCCGCATCGGCATGCACGTCGTCAGCAAATGGCCGGACGATGCAATGAAGACCGTCGCTACGAGCGAAGTGAAAGTCAACGAGTGGCATCACGTTCTCGTGACGTGCGACGGGTCGGGGAAGGCTGACGGGATCAAAATCTACTACGACGGAGCGCCTCAGCCGACGACGAACCCGGTCAACGTGCTCAAGTCCACGACGAAGACGAAAGTGCCGCTCAAGCTGGCCCAGCGAACATCGTCCGCCCGCGTGAACGACTTCGCGCTGCAAGACCTGCGCATCTATGAGAAGGCTCTTGATCCGAGTGAAGGTCAGCGGCTCGCCCGCTCGACCCGCGCGGCGGCTCTCGCCCTGAAGCCCGCCGACACGCGCAGCGATGCCGAGAAGAACGAACTGTTTGACTGGTGGCTGACGGCGCTCGACCCCAAGCATCAGGAGTTGCAGGCGGCGGCGAGTGTTCTTCAAGCAGAAGAAGCCACGATTCGCGGTCGCGGAACGATCGCCCACGTCATGCAGGAGAAAGGCGAAGGGGCGATGGCCTTTGTCCTGTACCGAGGCGAATACGACAAGCGACGCGATCAGGTGCAACCCTCCACGCCCGCCGTGTTGCCCGCGTGGTCGGAAGACCAGCCGCGCAACCGGCTCGGTCTGGCGAACTGGCTGCTGCGTCCCGAGCATCCGCTCACCGCCCGCGTCACGGTGAACCGCTTCTGGCAGGAGCTGTTTGGACGCGGCCTCGTCCGCACGTCGGAAGACTTCGGCGTCAGCGGCGACCTTCCGTCGAACCAAGAGTTGCTCGACTGGCTGGCCATTGAGTTCCGAGAAGGAACTCCGTTTCTGCCCTCTTCACCCTCAACCCTCAACGCTCAACCTTCAACCGCCCCGTGGGACATGAAACGTTTCTTCAAGCTGCTCGTCACCTCGGCGACGTACCGCCAGGCGGCCATTACGACGAAGGAAAAACTCGAACAGGATCCGGCCAACAAACTGCTGTCGCGTGGCCCGCGCTTCCGTATGGACGCCGAAATGATCCGCGACTACGCACTCGCTGCGAGCGGCCTGCTCGTCCCCACGCTGGGTGGCCCCAGCGTGAAGCCGTATCAACCGGACGGAGTCTGGGAAGCGGTCGCGATGCTCGGCAGCAATACTCGCGATTACAAACGGGACACCGGCGAGGCCCTCTACCGCCGCAGTCTCTACACGTTCATCAAGCGTTCCGCGCCACCCGCTTCGATGGAAATCTTCAACGCCACCGCGCGCGAGCAATGCACAGTCCGCCGCGAACGCACCAACACGCCGCTGCAAGCACTAGTCACGCTCAATGACCCCCAGTTCATCGAAGCGGCGCGGCATCTCGCCCAGACCGTCCTCAAGTCGGGCGGCACGACGGATCAGCAACTCGATCTACTCGCGAAACGACTCCTCGCCCGCCCGTTCCGCCCAAACGAACTCCCCATCGTGAAGAACTCGCTCGAAGAACTCGTGGCCTACTACCGCGAGCACGAAGCCGATGCGAAGGCCCTCATCACGACCGGTGAATCCAAACCCGACGAAACTCTCGACCCGAAAACCCTCGCCGCATGGACGATGTTGGCAAACGAAGTGATGAACCTTGATGAGGTCTTGAACAAGTGAAGGAGGCTCTCCAATGATGCGCAAATCACCGTTTCCAGGCATGGACCCGTATCTCGAACGAAATCCACAGTGGCAGCGTTTCCACGGTTGGTTCATCCGAAAGGTGGCCGAACAATCACTTCCTGCCGCCCGCGATGCTGGATTGTGGATTGATGTCGAGCGGAGCGTCTATCAGCGTGAGCCGACCGGGCAACTGGTGTTGGTGGGCGAACCGGATGTGTTTGCCGGTCCGGAACTGAGTGTGTCGAGTTGGGGTGACACATCGGGCGGCGGGACGGCTGTCGCGCTGGCCGAGCCTCAGGCGGTGCATGAAGTGGTGCTCGATCCCGAGTTGTCTGAGACCTACAAACAGGACTACCTCGTGGTGCGTGAGGCCGACAGGTTTCGGCGAGTCCTAGCCGTGGTCGAACTGCTCAGCTTCGCCAACAAAATCGGCAGCTACGCACCCACGTACCGCGAGAAGCGCATGAGGTTCCTCACGTCCTACACGCACTTCATGGAGATCGACCTGCTGCGCGAGGGCGAGAACCCGTCGCGGACCCTGTTCCCCGAGTTGGCCCCCACCGCGTACTTCATCTTCGTCGCCCGCAAACACGGCATCGGACGGCACGAAGAGGGCCACCCGCTGCGACTGCAAGACCGCTTGCCCGTGATCGGCCTCCCGCTCGGACCCGGTCGCCCCGATCTCGCCGCCGCGTTCGCGTCCGCCTACGACCTCAGCGTTCAACTCGGCTCGATCAACTACGGCAAAGACCCGGTGCCGGGACCGCCGCTGGGTGAGGCCGATGCGGAATGGGTGAAGAACCTGACTCGTGCGAAGTTGGCGGAGTCATAACTTCCGCGTTTCAACTCCAATGGTGATTGGCGAACGCTCGCAGATAATCTTGAAGTCACAAACTGTGACTTCAAGTTCGTAAGACCAAACAGGCAATGGCAGGACGATCCGGAGAGAGTTCATGGCGAAGAAAGCGGCCACCCAATCGGTCTCGGTCACGCAGATCGAAGGCGTGATTCAAATCGTGCGCGGGCAGCGAGTGCTGCTCGATTCGGACCTCGCTGAACTGTACGGCACAACGACGATGAGACTGAATGAACAGGTTTCCCGAAACTTGGATCGCTTCCCCGATGATTTTTCTTTTGTGCTGACGCAGCAAGAGTTTGCGAACTTGATATCGCAAATTGCGATATCAAGTTCGGCTCACGGTGGCCGTCGAAAGCTCCCTCGCGTCTTCACCGAACACGGCGTCGCGATGCTGTCCAGTGTGTTGCGATCTCCGACGGCGGTGAAGGTGAACATTGAGATCATGCGGGCGTTTGTGCGGCTGCGGAGGTTGCTCGCCACGCCGGGTGAGTTAGTGGCGCAGATCACTCAGTTGGCGGAGACCGTGAAGTTGCACGACGATCAAATCAAGGCCATCGCTGATGTTCTCAGTCGGATGATGGAACCGCCTCCGCAGCCGGTGCCGAAGCGACGGATTGGCTTTGGGACGAAAGAGTGAACGCGAGAAGAAATGACGAAACCAGAAGCCCCCTCACCCAAACCCTCTCCCCACAAAGCCGGGGCGAGGGAACATGAAATACAGAAGGCAGAGAACCATGAACCCGTTTCAAGATTACATGCAGAACATCACGCGGCGTCACTTCTGTACGCTCGGCTCGAACGTGCTCGGGTCGGCGGCGATGGCGTCACTGTTGGGAGGCGGACTCGGCGGAAGGGCGATGGGCGCGGATGTCGCTTCCACTCGCCACCCACCACTCGCCACTCGTCACTCATTGATGACGCATCACCTGCCGAAGGCCAAGCATGTGATTTACCTGCACATGGTCGGCGGGCCGCCGCAGATGGACTTGTACGACTACAAGCCGATCATGAACGACTGGTACGACAAGGATCTGCCCGAGTCGATCCGGAAAGGCCAGCGCCTGACAACGATGACCTCGGGGCAGGCGCGGTTCCCGATCGCTCCGTCGAAGTTCAAGTTCGCACAGCATGGTGAATGCGGGATGTGGACTTCGGAGTTGTTGCCGTGGACCTCGAAGGTCGTCGATGACATGTGCTTCATCCGCAGCATGAACACCGAGGCGATCAATCACGAACCGGCCATCACGTTCATGCAGACGGGCAACCAAATCACGGGACGGCCGTGTCTGGGGGCGTGGGCTTCGTATGGACTCGGCTCGTTGAACGAGGATCTGCCGACGTTTGTGGTGCTCGTCGCGAAGCCGACCAACACCGAGCAGGTCCAGGCGATCTCGGCCCGCTTGTGGCAATCGGGCTATCTGCCGGGCGAGCATTCGGCGACGCCATTCCGCAGCGCGGGCGACCCGATCCTGTACATCAACAACCCGCCGGGCGTCCCTTCCGAAATCCGCCGCAAGACGCTGGATGGCCTGCGCCAACTGAACGAGCAGACGCTGGCCTCGCTCGGCGATCCCGAGACGCGCACGCGCATTGAACAGTACGAGCTTGCCTTCCGGATGCAGGCGAGCGTTCCCGAACTGACCGACATCGCCAGCGAACCGGCCTCCACTTACGAGCTGTATGGGGAGGAGGCCAAGAAGCCAGGGACGTTCTCCAACCACGTCCTGCTGGCTCGACGGATGGTCGAGCGCGGCGTGCGGTTCGTGCAGATTTACATCAACAACTGGGACACTCACGCCAACGTCGCGGGGCGGCTGCCCAGCCAGTGCAAGGACGTGGACCAAGCCTGTTACGGCCTGATCCAAGACCTCAAACAACGCGGCCTGTTCGACGAGACGCTGATCATCTGGGGCGGTGAGTTCGGACGCACGGTCTACTCGCAGGGAGGTCTGTCGAAAGAGAATTACGGCCGCGATCATCATCCGCGTTGCTTCACGATGTGGATGGCCGGCGGCGGATCAAAGGGCGGGACCATCCACGGTGAGACCGACGACTTCAGCTACAACATCGTCAAGGATCCGGTTCCCGTCCACGACTTCCACGCCACGGTGCTGCACCTGCTCGGCTTCGATCATGAGCGGTTCACGTTCAAGTATCAGGGACTCGATCAAAAGCTGACGGGCGTCGAACCGGCCCATGTCATTCCACAGTTGATCACGTAGAACGACTGCTCTCGTTTAACCGCGTGGGCAACGCCCCGCGCGTCGCGCGGTACGACAGTTCACTCGTCGCGCGACGCGCGGGGCGTTGCCCACGCGGTTAAACGAGTGAATCGCCACCGCACGAATTTCACCACGGCTGATTTCACACCGTCACAGAAAACACCGCCATGCGTCGCGTCCTCTGGTTCCTTCGCGCCCTGCCTTTGCGGGCGAAGCTGCAGCAGACGGTGTTACTGCTGATCTTGGCGTACAACTTCACGATGATCGACATGAACCCGGCCAATCGCTTGTTCGGCTCGCCGCTCTGGATGACGACGGTGCCGATCATCGTCGCCATGATCGTGTTGGCTCGGTTGCTATTGCCGCTGATGATGGCTCACCCACAGCGGACGCAGCAGTTTTTGCAGGCGTTGGGTCTCATCGTGTTCGGGGCGTGGCTGCTCGGCAAAAACCAGTGGTGGGGGCAGATGGTCGTGACGTATCTCGGCCTGATCGGTGGGCTGTGGTTGGAAGCGGCCGCGTCATTTTGGTTCGTCTCCGAGATTCAGCGGCGGCAGGAACTCGCGCTGGCCGCGCTGACGGAGGTGATGGAGAACATTGAGCCAGCTCCGACAGACGAGGCCGAAGGCGACGATGACGTTGAAGACCGTGACAATTGGGATGACGACTCAAAGAACTCGTCTAAGTCTTAGTCCGCATTTTCAAAACTAGCCCGACGCGCGAGCGAGGGCTTCGTACTCATCGAACGTCCGGCCCTCTCGCGCGCGTCGGGCTAGTTTTTTTACGACTCCACAAAACACGGAGTTGACTTTGGACAGGTTCAAACAGGAAAACGCGATGGACTCGGTGACGGTGAAGAGCGTGGCGACAACGACGACGGGAACATTTCATTTCGCCTCGCGGCTGCACGCGGCGGTGCGTGCGAAGGGAACGGCCGCGCTGGTGGGACTCGATCCCCGGCTGGACTGGCTGCCGCCCGATGTGCTGACTCACGCGCGCGACTTGCACGACGATCCGATCGCGCGGGCGGCGGCGGCGTTTGAAGAGTTCTGCGTGCGGCTGATCGATGTCGTCGCGCCGCTCGTTCCGGCGGTGAAGCCTCAAGCCGCGTTCTTCGAGGAGCTGGGAGCCGACGGCTGCCTGGCTCTCGCTCGCGTGATCCGTTACGCGCGGCAGGCGGGTCTGATCGTGATCTGCGACGCCAAACGCGGCGACATCGGCACGACGGCCGAAGCGTATGCCAAGGCGTACCTCGCCGGAGCCGATCCGCAGGCGGCCCCGTGGCAGGCGGATGCTCTCACGGTGAACCCGTATCTCGGCAGGGACACGCTCGAACCGTTCGTGAAAGTCGCAACGGAACGCGGTGCGGGAATCTATGTGCTGGTGAAGACGAGCAACCCCGGCTCGGCTTCGTTCCAAGATCGCGTGGCCGACGGACAGACAATCTACCGGCATGTCGCACAGGTTGTGGAAGACCTCGCCGCGCAGACGGCCGAGAACGGCTACGGCTGCATCGGCGCGGTCGTCGGTGCGACGTACCCGCAGGAACTGGTCGAGCTGCGTGCCGCGATGCCTCACGCCCCGCTGCTCGTTCCCGGTTATGGCAGTCAGGGTGGCGCAGCGGCCGACGTGGCGGCAGCCTTCGCGAGCGATGGCCTTGGTGCGCTCATCAACAACTCGCGCGGGATCAACTTCGCGTACCGAGCGGCTCCCTACGCCGAGCAATTCGGCCCGCGTCAGTGGGAGGCGGCGAGCGAAGCGGCCACGAAACAGATGATCGCGGATCTCGCGATGCACGCGGTGAAGCGGGAGTAATGCGGGATCGGCCTCGTTTATCAGCCTGTTGAAAAACGTAGGATGGACGCCCTCGTCCGTCCGTTTTTAACTCGAAATCACTCGAACGAGGGCGTCCAAGTTACGTTCTTCAACAGGCTGTTAAGGTGATCGGCAAAAATTGTCATGTTCAACCAAGAGGTCAGGCACCGCAGAGTTCAGGATTGGAAAGGCGATCAATGTCAAAGTACGGGGTTCTCGCGCTTGCTGTTGTGGCTTCCATCGGCGTGGTCGTCATGGCGATCCTAGGCCCCGTCAGTGGTCGCGGTCGCTCATCGACCGATCCCGCAGTCGCCACAGCGGGTGCCATTTCGAGTTCCTCGGAAGTTGTCGTGGAATCTCCCGGCGATTCTCCCCTCGCCATGAAGTGGATTCCGGGTGGGACGTTTCGGATGGGGAACTCGAACGGACCTCATGCAGACGAGCAACACGAACACAAAGTGGCCATTGACGGTTTTTGGATGGATGAGTCCGAGGTCACGAACGCCCAGTTCGCGCGGTTCGTCAGCGAGACGAAATACGTCACCATCGCCGAACGGAAGCCAAAGCGGGAAGACATCGAAGCTCAGGTCCCGGCGGGCACCGTCATTGATGACGCGATGCTGGTGCCGGGTTCGATTTGCTTCAATCCTCAGTTTGACATGCGCACACTGCGGAAGGACTTCGCGAACTGGCCCTACCAAGTTTGGAAGTACGAACCGGGAGCCGACTGGCGACACCCGCTGGGGGCGCAGTCCTCGATCGAGGGGCGGGAAGATCATCCGGTGATTCATGTGTCGTGGGACGACGCCCAAGAGTATTGCCGCTGGGCGGGACGACGCTTGCCCACGGAAGCCGAGTGGGAACGGGCCGCTCGCGGTGGCCTCGAAGGGGCGGAGTATCCGTGGGGCAAGGACCGCAACCCCGATGGCAAGTGGGCGAACAACATCTGGCAGGGAACGTTCCCCGAGAAGCACGCCGTGCAGGATGGTTTCGAGGGAACTTCGCCGGTGAAGTCGTATCCGCCGAATGCCTACGGCCTGTACGACATGTCGGGCAACGTCTGGGAATGGTGCCACGACTGGTATCGGCCGGACTACTACACGATCAGTCCCAGCCGCAATCCCACCGGCCCCCAGGACAGCTTCGATCCCAATGAGCCGACGATCCCCAAACGCATTCAGCGGGGAGGCTCATTCCTGTGCAGTGACGACTACTGCACAGGCTATCGAGTCTCGGCCCGGATGAAGGGCGATGTCTTGTCAGGGACGTTTCACTGCGGTTTCCGAACCGTCCTGACACCCCAGATGCGGGACGAGCTTGAGGCGTCCCCACAATCGTCGAGCCAGCGGGTTCGCCAAGGCGACCGGTAAGAATGATTCGTACACACGTTTCAAAACCTGCTTTTGCCGTGCAGAACTAGCCCGACGCGCAAGCGAGGGCTGGGCATTTGATGACGGCGAAGCCCTCGCTTGCGCGTCGGGCTAGTTTTGAAATGCACTCGACTCAAGATTGACGTGTCGCTCCGTGACACGAACGGCTCCCGCCACAGAGTGTCGGGGCGACCATCTCATTCCGCTCTCCTAAAACATCCCGGCCAACTGTGAAATCAGGCCGGCCGCCGGACCCGTTGGGTCCGCTCCGTTCCACATGGATGAGACCCCCGCCCACATGATCAATCCGTTCGCCGCGAGGAACAGCGAACCGGCGATCAACCCGACGGACATGCCCATTCCCCAAGAAGGCTCGCGGGGGCCAAATGCCTTCGCCGCGGCGGCGGCTCCCGCAGCCGCCGTGAGGTACCCTTCGCCATCGTCGTCTTCGACGGCATCCACTTCATCGCTGAAGGTTTCTTCCGAGGCATCGAAGACTTCGTCCTCTTCAATTTCAGCGACTTCATCGTCGTCATCAACATCGACCCCGGCTTCCAAGTCGTCGGCGATGTCGAGGTCTTCCACTTCCAGTGAATCATCGAGACTGAACGCTTCGGTCAAACCCGGCCCATCCTTCTTGTTCCGCCCCTTCTTAACGACCGTGGCGGCGGTCTCTGCAACGTCATCTTCATCGCCGATCTGAAACTCAGCGGTCTTTCCCGCGTCGGACAGGTTCATGTCGAACGCGGAGTCGTCATCGAAGTCGTTGGAGATATCCAGCGTCTGAGTTCGCCCCGCGTCGTGGTCGTCGTCAAACATCGACGACGTGAAGTCTCCTTCGGACAGAGTCTTGTCGAGCGATGTGAGGCTGATCCCGGAGTCGCCTGCCGATTCCAATGACAATCCGCTGTCATCCGCTTCGAGCGACAGCCCACTGTCATCCAGACTCAACGTAATGCCGCTGTCATCGTCCATGACGGAGGCTGCCGACCCCACCGAAGCCAGCGCGATCCCGCTGTCCGCCAAGGACGATTCCAGCGCGAGGCCGCTATCACCGGCAGGTGCCAAACTCACACCGCTGTCATCGGACAAGCCACCCAGCTTGGAGCCGGGGCCACCCAACAAGACCGAACTTCCTGGACCGGGGATCCCCAGATGCGATCCACCATCCAGGGCGATTCCGCTCGCATCCAGACCGAACAGGCTGATCCCGCTGTCGTCCGCTCCCAGTCGCAACGCGCTGCCACTGTCAGAGTCACTCGTGACACCCGAAAGTGTGACATCGCTGTCGTCGCCCAGTCCGCTGATCGCCCCCGATCCCGACCAAATTCCGGAGCCTTGTTCGACCTCGTCTCCATCCTGATCCGAAAACTGTTCGTTCATGCCCGCCGTTTGAGGCAGTCGCAACGACGATCCGGACGCCGACACGGTCGCTCCGGCACCGACATCAAAGTCGAGCACGATCCCGGAATTGTCAGACACCGCGACCGGTTCCCGATTGGCGAGTTTCACATCGCTGTCACTGTCCGCTGCGATCCGGACATCACTGTCACTGTCGCTGGAAAGTCCAACCGCTTGCAGACTCGTGCCGCCCACCACACCGCTGCCCGCACCAGCCAGACGCACATCGCTGTCGCTCTCACTCCTCTGTGAGGTCTCACCCAACTCGAAAATGTTGTCGGACAGAATCGCGTCGTCTGCCAAGCGCACGTCGCTGTCACTCGATTGAAGAGCACGAGCAACATCGAGATCGTCGCTCAGATCACCGGTGTAGATGCGAACATCGCTCGCCGATTGCGACGGATCGGTCACTTCCGAACGCATCTCGCGGGCGTCCGAGGGTGCGAACCAATCTTCCGGATTGCTGATCTCATCGACGGGTGTCCGATCCTCGAACGGACTCTTCTTCGTGATCATCGTGACGTGTTCGGCCAGCGCTTCCTCGTCGAGTTCGATGTACGACAGTTCCTCGTCGGCGTCCGAACCGAATTTCAGAATCTCGTCGTTCGACGCAGCGTCGTCCAACCAGATTTCAGCAGTGGGCGGAGCCACTTTTCCCGTATCGAGCAGCTTCTGGAGTTCATCGCGGCGGTACTTCCAAGTCCCGCGATCCGCGAGTGCCCGCACCTCGCCTGAATCCACGAAACCTTGCAGCGCCGCTTCGTCGATCCCGAACTCGGCGGCAACTTCAGCGATGGTCAAAAACTTTTTGTTGTCCATGTCGGTGACTCAATGTGAGCAGGTGTGGCGATGGAGCAGGTGCGGCAACAAAGGAGAGCAAGGCCGATCTTTTGAGATCCCGTTCGGAAACGCGAACAGATCTTTTTAGAACCGACTGACATCAACGAGGACTTGAGACCTCAGGTCTTTTCCAATCTTCATCGGCGGAACGAGCGGTCCAACCTTACCAGTGTCCCCGTTCTTCGTGATGAGATTTCTCAGAGCGTCGGCCGCGTAGCGTAAAATCGTCAGTGACGGATCGCCAGTAGTTTTTGGTGCGACCGACGGGAATCGCCCAGCCCGGATGACTCGTCACCTCGACAGATCAAACGCCCAGCCTCATCAAAGCCTGACGCGCAAGCGAAGTCCCGTTCGTGGCTCGGTTCCTCCGACGTTTTGGGGAGATTCAAATGAACGGGATGCAGTCCGTCGTTTTCATCCCGCAGGGATCACAGCGATTAGCCGGGGGTTGAGCGTCCGCGACACCCCCGGTGGGGAGTTTTTGAACCGAGATTTGCATCCTGAAGGGATGCTGGCAGGTTTCCGATGTCAGCCAGATGTAACCGTGCTGGCATCCATTCAGGATGCAAATCACTTGATCCGAACTCTTCCGGGGGTGTCGCTTCGCTCAACCCCCGGCTAATCGCTGACATCCCTTCAGGATGAAGACAACGGCTGACATCCGTTTTGATCTCATCCAATCGCCCCCCCAAAAAAACACGGATGAACTCGTTGCTCACGCTTCCTTCGCTTGCGCGTCAGGCTTCAACGAGACGAGACCTTTCAAAATCGGCACAACCGGCAGCGGCGGTCACTCCCACCGAACCTCCAGCCCATCGAGCTTCACTTCCAGCGGCACGTCCAAGATCAAGGTTGGTGCTTCGTAGACGAACAGGTAGCGCGTCGCGGGAGCGGCGAGTTTTTCCCAGCGATAACCGACCGCCGCGCCGCCGTCTCCCTGTTGAGTCGTGTCGTATTCCGTGAAGTCGATCCGCTGACCGGTCTCCGTTTCCAGATAGACCGCGTTGTGGAACATCCATGTCCGGTGCGATTCGAACGCCGGGCCGCCCACGTCGTAACTCACCGCGACACCGATCTCCGCACGGAGCAGATCGGTGGCGGACGGCTCGAACTTCACCTCGCGCAATCGCACGGTAACGCCCCCACGCCGCCGCGCGGTGCCCGCCGTTTGCGAGGTCTTGTCGAACACGATCCGTTCCGTCCCGGCAGCCAGTTGCAACACGATCCGACCTTTCAGATCGAACTTCAAATTGGGTTTCGCAGCCGCTGGATCCGGCTTGCCATTCGTTGATGACGCGACGGACGCGGGCAGCACGTAGTCAAACTGAACCGGTACAACGCGACCGGCGTCGCTGACGGGCAGCTCGTATTTTGCGGCCGGGTTCCACGCAGCAACCGCGGCTCCCGATCCTGCGACGGCCTGCACATCACCCGCCGCGAAATGCAGGAACAGCGGCCGGACGCGCGGTTCGACGGCCAGCCGCCCCGCGACTCGCAGTAAGCGGCGGTCAGTCGTTCCCACAACCGGCCGGACCTCGACCGAGTGGATTGCCAGCCGAAACGGCCCGCTGCGTTGCACCGCCAACTCGGCGAGGTCACTCGGTTGGCGCGGAGTCAGCAGCAATCCGGCTCGTTGCGCATCGAACTCCGCACGGAGTTGCCACCGCTGGCAGACTTCATCGAGGCACTCCCAGAACGGTTTGTTGTCGAACTCGAAGTTCTGTGTTCGCTGTGCCGCGTCAGCTCGCAAGGCAATGCGCGCGGCGTCCGACAACTCCACGCGATTGCGTGTCTGCTTGAACAACTCTTGCAGCAGTGACTCGATCGTCCACTCACCCTGCAACGAGACGCGCGACGCCAAAGCCGACTCCCGCGCGGCACGTCGTTCAAGCTGCCAACGCACGCGCTTCACCGCATCGCGCACGGCGGGGCTGCGCACGAGATCGGGTGCGGGGAGCAGTGGCAGCACATCGGGGCCAAGATCGAGCAACTGCCGCTCGGCCCGTGCCCGCTCCGCCGAGCTGAGAGCGTCCAATTCGCTCAACCGCGCTTCCACCGTGACTCGCAGCGACGCGGCGGATTGAGTCGAGCGTGCCTCGGTCGGTTGTTTCTCCTCCGCGCGCGACTCCGGCGCGACGAGACTCACCACGCCCAGCGCGAACGCCACAATCAGCACACGACTCACGACTCTCACAACAGCACTCCTTCCAAGGCGGGGCCAGTCTACTTGGGCGGCGGAATGAACGGAAACGGTGGCTTGGCTTGAAGCGGGTCACAACTCCAACCGCTCCTGAGTCCCGGCTTTCATTCGCGCTCCCCTCAATTCGCGCGGACATTGTTCCGCGCGAATTGAGGGGAGCGCGAATGAAAGCCGGGAAGGACCGTTCCCCAAACAACACACCTCATCCTCAAACAAGCGAACCCCACCGGGCTGGCCCCGGTGGATTTCGGTTTTTGCACTACTTGTGACTTCGCTTGAAGCCCCAACGTGAGTAGTGCAGAAACCCGCGAGCCACCGGGGCCAGCCCGGTGGGATCGCTACTTCGCACTCGATCCACACGCATGACCCCGCGAATTGTGAGCTACGTTTCATCGGGGTGAGTCGGGGATATCGGAGGCACGTCATGCAGATCAGACCTCGCGCGGTCAATGATGAGACATCTGAGCGGGGTGGCGTAAGCCCCCCGGTTCTTGGGCGTCAGCCCTCTTCGGAAGAACCGGGGGGCTTACGCCGCCCCGCTCGGAAACCTCTCACTTTGTGCTGCGTGAGGTATAGATCGGTGAAGACATCGTCGTTGTTCGTGATCGCGTTCCTCATCACAGGACTGGGAGCCACCACGTCGTGCTGCGCCGAGCCGCCTCGTTCACTGATCGAAATCAAGATTGGCAAGGAACAGTTCTCGGGACGCATCGTCGCGGCCGACGATCGTGATTGCTGGGTCTTCCAGCGTGACGGCCGGATGTCGCGGGTGCGCATGGACGATTGCAGCGAAGTCGATCCTCGCTTCCGTCCGCTCCCGTCGCTCGAACTGCGCGATCAACTCAGGACCGAGTTCGGCCGCGACTTTGAAGTGAAAGCGACCTCGCACTACATCGTCGTCGCCCGCAAGGAGTCGGCCGAGCGTTATGCCAAGTTGTTCGAGCAGGTCTACCGCCAGTTCCATTCGTACTTCGTCCCGCGCGGGTTTCGGATGGAGGAGCCGGAGTTCCCGCTCGTGGCCGTCGTCCTTCCCGATCAAGCCAGCTTCACCAAGTACTGCCGCGCCGAAGGAGCGAACCCCAAACCGGGCGTTGTCGGCTATTACCTGCCGGTGTCGAACCGCGTCGCGCTGTATGACCGAACAGCAACCGGCCGCTCGAACGGCAGCGACACCGATGACACCGTGATTCACGAGGCGACGCACCAAGTCGCCTTCAATACGGGAGTCCACTCGCGCATCGGGCAAAGTCCGCAGTGGGTGGTCGAGGGACTCGCCACGCTGTTCGAGTCCGAAGGCGTCCGTACAAAGCAATCGGGCGGATCGTCCCTTGATCGGATCAACTCTGAGCGGTTCGAGTGGTTTCAAACCTACCGCCGCCAGCGCCGCGTTCCCGCTTCATTGGAGTCCTTCATTCGCAATGACAGTGCCTTCCAACGCGCGGCACTCGACGCCTACAGCGAAGCGTGGGCGCTGACGTTCTATCTCGCCGAAAGCCGCTCCGCCGAACTCGCCGCCTACCTGAGATCCATCGCCGCGCGAGACCCACTCCAACCCTACACCGCCGACGAACGCCTCAAAGATTTCCAAGCCGCCTTCGGTGCCGATCTCACGCTCATCGAGAGCGGCTTCCTCCGCTTCCACGACCGGCTCGCGAAGTAATGCGGGTGAACGAACACCCACCCGCAGCGTGAGCGAGGAATTTAGGAACGGGGCCGCGATCACTTCTCGTTCTGCCCGATTTTCCTCCCTCCCCTCGGCGGGGAGGGCCGGGGAGGGGGGAGGAGGGTCGAGTTGATTCACCACATCTCCCCCCTCCCTAACCCTCCCCGCCGAGGGGAGGGAACAAGCAGGAACCTCGGAAAGTTATTGTGCCCCGTTCCTTAGGATCATTGGCGTTTGGGGAGTGATTGGAGAGCGATGGACGACGGCTAATGGTCTTAATCCCGAAGGGATGTCAGCCATTAGCCGGGGGTCGAGCGTCCGCGGCACCCCCGGTGCGAAGCCATCGAATGAGGATTTGCATCCCGAAGGGATGCTGGCCAGCTCAGGATGTCTCACAGTTTCGCAAGGCTGGCATCCCTTCAGGATGCAACAGCCATTTGTCCAACCTCGTCCGGGGGTGTCGCTTCGCTCAACCCCCGGCTAATGGCTGACATCCATTCAGGATGAAGACTGATCGCTATCGTCTATCGCTCGCCAATGAATCCCCCCAAAAACATCCGATGAACCCAAATCACAGTGTTGTTCTTAAAACGGCACCACGCCCCGGCAGCCATACCACGCCTCGTCCGTCCGAGTTGCCACCGTGGGTAGGACGGACGAGGCATCCATCCTACGTTGAGTGATGCCATGACCAATGAAACTGTTCCCAACTCAACGCCCCTCGATCGCATCCATCTCGCCTATGACCCCGCTCTACTGCGAACGACCGGCCAGCGGCTGGTCGAGCAGTTGGCGAGTCATCTCGCAGCGGTCGAGGCTTCGTCGGGGAACGTGCTGAACTGGGCAGCGCCTCGCGACAACATCGCGCGGGCGGGGCGCATCGCCGATGAATGGGACGACACGGCGGGACCGGAGCAACTCGCGGCGCGGTTCGAGTCGCTCGTCGGTGAGATGCTGTCGCGCGGACACAACCTGCACGATCCGCGTTACGTCGGACATCAGGTTCCCGCACCGATCCCGCTGGCCGGGTTGTTCGATGCGGTCGGGTCAGTCACGAACCAAGTCATGGCCATCTACGAAATGGGACCGTGGGCCACGGCGGTCGAGCAGGCAATGGTGTCCAAACTGGCGGGATATCTTGGTTGGCACGAGGGCGATTATGCGGGGATCGTTACGCACGGCGGCACGCTCGCCAACTTGAACGCGCTGCTGGTGGCAAGGAACGTTGCGCTCGGAGACTGCTGGGAGGAAGGGGTGGCGGGGGGTGGCGAGGTTGATGGTCGAGGGTTGAGAGTTGATGGTCAGCAGGAGACCACTCGCGAATCTCCCACTCTGACCATCAACTCTCGACCATCAACCTTCAACCCCCCCGTCCTCGTCGTTCAGGCGGACGCTCACTATTGCATCGCACGGGCGGCGGGAATTCTGGGGTTGGGGACGAAGCACGTCGTGAAGGTGAGCCTCGACGAACGGCGACGCATGGACGTGCGCGTCCTCGACGCGACGCTGACTGATCTCAAAGCGAAGGGCCATCCGATTGTCGCGGTCGTCGCGTGTGCTTGTTCAACACCGATCGGAGCTTTCGATCCGCTCCATGCCGTCGCCGACGTGTGCGAACGGCACCAAGTCTGGCTGCACGTTGATGCGGCTCACGGTGGCTCGGCCCTGCTGAGCGAGCGGCATCGTCACTTGGTCGCGGGTCTCGAACGAGCCGACTCGGTCGTCTGGGACGCGCACAAGATGATGTTCGTCCCCGCGCTGTGTGCGTTCCTGTTCTTCAAAAACAAGCGGCACAGCTACGAAGCCTTTCGCCAGAACGCGCCGTACTTGTTTGACCCCAGTGCGCCGGGACTGGGGGAGTACGACCTCGGCCTGCGGACGTTTGAATGCACCAAGCGCGCGGCCGTGTACGGACTGTGGGGCGTCTGGTCGCTGTTCGGCCCGCAACTGTTCAGCGACTTGATCGACGTGACTTTCGGGCTGGGCCGCCTCTTCCACGAGAAGTTGCTCGCCGCGCCCGACTTCACGCCGCTGCACGAACCGCAGTGCAACATCGTCACGTTCCGGTATGTCCCGGCTGAGCTGTCTGACGCAACGCCCGAACGGCTCGGTGAATTCCAGCGGCAACTCCGTCGGCGCGTCATCGAATCGGGCGAGTTCTACCTCGTGGCGACCACGCTGAACGGAGCCGACGCGCTGCGCGTGACGCTCATCAACCCGCTGACCACCTCCGAACATCTCGATCAACTCTTGGAGACGCTGAGGAGGCACGGTCGCGAGATGCTCGCGTGAATGAGTAGGGTGCGTGGACTCCTTCGAGTTCCAAACACGACTCTTTGAGTCAAGTTTTGGAAGAGATTGCAAAGTGCTAATTGGTAATTGCAAATTGTTAATTGAGGGGACACTCGCAACGAGACGTTCGCTTTCAATTTGCATTTAGAAATTAGCAATTATCAATTTGCAATCGCCTTCCTTCGTCGGCCTGAGGCGAAGCCCTCGCTAGCGCGTTTTGAAGTTGCGCAGTTGCGCTTCGTAGCTGAGTTCGCAAGAACTCAGAGGCTTCGCAGGTGCCGAAAAGGCTGAATTCTTGCGAATTCAGCTACTACAAAACGCAACAGCGCAACTTCAAAACTTGCGCGTCGGGCTGGTTTTGAAATGCGATCTACTTTCCACTCGTCGCGGTCGCGGTCGCGTATCGGGCGAGTGCCATCAGTGGGAAGTAGAGGCTGTAGTAGTGATAGCGCAGGTAAAAGACGCGCGGGAAGCCGGTGCCGGTGAACTCGGTCTCGTGCCAAGTGCCCGTGGGTTGCTGCGTGCTGAGCAGGTAGTTCACGCCATGTCGCACCGCAGGCGAATCGGCCTCGCCCGCAGCAATCAGGCCGAGCAAAGCCCAAGCGGTTTGAGACGCTGTTGGGATGCCAGTGCCTCGCAAACTGGGGTCGTCGTAACTGGCTGCGGTCTCGCCCCAGCCACCGCAGGATTGCTGCTTCGACTTCAGCCATTCGACCGCGCGCCGCAGACGCGAGTCGTCGGGTGAGACGCCGTTCGCGATCAGACCGACCAACACCTGCCATGTGCCGTAGAGATAGTTCACACCCCAGCGGCCGTACCAGCAGAAGTCGTGCTGTTGATCTCGCCAAATGAAGTTGAAGGCCCGCTCGTGGAGGTCGCTGTCGGCGGGAATGCCCAGACCCGCGAACGACTCTAAAACGCGCGCGGTGATGTCCGACGTACTCGGGTCGATCATGGCGTTGTGGTCAGCGAACGGAACCTTGGTCAGCACCTCGCGCGTGTTG
>JAYSQC010000197.1:0-6313 GCA_043721755.1 Schlesneria sp.
CCGGAGATGTGTTTCGTCCAAAGTTTTCCCGAAGGCCGGGCCGACCGCGTCAGGTGCGGGATCACTCCCGGCAAGGAATCTCGCCGTGTGGCATCGACGAACCGCGCGGCCTTCGCCACCGACGAGTGGAACGTGATCAGTTTTCGTAGATCGTATTTCCGCATCGCCTTGGCCAAGCCGATCTGAGCGGCCAGCGTCCGAGCGTCGGTGCTGAGTCCCTCGGCCGTGCGGACCAACGTCGCTCGCTCGGCCCACACTTTGGCTTCGCGGTCGGTGACGCCGATCACGACGACCTGATAATCGGTCAGCAACGGCTCCGGTTTCGCGCTGATCGCTTCGTGGAAGGTGAGGACGTGGAACTCGGGACCGAAGACGTGCGCGTCGTCCATCGAGACGAGTTCAAATTCCAGTTCCGCCGCGCGTCGCTTGACGTGCTCCTGGAAGTAGCGCGGCGTGGCGGTCATGAACAGCCGCTTGGTCGCTTTGATCTTCTTGTCATCCAGTACGGTCGCGAACAAGCCCTCGGCGTGTCCGGCCAGACGGTGCGCTTCATCGCAGATCGCCAGATCGAATTTGTTTGTAGTGCCGGCCTGAGCAGTCGCGATGCGGTCGGATGATTGATACGTGGCGAACACGACGGCCGGTCGCTTCCGATGCTGGTCGAGGAACTGCTGAATCGCCGCTGGCTTGGTCGTGACCTTCACTCCGAGGTCGGCCGTCGATTGAAGCGCAGTGTCTTCGTTGCGTTGCACGACCGACTCGTCCGAACAGACGACGAGCGTGTCGAAGTCCTGCGTTGAATGGCGGCCCCACTCGGCCAGGTTCTGCTGCACCAGCGAGAGCGACGGAACGAGCACCAGTGTGAGAGAACTCTGCAACCGCTCGGCGATCCACAGTGCGGTGAGCGTCTTGCCCGTACCGCAGGCCATGATGAGTCGGCCTCGATCATGGTCTCGATACCCATTGACCACAGCCTCAATCGCAGCGGCTTGATGAGGTCGTGCCGTCCACCGAGGCAGCCGCGCGGCGGTTCCTCCAATCTGAATCGGCCACTCAACCTCTTCGGTCAGGAGATGACCACGCAGAACCAGCCCCACCGGCTTCTCTTGGCCATGCAACGTCCGGCGAGCCGTGGCCCCAATGTCATCCGTCGTGGCCATGAGCAGTCGATAGGCGAACTGCGAACGGTTCGATTCGGACAGGAACGAGTCGATCTCGCGCTTGGGGATCGCCCGGTCGGGATGATCGGCCTTGGCCTGAATGGCCCACAATTCGCCCGTCCGTGTGCGAGCGACGAGGTCGATCCCCGCATCCGTTCCCCACCGATCGGGCCAATCCTTCCACAGCCAGACATGGTCGAACTGGCCTCGATACCGTGGAGCATTTTCCAAGAACCACTGGCACAGCCACTCGAAGTCACCACCAAATGAAGTCCCCTCGGCATCACGCCGAATCTTCGCTTCGATGTACTCGAAGGTGCCTGGGATCAAGTCGCGATCAGAAGGATCGTCAGCATCAACCACGGCGCGAAATCCTGTCAGGGGAAGCTCAAAGAGTGTCATCAGCGTGAATCAGCATGCGCCGACCACCGATCATCGGCAATGATCCCGACGCCGTGTGCTTCAGGTCTTTTCGCCGTTCATGACGTGTTCCCACGGGCTGACGGATTCCACCGCAGACATCGCTGCCGCCAGCGGTGAGTTGCTATCTGGCGTCGCTTCCGTAGCCGGTCGCCGGTTCGACTCCAGCACGGCATCGGCATCGGCAGCGGCAGCGACGGCAAGGCGACTTCGCGAACTCGATTCGACCGGCCGCAAGCTGTTCGGCGTGATCGGCGAGGGCCTGCCGATCCTCACCCGTCAACCGTGGCCAGCACCCGATCAGACGAGCCCGTTGTGTTTATGAAATCAAAGCGTTCGTCATCCCGCTCCCACCGCTGGCGGAGCAAACCGCGATCGTGGAGCGCGTGGAGTCGCTGCTGACGACCTGCCGCGCGCTGGAAGCGGAGATCGAGCACTCCCGCACCCACGCCGCCCACCTCCTCCAAGCCGTCCTCAAAGAAGCCTTCGCCCCCGCCGCCTCATGAGCCGCGAAGACCAAGTCGTTGCCCTCGCTGCCCAGACACGCCGCCCCTGCCGGGGCGACTTTCGTTGGTTTCGTAGCCGCTCATCTACGACGTGACCTTGGATGAAGCCAATCGTCTCCGCCGCGAACTGAGCCTGCCCGTGATCGACGAATGAGGCAGGTGACTCGACGCATTAACAACGGCATCAATTCTTGTCGTGCGCCAACTCTTCAATCAGCGAAAGACCGCGATGCCACCATCGCCCTCGTGGACGAACTGATCGACCGCCCGAAGCTCGATGCGTGGGAGCAAGCTTATCTGGATGTCCTCGGCGATCTCGTCGAGGCGGTGGAAGAGGAGCAACATCCCCTCGACGCGGCTCCCGATGGCGAGACGTTCCGGACTCTGTGCGAGGAGAAATCCATCACGCAGCAACAGGCCGCTGCGGAGTTGGGCATCGCCAACTCGACACTCTCAGCCGTGATTCACGGCAAACGCCGCTTCACCCGCGACCACTTGCGTCGATTGTCGGCTTACTTCGGTATCCCGGTGGGAGCATTTGCCGAGTGAGAATGGCTGGGGGTGCAGTCGCTGATTGGTGGTCCCCCAACAAATCCCTGTGAAACAGGGACTTCTGAGAAGGTAGCCCTGTCGCTCCGCGACAGGTGGCGCGATCCACAGAGGACATTGATCTGTTGACTCCCCTCAAACGAGCGATGACGCCGCTCGTGCCATCGCACTTCCTGTCGCGGAGCGACAGGGCTACCACCAATGAACGACTGCACCCCCTCGAAAAGTTCGCGACCACTGACTGGGATGGAGCGAAATGATTTCTGTTACAAATCCGAGACTGGGTTCCGCATTGCTTGTGATCGGCCGCGCGAGGGAGAGACAACTCAACGTGCTTGACGGAGCTACGAAGCAAAGGCATCGTTTCATCAAATCGGGGCGGCAGTATTTAGCGGGCGAAGTGTACTAGGCCGAACGCGGCTCACATGACTGTTCGGCTACTGGAGCCTCGACAAATCTTGCGTGAAATTGGAGACGAGATGACCATCAACAATCTGGACAAACTGGCGGCGATCATCCGGCAGGAACGCCAGACTTTACTCGCGCGTTGGCGGCGACAAGTGCGTGAACTCCCTTCAGCGCGGCATCTGGACATCCCGACTCTCAACGATCACATCCCGGATCTGCTTGAAGAATTGGCTGCGGCACTTCAATCACGGTCTGACCAGACGATCCCGGAAGCGCTCTGCGAAGGTAGCCCTCCCGCCCATGGCCGACAGCGCGTCCAAGACGGGTTTGATATTGAAGAGGTCGTGGCGGAGTACAACATCCTGCGCGTCTGTCTCCACGATCTGGCCGACGACAACGGTTTGAGCCTGCAAGGGAAGCCTTTCCACATTGTGAACCGCGTCTTGGACGGGGCGATCGGATCGGCCGTGCAGACCTATGCGACTCAACGAGCGTTGGATGTGCAGCACCGCCGCGAAGAATATCTCGCATTTGTGGCTCACGATCTCCGGACTCCCCTGAATGCCATTTCCCTGGCGGCGAAAGTCTTGGAACTGACGCTGCCGGTGCGAGACGCCAGCGCCGGAACAGCCCAAATGTTGAAAGCCCTGTATCGCAACGTCCAGCAACTCGAAGGGTTGGTTGGCAAGGTGCTCGAAGAAAGCGCGAATCTCCAAACCGAAGTCGGCGTCAAACTCCAACGGCGTGCGTTTGACCTGTGGCCGCTGGTCGAGTCTCTCATTCACGACCTTCACCCCGTGGCAGGGACCGCCAGCACTCAGTTGATCAATCAGGTGCCCGACGACTTGGTCGTCTACGCCGACGCCAGTTTGTTGAGGCGGGTCTTTCAGAACTTGATCGCCAACGCCATCAAGTACACGCCACGCGGAGAGATTGTCATCGGAGCACGGGAACCGGGCGCGGAAGGGACCGTGGAGTGCTGGGTCAGCGACAACGGTGCGGGAATCCCCGCAGAGTTTCTCGAAAAAGTCTTCGACAAGGGAGAAACCGATCCGGAGAACGAAAGTGGAATGGGCTTGGGTCTCGCCATCGTGAAGACGTTTACTGAGGCTCACGGCGGACAGGTGACCGTCGAAAGTAAGGAAGGGGTCGGCTCGACGTTCCGGTTTTCGCTGCCCACCAAGACAACTGCCTGAGTTCGCCAAATGTAGGGTGGGCTGTGCCCACCAATCCGCAACTACTGTTGGTGGGCACTACTGAAAGTGGTGGGCACAGCCCACCCTACGGAAAGTCGGGCAGCCGAATTACACAGTTGAAACGAACGGGGTGCCCTACATGCACAAGCTGATCGTCGGTTGCGGGTATCTCGGGCGGCGCGTGGCGGCGGTGTGGTTGCAGACGGGGCACAGCGTCACTGCGTTGACTCGATCCGTGGCCAATGCGGCGGAGTTGTCGCGGCTGGGAATCACGCCTGTGATCGGAGATGTTTGCGATCCGAAGTCACTTGCCGCGTTGCCCGTCGTGCAATCGGTGCTGTTCGCGGTGGGCTACGACCGCACGTCGGGGCGCTCGCAGCACGAGGTCTATGTCGAGGGACTGCGTCACGTTTTGGAGCAAGTCGCCGGACGCTGTGAACGTCTGATCTACATCTCCAGCAGCAGTGTCTATGGCCAGTCCTCGGGCGAGTGGGTGGACGAGTCCTCGCTGTGCGAACCGGTTCAATCGGGTGGGCAATGTTGTCTGGCGGCTGAAGAGTTAATTCGTGCGACGTTCCCGATTCTCGATGCCACAGCTCCCGCGCGGCCATGCGCCAACATCCTGCGGCTGAGCGGCATCTATGGGCCGGGACGATTGCTCTCGCGCGTCGAAAGCCTTCGTGCGGGGGAGCCGCTCAACGGTCGAGGCGATGCGTGGTTGAATCTGATCCACGTTGATGACGCCGCCGGTGCCGTACTGGCGTGTGAGCAGCGAGGTCAACCGGGCGAGACGTATCTCATCACCGATGATCACCCGATGCGACGTGATGAGTACTACAGTCAACTCGCGCGACTGGTTGCCGCGCCGCCACCGCAGTTCCTCGACGATCAACCCGCCAAACGGGGATCGGGTGGAATGAACAAACGCTGCTCGAATGGAAAAGCCCGCGCCGAGTTGGGACTGACGCTGCGCCTTCCGTCGTTTATCGCAGGCTTGCCCCACGCGCTGGGCCTGACAGCGGACGAGCCACCATCTGAACCCGTGGCGCGGAAGGCTTCCGAGAAGGACCGCGCCGCGATGTCGCCACATTCGCCGACTCACTCAGCCGAATGAAGTGCCAGCGGGCCGCGCCGCTGCGCACGGTGTACTCGTCTCGTGCGACGTGTCCGGAAATCACGCCATTCGGAAACGCTTCGGCCGCAGACACGACGCGAGTTTCACTGCGACCGGTCGCATCGACGACGAGGTACGTTCCCACGGCGATCCCCGCCGGAAGCGGGACGGATTGCAGTGATTGCTCGCCACGATGGAGAACCACAGACCGGGCGGCGGTCGAAATGGGACGCGCTCCGCTTCGCTGATTCGCAGTCGGGGGGGACGTTCTGCGAGTCAGCAAAAGTTGGGCGGTGGTCCGTTCGTCCGCTCGGTCGCCCGACCACATGGCCGCGAACAACCCGGTCACAAGCAGCAGCAAAGTCACACGGCTGGCCATCATGGCTTGATCCATCGTTACAGCATCAGGGCAGCAAGTCGTCGGTCACAGGAACCTGCGAAACATCCGTTGGCTGGAGATATCGGCCGGTCGAAAAGATTCCGGCCAGTGAAAGCCTGACGACTCGGCAAATCGCACCGGTCGCTAGGGACGCTGCCGTCTGTGACGAATGCTCCGGCGAGCTGGCTGCTGAAGAGACATCGCACGGCCATCAAAATGTCCAAGGCGAGTTCGTAGTACTTGTCCCAGAATGACTCCGCCGTTTGTCGCCTTTCACTCCGCGAAAGAGCGTGCTTTCGCGGAGCGAAAGACGACACTGTTTTTGGGCGAGTTCGGGTTCATCCGACCTTTTGGGGGATTCATTGGAGAGCGATGGACGACTGCCACCGTTCTTCATCCTGAAGGGATGCCAGCCATTAGCCGGGGGTTGAGCGTCCGCGACACCCCCGGATGAGGTTGAAAAAATGGCTGTTGCATCCTGAAAGGGATGCCAGCCTCGCGAAAGCGGGAGACATTCTGAGCTGGCCAGCATCCCTTCAGGATGCAAATCCCCTTTCGATGGCTACGCACCGGGGGTGTCG
>JAYSQC010000198.1:0-5471 GCA_043721755.1 Schlesneria sp.
GGCGGCGTTCGGCGAACCGACCCGTCACCGACCGGCAAACGACTCTTGTGGCCGATCGCGCCGACATGGCGTGCAACCGACGCGGGGCGACGCGGGGGATCGTGATGCCGAATCACTGGCATTTTGTGGTGCGTCCGACGGCCGACGATCAGGTGAGCGAGTTCTTTCGGCGGCTGACGGTCATGCACACGATGCGCTGGCATGCCACACTACAAAATCGGCGGGACCGGGCATCTGTATCAGGGACGATTCAAGTCGTTCCCGATCCAAAGCGATGGCCATCTGCTGACGGTCTTGAGGTACGTGGAGCGAAACCCGGTTCGTGCCAACTTCACCGACCTGGCCGAAGACTGGCGGTGGGGTTCCGCACACGCCCGTCAGCAGTCCGCCATGGAACGCCGCTGGTTATCCATTCCGAACGGTCCACCCCTTCCATGAACTTGGCGATCATGGGTGAACCAGCCCGAGACCGAAGCCGAAATCAAAGCCCTGCGATCCTGCATTCGCCGAGGTCTGCCCTTCGGCGATGACCGCTGGATCAAAAGCAGCGCGACTCGTCTCGGCCTCGAAAGTACCACGAGACCGAGAGGCCGACCTAGAAAAGAGACCTGCCCCCTTTTTGCCATCCGGGACGCTGGTGTTCGAGTGAATACAGCACACAGGTTTTCAGTGATCGTGGGAGTGCATTCCGAAAACTCCTCGCTCCCTACATCACGGATGTTGATAAGGCATTGACCTCTTTTCGGCGTTTCTGCAATAAACGGCCCAGCCAAGGAGGGCTGGGAATGACCGTTGATGAAGAGCGTATTGCACTTGAGGAAGCCGCTGCCTGCACGCCGATTGCTATCAGCGCGGGTCAGTTCAATCCAGACGCCAAGATACCTTACGGTTTGACGGTCAAGCACATCGAGAAGGCGATGGGAGAGTTTGTGGAGTTCTTGGGATTCATCAACGCCCAACTTCACACCAAGAAAATTGAGCGACTCGAATCGTTCTTGATGCCAGCGAACTTCAGCAGCATCGTCGGGGAGTTCATGGCGGCAGCAATCCCCAAACACTGCAAGACGATTGCCAGGAACACGTACCACAACGGGCATCCCGATTTGGTTCCAGCGGGACACTATCCCGGCAACTCGGCACAACACGGCCCCGTGGGAATCGAAGTCAAAGGGAGTCGGCATGTCAGAGGCTGGCAAGGACACAATCCCGAAGATGTCTGGTTGATGGTGTTCGTCTTCGATTCCAATACGTCCAGTGACGCGGGGAAAGGGATCGCTCCCAAGCCGTTCCGATTTGTCAAAGTCGTCGGATCGCTCATCACGAAGTCGGATTGGAATTTCTCGGGACGATCCGAGACCAGCCGACGAACAATCACCGCGAGTGTTAATCGTTCCGGCTACGACAAGATGGATGCCAATTGGATTTATCGCGGCTGAGTTCACGCGCAAAGAAGTGCCTGCGTGACGTTGACGTCCTTTGTGCCGTTGGACATGCTGGTCCACCATGAAACGCACTCCAACGCGAGCCAGTTCCGCAGATTTTGAGCCTCAAGACCTACCGGATTTTCGAGCGTGGTTGAGACAGTCCAGCGACCTCACGATCAGGTCGCAGCACGACGTTTGTTCTCGACTCCGACGGCTCGCACAGCAGATAGAGTTGGATAAACTTCGCTCCGAAGACAACGTGAACCAGTTGTTTGAATCGCGGGAAGTGGCGGCCGAGATGACGGTTTCCGTTCGCTCTCAAATGAAGCGAGCGGCCAAGATCTACCTGCAATTTCTTTCACGACGCAGGAAGTAATCAGAATGACCACTTTCGTCGATTTGTTTTGCGGCGCTGGCGGTCTCAGCCTTGGCTTACAGCGGGCCGGGTGGACGCATTTGCTGGCGGTGGATCATTGGTCCGATGCCATCGCAACCTACAGGCAGAACTTCCCAACCCACGTGGCGATTCAGGAAGACGTGAGTCTGCTCGACGAGCGCAGATTGCATGAGTTGGTTGGCACGTCACCGGATTGGGTCGTCGGTGGCCCGCCGTGTCAGGGTTTTTCGACGGTGGGACGGCGAGAGCGGGACGATCCGCGAAATCGACTGGTTCACGAATTCGCCCGCATCGTCGAAGTCTTGCAGCCGCAGGGCGTGCTGATCGAAAACGTGGTCGGGCTTCGCGACATGAATTTTGTCGAGTCCGTCTGCGATCTATTCCAAGACCTTGGCTACGCCGTCACGGCCTTGGTTTTGAAGGCTGCGGATTACGGTGTGCCTCAGTTGCGGCATCGGATCGTATTTGTCGGCCATCGTTCCGGTCATCGCTTCGTTCAGCCCAAGCCGCGAAAGGGCAACCCGGTCACGGTGTGGGATGCGATTGGAGATTTGCCGCCCCTCGCGCCCGGGGAAGAAGCGACCAGCTACGCATCGCCGCCGACGACTGCCTACCAGAAACGAATGAGGCAAGGCTCAACCGCTTTGCAAGGACATGTCGCGAGCAGCCACCCGGCGCACCTCGTCAAAGCCATTTCGTTTATTCCAGATGGCGGAAACCGGCTGTCCATTCCGGCGGCCTTTCAGCCGTCCAGTGGCTTTCACAACAGTTACTCGCGTTTGCACAGCGGCTCACCCGCCGTGGCGGTGACTCAGAACATGGGCAAGCCAAGCGGCACGCGGTGCATTCACCCGTTTCAACATCGGGGATTGACCGCGAGAGAGGGTGCGCGACTCCAAGGGTTTCCAGATTCATTCCATTTCGCGTGCGGTGTGACCAGCCAGAGACTGCAAATCGCCAACGCCGTCAGTCCGATCCTTGCCGAAGTGTTGGGCAACGCCCTGATCGACGAACGGTCATGGAATCAGCACTTGCCACAAAAACGAAAACAAACGGTACTAGCTTTCGCGGCAGAGTAATGCTGGGTGGCCTCCTCGGTCGCAGCTTCGACTAGAGGGGCGTGAGCCAGAAGAGGTCATTGGATGCGAGTACTGCTCCTGATCGGCCCCTTGCAGGCAGGTAGCCGAAGCGGCAACCTGTGCCACCCACGACTCAAACCGAAATCATTTGGCGGCGCTGGTTCGACCACCCAGCTTGGTGTCCAGCGCGAAGAGGCCCGGTCCTGTGAGGAAGATCGCGACGAAGCCGACGAGGTAGAGGAAGGCCATCTCACCGTTGTTCGCTCCGCTTAGCTTGCCGCCGTGGACCAGAAAGAACGCCACGGCCATCGTGACCGCGCCGCCGAGGGCCGCCAGCCTCGTGAAAGCTCCGAGAATCAGCAGGACCGAGCAGACGACTTCGCCGAACACAGCCAGCGCCATGCTGGTCGTGTGGCCTACCCCCAGCAGATCGGGAAACGTGGCGGCCTTCTCTGAGAACGTCATCAACTTGGGCCAACCGTGCCCGATGAGCATCTGCGTTCCGAGTGCGACTCGCAGCAAAAGAATCGCGAGACTGGTACTCGTGGGGACGAGATCGAGTTGAAGTCGGCGGATGAAGAAATTCATGGGTGGTTCCTGCGATGAGTTGTCGGGTTGATGAGTCGTTACCGGCGAATCGACTCGTGCTTGAGGGCCTTGCCGGCGAGTGCTCCGGTCGGTTGGCCTTCGTGGACGGCGGGAGTGCCGTTGATGAAGACGTGGCGGACGCCGGTGGCGTAGTGGTGCGGCTCTTCATAGGTCGCGGTGTCGAGGTACTTGGCCGGGTCGAACACAACGACATCGGCGGCGAAGTTCACTTTCAAATAGCCGCGATCTTGGAAGCCGATGATGTCGGCGGGGAGACCGCTCGCGCTGCGAATGGCTTGCTCGACCGAGAGGACTTTGTCGGCCAGTGCATAACGGCCGATCTTCCGCGCGAACGTGCCGTAGCTGCGGGGGTGAGGCCGATCGGGACCGGGGAGGTAGGCGCGTCCGTCCGACGCGGTGGCGACCCACGGCAACTGCATCGCGAACCGCACGTCCTCTTCGCTCATCGAGAAGTTGACGACCGCCGCTCCGCCGAGCTTGACCACTTCCAACGCGATGTCGAGTGGCGACTTCTGTTCGGTCTCGGCGATCTGCTTCACGCTCTTACCGACCCAATCTTGTCGCGGCTTGAAGCGGGCGATCACGACGGCCTCGCCCCCCGCCGCGCGGTCGATGCTGCGCTGCACGTCCTTCCGCAAACGTGGCCCCGCTTCGGGATCGTCCATCCGCGCGAGCAGTTCTTTCGCACCGCCCGATCTCGCCCAAGTTGGAAAGAGGGTCGCTTCGAGCGACGTACTCGACGCCGTGTAAGGATACTGGTCGGCCGTGACGAGGCGTCCCTCTTTGCGAGCCGCTTCGATCTGCGCGGCCGCTTGCCGGATCAGTCCCCAATTCTCCGAGCCGCTGGCCTTGAAGTGTGAGATGTGAACGGGACACTTCGCCGTCAGCCCGATCTGCATCGCCTCGCTCACCGCCGCGAGCAGCTCCGTTCCTTCACCTCGTATATGGCTGGCATAAAGACCGCCGTGCGAGCCGACGACGGTGGCGATCTCAATCAACTCGGAAGTCTCGGCATAGACGCTCGGCACGTAGATCAAGCCGGTGGACATCCCCCACGCACCGTCCTGCATTGCCCGATCAGCCAGCGCCTTCATCTTGGCCAACTCATCGGCCGTGGGCTTGCGATCGACGTTCCCGACAACCTGTTCTCGCAGCGATCCTTGAGGCAGCAGGTGAGCGACGTTGGTCCCGGCTCCCGCAAGATTGACCTTCGCATAGAACGCGGCAACATCGACGGGACCACTCCCACAGTTCCCCGTCACCGAGGTCGTGCAGCCCTGAATGACATAGTTCACACCAGCCCGCAGCGTGGGCGAGACGACCTGATCGTCGCTGTGCGTGTGCAGGTCAATAAACCCCGGCGCGACGTACAACCCAGTGCAGTCGATCACGCGGTCTACCGACTTCACCTCGAACTTGCCGACACCGACGATCTTGTCTCCCCGAATCGCCACATCACCAACCTGCCCCGGCGAACCACTCCCATCAAACAACGTCCCGCCCCGCAGCACGAGGTCCACTTGAATCGGCTCAGCCCCGTTCAATCTCACAGGGGCCAAAGCAAGGAGCGCGATCAACAAGGAGGCAACAGGAACTCGCATCAGTCGATGCCTTCATGCTGGTGAAATTCTCAAAGGCGAAGGAATTGGAACGCCCGACTCCACAACGACTGTTTAACCGCGTGGGCAACGCCCCGCGCGTTGAACGACGTTGTAGCCGGTCTTGCCATCGACGCGCGGGGCGTTGCCCACGCGGTTAAACGAAGCCGTCTTGACCTCGCAAGGGAGAAGCCAGAAGACGGAACACTAAGGGGCTGTGCCTCATTTACGTCCGAGAGTGAGCAGTCGGTCGCGTCGTAGGGTGGGACCAGCTCGCTTCGAGCGCCGGCCCACCACTCCATACTCGTTGGCCGCGAAACGGGTGGGCCGGCGCGGCGAAGCGCCGCTGGTCCCACCCTACGTT
>JAYSQC010000199.1:0-13558 GCA_043721755.1 Schlesneria sp.
CTCGCCGCGAACCCCCCGGCCAACACCAATCCCGCGCCGCCGCGCCGATTGTCATCGCCAACTCAAATTCGCCGCCTGAGTTCTGCCGGAAACGTCAAATCCACGTTTCCACACTGCACCGCTGGCGGACGCGCGGGATCGGCGGCCGACGCCTTGAGGCCACACGCCTTGGAGGCCGCTGGTTCAGCAGCATTTCGTCAGTCAACAAAATGTCGGCACACGAGGCTGGCACAGTGCCAGCCACTTCAGAGCCACTGCGACGCTCGACCAAGGCCCAGAGCGTCCTCGTTGAACAGCACGGTTTTTGAATTGCAGGAATCGCCCGCGTTCAAAAACAGATCGGCCAATTGTCTTCCCAAAAGCCCAAAAAATGGAGTCGCAAAAATGACCACAGTCGAACCACAGCAAGGCCGCATTCAACCGAGCGTCAATCTGGATCGTCGAGAAGTGACCATAGTGGAGGACTCGAACGGCGAGATTTCCATTCCCAAGGTCGCCTTCGACAAAATCCGTCATTTGATCCCTGACCGCATCCTTGCCGCTGACACCGATCACATTACATCAATTTGCAATGTGCGAATGTCCATGAAAACCTATCTTCAGACATTTGTCCGTCAAAATGGCGAGCTAGTCCAACTGAGCAGTCGCGCGACAAGTCACGTAATCACCCTGCTGGAAAAAGTTAGTTTTCACGTCAGATGCGTGATCCCGCACCTTCCTGACAGGACACGAATTGCAAACGAAGTTTCCCCTGCTGTCTTCTTGCGCGAAGAAGATTTCGAGACGTTGACCGAAAATCGGTTCGGTCCGATCAATGTCGCGTCCCCTCTCGATGCCGTTCGGGTTGTCGCCGACATTGCACAGGCGTTTCCAGACTCGCCCGTGCTGTTTCCCATCGCGAAGCAAGCCGATGCAATCCGTTTCCTCGGCGAGCTCAACAAACTCAGTGACGAACCGATTCAATTTGCCAAGGGGATCAGGGCGATCCCGAAGGCTCGCCTGATCGTGTGTACCTTTGCGGCTGCGAAGAGTGTCGAGTTGGTCGATTGTCCAATTGTCATTTTTCCGATCTGGCCAGGCCAACTCACGGAAAAGATGAAGGGTGTCATCCAAAACCTTAGCCGGGAAAGAATGTACTTCATCCGAATTGAATCTGACCGGTTTTCCGTCGCCGATGAGGAAGAACTTCAGCACCGCATCGGGCCAGTCATTCCTGACCTCGGGCCACCAAACACGACAGTGTCCCACACATTTTACACTGTTAGTTTCGGTTCGCGGACTCGTCAGTATCAGAACGGCAAACGAACCGGTAACGGCAAACGCGACGAATATTGGCAGAACAAACGTCGCAACAGGGCAATCGCGGCCGTGGCCAAGCAGATCGCGCTGTTGGCGAGCAGAAGTCAGAAGGTCGTCGTCCTGGTGGAGGTGCCAGAACACGCACGGAATCTCGGTGAGTTACTCGACAAATGGCAGATTAGGACAAGTGACTATTCGGGTGGCCTACTTCCGACGTGCAGCATCGTCACGCTCAGCGTGGCATCGACACGCGAGGACTTTGACCCGTCCTGGGTAATCAACGCGATGGGTGGCCCACCGTCGAAATGGTTGACGCAGTGGCTCGCCCGGCAGTCGAAGAACGGCGCTTCGATCCGGGTGGTCGATCTCACCGACCGCTTTTCCGCAGAGGCGGCAGCCTGCTCGGACGCTCGACAGAAGATGTACAAGCAGACGAGTCATTGGCGACCGCTCGCGGCCACGATCCTGAAACCTGCGCTCGATGAGTTGCGGGCATCCTGTCGTTAGCAACCACTATCGGCGTGATTGTGAGTGCGAATGGCCTGACGATTGTCTACGATGTACCAAGTACGCGTTGTAAGGCCCAACAACACATAGGACTCGAAATGGCAATTTTGATCAGCCGTTCTTACTTCGGGAATCGCATTAGAGGCCCGCCGCTTGGGATTGCAGCTCGTTCGACGAGCAGCGGACACTTCGGTCTGGACCGCCAGACCGGTCCATCCCCTCTCAGCCATCCCGCATTTATCAGATCGAGAACCACCGTGAGCTTCGACAAGCCGCGACGCCTTCCGGCATCGCACAGAAACATCGAAGAACTTCGTGACGACGGCCTGCCCACCGGCAGGCACGACGGGGACGCACAGTTGTTCCTGCGTCGTCACGTGAGGGACTGCTCACGGTACGACCGCTCGACCCGCAAGGAGCAAATTCGCTTCATACGTGGGTTCATCGAGCGGATTGCGGACACACGCAACCTTCAGTGCGCAGTACAGCACCTCGCGAGCAAGGGCGACAAGGCCCCTGGCCCGAATCGCCAACGGCTGAAACGCCGGCTCGCGGACAACCCAGCCCAGGTGTGGGCGGAACTCAGACGGATCCGCAGGCGGATTCTGGACGGCTCGTACGTGCCGGACGGAACCACCCGCCTGTGGATCCCGAAGTCGTCCGGAAAGGGAAAGCGGCCCATCGAAGTCAGCAACTGGCAGGACCAGGTGGTCCAACGGGCGATCGTCCAGATCGTCCAGCCACTCCTCGACCCACAGCTCGACGATCTCTCGCTCGGTTACAGGCCGGGGCGGGATCGAGCCGAGGCGCTGATCAGGGCGGATCTGATCACACAGACGGGCAACCGACACGTGTGGATCGCCGCCGACCTTAAAGACGCCTTCACCACCATCCCCCACACAGCACTCTGGGACGCATTACGACAATGGCTCGGCAACGAGCGACTGGTACGGCTCATCAGGCGAATCGTCACGGCCAACGGGCGGGAAAAGGGTGTACCACAGGGGGGAGCACTGTCCCCACTGCTGCTCAACCTGTTCCTCGACCGGGCGCTGGATACGAAATGGCGACGGAAACGCGCGGATACCCCGCTGATCAGGGTCGCCGACGATTTGCTGATACCGTGCCGTTCGGTCAATGAGGCACAGGAGGCATACCAAGACCTCCAGACAATCCTCAAACCGACCGGAATGCGTCTTAAGGGAACCCCCGAATCCGATATCGTGGATCTCGGGAGCGGCCAGACGGCCGAATGGTTGGGCTACGCCATTTCACGGAATAACGGTGAATTGACGGTACGAACATCCCGACGCCTCGGGACCAAGCTGCAACTGCACCTCGAACGGGAACTGGCAGAACCGGACGGCGCACTCCATGTGGGGGAAACCCTACGCGGAGTAATCGACCAACTCGGCCCCTGCTACCCCCACGAGGATCAGGTACGTGTGATCCGTCACATTACGGCAATAGCGCACGAACTCGGGGCGGAGGAAACCCCACCCGAGGATGAACTGCTCCGCCTCTGGGAGCGGGCATACACGCGCTACCTTACCCGGCGAAATCTCCTGCAAAGTATCTCAGATACTCTAACCAAGGGGATACACAACGCTCCGGGCCAAGGCTCTGCCGCTGGCCACCGCGAACCGGTTGATACAAACCGGGGCGGCAATCACATCGAAAGTCGTGATCCGCAGATTAGTATGACATCCAGTACCGAGACGACAGCGGTACTCTGGACGGACGGGGCCTGCCTTCGCAGCGGGAGCGGAGGTTGGGCCTTCCATTTGATGCTGCGAGGGGCAGCAATACCACTCGTCGAATCGGGTGCGTGTGATCGCACCACCAATAACCGCATGGAGCTAACGGCCGTCATCCGTGGGCTGCAACAGCTTTCGGATGGCGAGACGGTGAGGCTCTACACCGATTCTCGCTATGTCGCTGAAGGCATCGCCAATCGCATGGAGAGTTGGCGGCGCTGGCAACGGCAGAGTGGAGGCATACTGCAGAATTGGGATCTATGGGCAGTTCTCTCAGACCTGGTTTCGGCTCACAGGCTGCAAGTCATGTGGGTTCGCGGGCACTCGGGCCATAGACTCAACGAGTTGTGCGACAACCTTGCCTCGCGCGCCGCCGAAGTCACCACGCGACTCAATCGAGCCTAGCGTATCCATCAACACAACCATGACCCAATGGAAAGGAGCACATCAACAAACATCAGCACGGGCACTGCATCACAAGACCGAATCCTCACAACCTGATCCGTGGCTGCGACTCCGCGCAAGCTCAGCGCCCGGCGTGCGCCTTCGGTCAAGTTTGCAGCAGGTGGACGGTGTGCAAACAGCGAATGCGGCTTCGTGCTGAAACTGGCCCAAGCTCGCGGCCTGCTGTCGGGGAAGACGGTCGGTGTGGATTCGATGTTGATCGAGGCCAACGCCGTCTTGAAGTCGACCGTGCGGAAGGAATCGGGCGAGGACTGGCGGGCCAACCTGCGATGTTTGGCGGCGGCCGAGGGGCTCGATCTGAAGATGCGCGTCGATCTGACCCGCTCTGTGGTGATGAGCGTCAGAAAGGGGCCAGCGTGAGCGAGTAAAAGGGGGCCACCTGGGTGATTAAAAATCGCCCGGAGGGGTTAGTCGGGGCGCTGGGAACGGGCTCGGCGGGAGGCCGGCGGGCACGGGCAAGCCGTGCCGCTTCTCGGCCGCGCTGCTGGCCTCTGGACGGCCGGTTCTTGGCTCCCCTCGCGTTGTGGTAGCACCCAAGATGCGATCAGAGACCGCCGGATGCTGTTGACGGCAGAGACGATTGAAACTCTGTGGCGGGCCATTCGTAGTCCGTTTCAATGCCCCGCCACAGGGAATCGCCGCGATCACCCCCATTTCCATCGCTACGTTGACCGCAAGCTTCAAATTTCGCTCAGCGTAAATTTCGGTCACGTTGGCGGTGGTGTGGCCCAACATGACTTGGGCAGCTTCGATGCCATATCGCTTCCTGATCTCAGTCCCACAACTGTGGCGCAGACGGTGAGGATGCCAAGATGGAATCTTAATGCCGGCTTTGCCAGCCTTCTGTATGCCATAGGTGACCGCCCGGCGGTACGAGTCCGAGTCATACCGCTCCCGCTTCGGTCGCTTCGACACATTTGACTTGCGGGCCTGCTTCAGTCGCACTCTCGACGTCAGTTCACACGGGTAGATTTTTGTCTTGCGGTCAGGTTTACGGTGTACGGCCCGCCGCTCGTTCCGCCACGTCTCCGCTTCGATCGGCGAAAATAGAAAGGCGTCCGGGGCGCGGTCGAGAAACGGCTGAATGACGGCCTGAGCCTGTGGTCCCAAAGGAACCTGTTTTTCCGTCCCCCGATACGCTGTCTTGTGTGTGGATGGCTGATAGAGCCATACGTCGCCGGAGCGGTCAATGTCGATCGACCGCATGATGACGACCTCGCCCTGCCGCATCCCCGTGAGCTGCTGCAAACGAATCATCGCGGCGACGGGCGGGGCCACGAACTTCAGGGTCGCCTCCACCGCCTGCGGATCCACCGGCTTCACGGGATCGGATTCGCGGGCTTCGGTTCGGCCTTTGAGCAGCCCCGTCACCGTTTGCAGGGCGTGGCACTGTCCGGCCGGAATCAGCTCCTCCGACTCCGCCCATTTGAACGCCCGCCGAATGCGGCTGATTCGCCGATTGACCTCGTTCCGACAGAGGTCTTGGGTATCGATCATGTGCTGACGGACGACCTTGAGCGACTTGGGACCGAAGTCGCGGGCTCGCGCATGGCCATAGAGTTCATTCACGGGCCGCAGGGCATCGCGGACACCGTAGGTCTCCTTGTTCTTTTCCCCGTAAGAGACCTTGGCGTGCAGGTAGAACCGCAGCACCAGTTCGCCAACCGTCAGGTCGGGATCAGCGACCGACGGCGCAGGGGATTGGCTCGCAGGTTGCGGCTCGACCGCCCGCTCAGCAATGAGGCGGGCGTATCGTTCCCGGCTTTCGACGGAACCATACAGAGAAGAATCATGAGCGAAGAGGCCGACAATCCGCGGCGTATCGTTCCCGGCTTTCGACGGAACCATACAGGCCCAAATACACATCGCGACCATTCAGCCGAACGCGGGCTTGGCCAGAGGCTCGATGGTGGGTGTAGGTCGGTACAAGAGATCGACGAGTCATTTGCGCAGCTCCATCGCCCTGTGAAGAGTGGTAGAACTACCACACTTCCAAGGCTTGTGAGCCGCGTCATCGACCGTCGATGAAAACGCAACTATCGTTATCGGCAGGACTTAGGAAATACACCCCGCTGGGCTCGAACCAGCAACCTTCGGTTCCGTAGACCGATGCTCTATCCAATTGAGCTAGGGGTGCTCACTTATAAAATTCAGCAGGAGGCTTCTGAAGCTTTGCACAAAAAATCAGGCCGCACACTTCATGTAGGGTGGGCACTGCCCGCCATTCCACCATCGTTTGTGGTGGGCAGTGCCCACCCTACATTATTTGTGCAAAGCCGGCTTCTGAACTCATCCCCAATTCCGGCGTCTGGCCAAAGTCTCACAGATGTGTGACGGTGTGCCACGCTAGGTCGGAACCAATGTGGCGGGGAGTCTAGCGAAAACTGTTGTTCACGCAAGCGAGGCGACAGGAATGGGAAAGCTGGCCTCTTGAGTACTTAGAGCCTATCCAATAACCCCTCACCCCCGGCCCCTCTTCCCGCAAAGCCGAGGCGAGGGGGGAGGTTTACGGATAGGTACTTAGGAACGGGGCCGCAATAACTTCCCGAAGTGATGCAGGCTGCCATCAGCCGCAGGGCGCTAGCCCCGGTTTGGACGATACAAACCGGGGCTAGCGCCCTGCCTGCGGCTGATCGGGAAGTTATTGCGGCCCCGTCCCAAAGCGATTTCCTGCCGCTCGCGTTACTTCACGGCGTTGATCTGATCGACCTGTCTGGCCCAGTCGAGACCAATCAACCGCAGCACACCTTTCTCACCGGTGAGCCGGACCTTCAGTGAGTCCCCGCCGGGAGTCATGGTGAGACGCAGTGCGTCACCCAAGTCTGAAACAGAAACTTCTCGCACGGCCGTTCCCGGCGGAGTGGCTTCCACTGGAGGTGGCGTTCCCACCGCGAATCGACCGTTGAGCAATACCTTGGCACGCTCATCCGCTGGCGCGTCTTCCACCGCGTCGATCGCCTGTTGCAAATGGGCGGGCAATGTTTCGGGATTGCCGATCGCCAACCAAACCGTTTGCTTCCCCTGCCCGATCAAAACTTCGACCTCAGGCCCCACCAATTGTCCGAGCAGTTCCGGGATCTCATTGGGAACGACGCTGTGAATCACGACGCCACGGTGGATGTCCGCATTGTCGCAGACAGAACTGAAGTGCCCGGACTTCTCCAAGCGAACGATCAATTGCGGTATGGCCGCGTTGAGAGCCATCGCCTCGGCACCATGCAATCCGACAATCACCGTCGATTGTCCCCAGCCCTGCCCGACAACCTGAATACCGGCATTGATCCTCGCCCCTTTGAGTGGCTCATCGAGCAGTTGTTCGACCACGTCCTTGCCCAATGCGTTGAGCGGCCAGTTGATGGCCAGCCCCGCGAGGGCCTTCGGGTTGATGAGCGCCGAGAACTCGCTGTGCAGCAGGACGAGCTTGTTCCAGCTACGAGCCAGCTCACTGCCGGGTTCGCTCTGCACCATCAACTCCAGACTCAGTTGATGGCTCTCGGGATCAAGCCGCCCGCCCAGCGTGATCGTTCGCAAATCGAGGATCAGCCGCGTTGCCAGTTTGAGTACTGAGCCACCGACCGCGCGGCGCAGCGCCGCTGAGTCGGTCGGTTCGTCGTCCTGAGGCTGCAACCACGGTTCGACCTGATTCTTCAACTCATCAATCCAAAGTTCTTTCGACGCGCGCGGAATCTGCCGCAGATCGACATGCAATCCCACGTCGTATTTGTCGCGTAGTCCCTTCGTCAACTGATCGGGCGTCTGCCGCAAGGCACGCAGGGCCTCGACATCATCCCCCAACAGCGCGAAGTCCGAACGAAGTAGGACATGGTAGGGACTGCCGGGACGCTCGATCTCGTACCGATCTTTGGCGACCTGATGAAAGCCGACCACGTCAAAGGTGGCGGTCTTCATGAGCTGGTCGATCTGACCGACCGGAAGAAAGATCGTGGCGGACGGCTCAACGTCGCTCCAAGTCCACATCACACCGAGCGGGCGTTTTCGGTCGATCCCGGCAAAGGCTTGGTAATCTTTGAGTCGGTCTTCGAGTGACTCAGCTAAGTCGAGGCGATCTGCCGCCTCAAAGATCAAATCACAGGCGGCCATCGCCCGACTGAGACTCGACACCCAGAAGACCGCCCAAGGTTGGTTGGCTGCGACCGGCTCTTGTGCCGTAATTGCGTCAGCGGCGAGCCCAATAGGCGTGGTGTCATAAACCACAAACGCGGAGGCAAACACCACGACAATAATTAGTGAACGAAACCGGTCGAGCAGCATCGTCCGACCTCCGGTAAGCAGAAACCCCGGCCATTTCTGGCCGGGGTTCCTTGATTGACGCATTGAGTCAAAACATCAATGGGTTTCTAAGGAACGCTGATCAAATTCTTCGTGGTGATTGTGCTGGATGTCGTCACGAGGGAATCAATCTGGGGCCCGCCATTCACCTTGAGAGTCGTCACTTTACTGAGCGTGATGGCGACCTTGTCAGCTCCACTTCCCAAATTCAAATCCGTCGTGGACGAGTCCACACCGATAATCGAAACGGAGTCGTCACCGCCGCCCATGACCGCCACGAGAGTCAACTGTCCGGTATGGGCTTCAGGAGAGAATTTACTCAAATTGTTGATCGTCGTTCCGTTCGACCCTTCGACCGCAATCTTGCCGTTCTTGTATGTCACGGTAACAGTGTTGGAGTTTACGTCGCCGGTCAGCGTCAATTTTTTCAGGGCGGCTGAGTACGCAGCCGTGACATTGGAGGCGACAACGGGAGGTGGTGCCGGACGCTCCGTGTACGACCCCGTGATACGGTAGGTTCCGAGACTACCATAGTCCGAATAGCCTGTCCCCAAGACAGTACCCGCGCCGACGCCATCGACTTTCAGGTAATACGTTCCGGCGGTCACGGTCTGGCTGATGGAGGAAATGACATCGAAAGCGGGGTTACTGCTCACCACCAAAGTGCCCGCAGAATTGTAGACATCCAACTGAATGTCGAGCATCGTGTTTTCCACACCACCAACGGCACTGAGCGTCAGTGGTCCGCCCTTGGTGACAATCTTGAACCAGTCTGAATCGGCTGTTTTCTCGATCACACCATTCTGGTTGATGTTGAACAGGCCATTCAAACTGGTGCCAGCAACTGCAGTCGCCAGTCCCTGATTGTCTGCGAAGTCGTCTATTCTGTATCCAAAACCATTCGGCTCCCCAAATCCGTTTGAAGTCGGGCTGGTGATGATCGCCAAGTCGTCTTCTTGGTTGTTCGCAGCAGAGTATTCCCCTTTGCTCCATTGAACCAAGTTCTGGTAGTACCCAACGCCCATGTGGGGCGCCCAACCCGTGGGACCGAAGCCGTGGCCACGGTAATAACCTTCAGGCGGGGAAAGACGACCGTCGTGCTTCAGTCCCAGCGTATGACCGACTTCGTGAACTGCCGCATCAGATAAGACCTTCGGTTCCGCGTAACTTCGTGTCGTATAGACAAACGTCGGCGTGTCAGTCGCCAAGTTGAAACTGCCCAAATAAGCGACTCCACCCGCGCCCGGTGCCGGGTCGGGATTGGACTCACCAAAAACGACTCGAATTCCCCATTGTGTGTCTGAGCCGCCAGTATTCATCAGGCGATCCAAGGCCGGTGCCTCGGTGGTGACATCCACATCAAACGGAGCGTAACACTCGCGGACTCGTTCCCAAATCTCTTGGATCTCGGTCAGTTCTGCGTTCGAGAACGCGGTGTTCGCGTCGAGAGTGAAGGGCACTGTCGTGATAATTGGAAAGTCTGGGTCGGGATCCGTATTCCAACGCGTTCCCACCGTGAGATGGCCATCAAAGTCCAAGTAGATGATCTTGGTTGCCGCAGGACGACTGTGCAATTGAAACGTCTGTGCCAATGGGAACTGAGGCACCGCTGCCGTAGCGGCCCGCATTCCAGCCTGAGCGAATCTCAAGGGATCGACTCGCGGAATAGCACAGGTGCCTTTGGAGCAAACACAGCCCACGTCAGGTGAATGTCCGGCAGATTGCTGACACAAGGCCGAGTGCCCCGCAGCATCTCCCGTTTGATTCACGACATCAGTCCTCGTCGGAGAGGCTGACGACAAAAGGTACGCCACCGAGAGAAACACTCCCGAGAAGGCACTCCGGCGAACAATCCTCGATTGGGTTGAGGAAATGTTTGACGGTTGTAGAAGAAGAGAACGGAACAGATTGGTCACTTTGATTTTCCCCGGCTAGGTCGAACCTGTCGCATACGAACGAAGTCGAACGACTCGCGCAGATTCTCACCAAACGACACACAAAATTACAACTGGTTTCTTTTTTGACCGGACTCTGAGACGGCTGTCGGGCAACTTCGGCACCGAGTGCCAACTCGAATCAGTCAGCTCTAACGTTCATTCGGGATGATTGATTGGAAAAATAACTCCCTTGGCTTGTCGACGAAGTGTGTTTGCGGACTAAAACGTTTGGGCCGAATTATCGACGTGCGGCACAAGGTTGAACTCACCACTTGGCTTGGGCGACAGCTATCAATTGCGGTGCCGATTTCGGTGAGGCAAAGTTTACCGCCGTAAGTGGAGCGGCAAGAACAAGTGTACCCATCAAAGCCTGACGCGCAAGCGAAGGACGTTCGACATCCGAACCTTCGCTTGCGCGTCAGGCTTCAATTGCCAGCTTTGAGGCCGTTGATTCAAAACAGCGACGGCTCTCCAACTGCAAGCATTCCGTTTGCTTCGACATTTCCGATCACTTCCGTCACCACCTCGGCCAGTACTTGCGGACCATCTTCGCGGTCGCCATCCCGTGCGACAACATTCTTGCCTGCCATTCCAACCGGGGGTGCCGGTTCGCTCTGGCTTGAGCCGATGGCCTCGACTTGAGCTAGAACCTCGATCTTCTGCTCAGCAGAATCCAAGATGACATAACACGCACGCAACAATCCCACACCGCGTTCAAATCGCGCGAGCGACGACTCCAGGCCGAGTGCCCCCTCCTCCAAGTCGGCCACGATCACTTGTAGTTCCGTCAGTGACTCTTCAAACGATCCGATGGATGATGGAGTTTCTGCGGCTTTGCGTTTGGCCACGTTGGCGGTCTCCCGACGATCACTTGGTCTATGAGGCACGCATTGGACCAATGCGAGCGCTGGCCTGAAAATCGGCCCAAATTTCGAGGCCGCACGGTATGTCGATGAGTTGTCTCTCGCAAGGCTGCTGCCGTCGGTTGTTCCACTGTCGGGAGGGCGCTAGAATCTGCCGACTGCGATAGTCACGTCCCGCTTTCCATTCTCCGAAGCCAACTTCGGCAACAACTTGAGAGTCTCCGCATGCTTCCCCGTCGAGAAGTTTTCCCACACGTTATCGAAATGAATTACCAGGCGAGGCAGCGACTGGGTTGCTCCGTCTACCTCATCCATGATGCCGGGGAATGGCTGCTGATCGACATTGGCTTCGAGGACACGGCCGAAGAGATCATCGAGATGATTCGGCAGATGGACTTTGCCTTGGCGAATTGTAAGTACCTCGTGGCGACTCACGCGGATGTCGATCACATTCAGGGCTTCAAGCGTGCGAAAGAACTCCTGCCGAACGCGGTGCTGGTGGGGCATCCCGAATGTAAACGCCTGTTGGCGGAAGGGGACCGCGTCTTCACCTATGCCGAGATCGCCGCTCAGAACATCTCCATTGATCTGCCGATCATCCACATCGAACAGACAATCAATGAGGGGGACTCACTCAAGCTGGGTGAGTTGTCGCTGGACGTTTGGAACACGCCGGGACACACAGGCAGCCAGCTCGCGTTCCGTCTGGGCGACCTGCTGTTCTCGGGAGACAATATTTTCCGAGACGGTTGTGTCGGCAACATTGACGCGCATCACGGCTCGGACCTTCCTGCGTTCATCCAGTCGCTCGAACGCATTCGTGACTGCGATGTGAAATGGTTGCTCCCCAGCCACGGTCCCATCTTTCGGAAGGATCGTGTTCAACTCCAGAAGACGATCGATCGGTTGACCGAGTACCAGCACATGGCCGATTTTGGAACGTGTGCCGTCGATTGGCCGCTGCTCGATCAGTGGGAAGAAGAACTCGCGCGAGGCTTCGATCCGGACAAAGCGTGAGCCGGACACACGGCCCAAACGTCAGAATCGCACTCAACACGCGTTTCGAGCGACCTCGGTTTCCATCGGTTCATCTGTCGATGGTCGCGAATTGCGATTCGATTTTCTTCGCATACCTCCCGCGATAGAGTTCGGCCCCGAAATCTGGTCGTCCACCCAACGAACGAGCAACAAGCGGCGTAGGCTGGCCGCACGATCCGGTTCGATCCGGCGTTTTCTTCGTGGTTGATGACTTGCTCTGAATGACTCTCTGCCGCTTCGAGGTTTGCATGTCTTTCGCTCAGAATTGGATGCCGTTGCTGTTGGCGGCCGATGAAATTGTGGTCCGAGGAACGCCGGCACAGTGGTCATCCGTGGCGATTGCGGGACTGCTGCTGCTCCTTGGACTGATCACGTTCGCCTACACGACGAAGGCTGGGATCATTGCCCGAGCCACGACAAAGGAAGCCGTGCGTCAGCCCGTTTTCTTGCTGTGCATGGCACTCGCAATGGTGGTCCTGATGGTCAACACGGTGCTGCCATTCTTTTCACTCGGCGACGACGTGAAGATGCTGAAGGACTGCGGTCTCGCCACGATCTTGATCTCTGGATTACTCATCGCCGTCTGGACGGCCAGTACCAGTGTGGCCGAGGAAATTGAAGGCAAGACGGCGATGACGCTGTTGTCCAAGCCAATCACGCGCCGTCAATTCGTCCTCGGCAAGTATGTTGGGATCCTTCAAGCCGTGCTGTGGTACATGCTGCCGATCACGGTGCTGTTCCTCTACCTCGTCTACTTCAAAGTGGCCTACGATGCGAAAGAGGGGAGCAAGGAACTGCCCGAGTTTGCCGTTCGCATGGCCGAAGTCACGCAGGTCATTCCGGGACTGGTCCTGTTGTTTTTGGAAATCGCGGTGATGGCGGCGGTCAGTGTCGCGATCTCGACGCGGTTGCCAATGGTCGTGAACCTGACAAGTTGCTTTGCGATTTTCGTCGTCGGACATCTGACGGGAATCCTCGTGCAGGCAGGTGTCATCCGCTTGGAGTTCGTGCAGTTCATGGCGCGCCTGATAGCGACGGTCTTGCCGGGGTTGGACCTGTTCAACATCAGTGCGGCAGTGGCGACGGGTGACATGGTTCCGCCCGACTATCTGGCCTACTCGGCGCTGTACTGCGGCTGCTATTGCGCGGCTGCGATCCTGCTGGCGTTCATCCTGTTTGAAGAGCGAGACCTCGCCTGATCGTCGAAGTCCGCGTGCGCGAGGCGAGTTCCGGACGGACGTTTTGTCCGTCTGATTTTCCGTGGCAGACTAGGCGTCGAACAACTTGAGATTGCGGGGTTGTTCACTAGTGGTCCGCCAACTTTATCTTGAGGGGTTGACCTCGTTTAACCGCGTGGGCAACGCCCCGCGCGTTGATGGGGAACAGACTCGAACGTCGCTCG
>JAYSQC010000200.1:0-4870 GCA_043721755.1 Schlesneria sp.
CGCTCACCAAATCACTCCTCAGCCAGCCTCCCCGCACCGCGATCTCCACCGATCCACACGGCCGACGACGTTACAACCAAACATCGCCTCGCGCTAACCACCCACTCCCCCACGCCAGCCCCGTGTGCGCGCTGGCCCTGACGGGCTACCCACCGCGAGCGTTTGATTTTCAATTTGCATTTGGCAATTTGCAATTCTCAATCGCCTTCCTTCGTCGGTCTGAGACTAACAGCCTGTTGAAAAACGTAGGGTCAGCCTCCGGCTTGCCTCTTTTTCAACTGCGTTTACGGGCAAGCGAGACGCTTACCCTACGTTTTTAACAGGCCCCTAAGCCCTCGCTGGAGTCTTCAGCGATGGTTGCGAGGCCGCGAGGGGCACGCCTACACTACCGCCCCTCGACCCCGCCTGAGACTCGGGCGGGTCGGTTGTATCAGTGTCCCACCTCCTCCGTTCCGCGTGTTGCCTGCACTCAAGGATCGCACCGATGTCACAGTTCTCTCGTCGCGAATTTCTCGAAAGCTCGATGTTCGCTGCAGCCACGGCGGCGCTGGCCAGTCGTGCCGGGTTGTCGTTCGCGGCGGATGAAGCCGCTCCCGGATCGGCCGAAATTCTGCGAGTCGCGGTGGTCGGTGTGAACGGGCGCGGCGGCTCGCACATTGATGGGTTTGGCAAACGCAAGGACTGCGAAATCGCGGCGATCGTGGATGTCGATGAAGTCGTCGGGAACAGACAGGCCGACGCAATCGAGAAGAGATTCGGAAAGAGGCCAACGGTCTACACCGACATGCGAAAGTGCTTCGACGACAAGTCGATTCACATCGCCAGCATAGCCACTCCGAATCACTGGCACGCGCTGGCCGCGATCTGGGCTGTTCAAGCAGGCAAGGACGTGTACGTCGAAAAGCCCGTCAGTCACAACGTGTTTGAAGGGCGACAACTCGTTGAAGCCGCTCGCAAGTACAAGAAGATTGTGCAGACGGGAACGCAAAGCCGCTCGAACCCCGGCATGCGCGAGTTGATCAAAATCATCCACGACGGCGGCATTGGCGAAGTGAAGTTGGCTCGCGGCCTGTGCTACAAGCCGCGCGGGTCGATCGGTCCACGCGGCAACTACGATGTTCCCGCCAGCGTGAACTACGACATGTGGAGCGGCCCGGCTCAGATGACCACGCTCACCCGTCCCAAGTTTCACTACGACTGGCACTGGCAGTGGGAGACCGGCAACGGCGATCTCGGCAACCAGGGCATCCATCAGATGGACATTGCCCGCTGGGGTCTGAACGAGATGAGCCTTGGCGAGACGGTCCTCAGCTACGGCGGTCGCTTTGGCTACGAAGACGCTGGTGAGACCGCGAACACGCAGGTCTGCATTCACCAATACGCGGGTGGCAGGCGACTGGTGTTTGAAGTGCGCGGGCTGAAGACCGAGAAGTACAAAGACGCCGGTGTCGGCGTGATCTTCTCCGGCAGCAACGGCTACGCGGTGATGCCGAGCTACAACGGCGGGACGCAGTTCGACAAGGACGGCAACAAGGTGAAGGACTTCGGCGGCGGAGGCGATGACAATCACTTCGGCAACTTCGTGAAGGCCGTTCGCAGTCGCAACATCGAAGACCTGAACGCCGACATATTGCAGGGTCATCTGTCGAGCGCCCTCTGCCACGTCGGCAACATCTCGTACCGCCTCGGGACGCCAGTCGCGGCCAAGGACATCACCGCGAAGTTGCAAGGTGATGACGAAGCCTTGGAAACGTTCGACCGGTTCCAACAGCACTTGCTCGACAACAAGGTCGATCCCGCCACGACCAAGATCACGCTCGGCCCCAAGCTGACTCTCGCCGGTAAGGAAGAGTTCAGCGGCGAACGAGCCGCCGAAGCGAACAAGCTCACGACCCGCGAGTACCGTGCGCCGTACATCGTCCCGCAGACGGCGGACCTGTGACCGATTTGGAAGTCCGGCTTTTCTGTAAGCCGGACTTCCCTCCGTCTCTTCACTTCCGCCCTTAGATTTTCCATTCCATTGGAAGTCCGGCTTTCAGAAAAGCCGGACTTCTCACTTGCTACAGAAAGCCCCGCCGTGAGTCAGATCGACACGCTCGTTTCTCAAGCCAAGTCTCAACTGGATGCTCACACCGTGGAAACGGTGCAGTGGCATTTTCATGAATCGACTGGCAGTCCGTTCTGGCTGGAGCAGGCCAAGACTTACAACTTCAACCCGCTGACCGAAGTGAAAGGCTTCGACGACCTGAAGAAGTTTCCGCACTTTGAAGACGACTGGCTGCGCGGCGGGCCGATCAACCGCTGGGTGCCGAAAGGGCTGGCGGGCAAGCCGGTCTACGTGTTTGAAACCGGCGGCACGACGGGCGTTCCCAAGAGCCGCATGGTCATCGAAGACCATTGGATCGACTACGAAAACTTCAGCGACACGCTCCCCGATGAGTCCTTCCCCCGAGGATCGAACTGGCTGATGCTCGGGCCTTCCGGGCCGAGGCGACTGCGGCTGGCGGTCGAGCATCTGGCCCAGTATCGCGGCGGCATCTGCTTTTGCGTGGACCTCGATCCGCGCTGGGTCGTGAAGCTCATCAAGAAGGGAAAGATCAAAGAGGCCGAAGACTATAAAGACCACGTCATCGACCAAGCCGTGACGATCCTCTCGGCCAACCACGACATCAAGTGTGCATTCATGACGCCGAAGCTGCTCGAAGCGCTCGCCATGCGGTTACTCGACGATGGAACGAGCATCGCCGAGACCGGCATCAAGGGGATTTTTGCGGGGGGAACCGAGTTCACGCCGCAGTGGTATCGCACCTGTCGTGAAGAGTTGCTCGGCCCCGACGTGTACATCACGCCGACCTACGGCAACACGCTGATGGGCCTCGCCTGTGGCAAGCCGTTCGATCCGGCCGACAACTTCAAGATCACCTACCACGCGCCGCAACCGCGCGCCGTCATCGAGACCGTCGAATTCGAGGACTACAACCAAGTCGTCGGCTACGGCAAGACGGGTCGCGTGAAGCTCTACACGCTGACGAAAGAACTCTTCATCCCCGGCTTCATGGAACGCGATGAAGGCGAGCGCGAACAGCCCCACGAAAAGTACCCGTGGGACGGCATCAGCGGCACGCGCCCCTTCCACGTCTTCGCCAAGACCACCACGGTCGGCGTCTACTGATTGAGCAGATATTGGGGGAGTGCAGATCGTGACAGACATTCAAATCCGTGATCGAACTTGGAGTCGTCTCGTTACGCTTGCGGATGCCCGAGGTGTCACTCCGTCCAACATGACGGAGCAAGCCTTGAGCGAGTATTTGGACCGCCAAGCTGACGAAGACCTACTGCGCCGATCGTGTGAGTCGACACAACGATCAAAACTGACGGTGACATCCGCCGAAGCCGCAATCCGAAAACGCAGAAGCACCCGTTCCGAGGAGTCGCGGCGTGGTTAGCCGAAGACGGCGGCTGGTGGTTGTCTTCGACACCAACGTGTTGGTGCGTGCCTTGATGAGCCGCTCCAAATCGAGTCCCAATTACCGGGTTGTTCGACTGTGGCTTGTCGAACGCGAACTACAACTCGTCGTTTCCAAGGAGTTGTTGAGCGAGTATCTCGACGTGTTCGAGCGAGTTCGCGGAATGACAACGGACGTGATTGAGGAGTGGCGGGAACGATTCACCGAAGATTCTCGCGTCTCGTTCGTCAATCTTGGAACCCGTTTTGAATTGAGCCGCGATCCGGATGACAACCTTGTCTTGGCCACTGCGGCCACGGGCCGTGCAAGTTGGCTGTTGACCAATGACAAGGATTTGCTCGACCTGCCTGAAGATTCAATGAGATTGCTCCGATTTGAAATCTCCACTCCCCATATGTTTCTTCGGTCGGCACCGTGAGACATTGAAGCCACATGCCAACCCATTCACGACACCAATCCTTCCACTCTCCATCAAAGGCTTCAGCATGAGAACTCGTCTCGTCGGTCAAATGTGTCGCGGACTCGCCGCACTCCTCCTCTCCGCAGGTTGGCTGCAAGCTCAGGAGGAGCCGGTTGGTTTGCCGAAGGCGGTGATCGACGGGACGGGCTTGGGTTGGAGGTCGCTGGGCGAAGCCGACTTCGTCATGGTGAACGGCGATCCTGACACTTGGACGTGGAAAGAGGGCGCGGTCTCCTGCAAGGGGACTCCCGTGGGTGTGACGCGCTCCACCAAGCAGATCACGAATTTTGAACTGGTCGCGCAGTGGCGGCATCTCAAGGCGGGCGGCAACTCGGGAATCTTTGTTTGGACCAGCGAAGAGGCGTTGACGAACCTCAAGCCTGGCCAGCTTCCGCCCGGCGGCATTGAGGTGCAGGTGCTCGACCACGGCTACGCCGAGCAGTACGAGAAATCCTCCGGCAAGAAACCCGATTGGTTCACCACCCACGGGGATGTCTTCCCCGTCGGCAAAGCCAAGATGACACCGTTTCCGCCGGTCGCTCCCGGTGGCTCACGCAGTTTTCCACGCAAGAACCTGAGCAAGGGTGTTGGCGAATGGAACCACTACTACGTCCGAGCCATCAACGGTGAAGTCCGCTTGTGGGTGAACGGTGAGGAAGTCTCGGGCGGCACCAATTGCGAACCGAAGACCGGCTACCTCTGCCTCGAATCGGAAGGCGCACCCGTCGAGTTCAAAAACCTGCGCCTCCGCGAATTGCCGTAACGTTGATGTCTGGCAACCTCGTTTAGCTGCGTGGGCAACGCCCCACGCGTCGATGGTCGAAACAGGTTTCACTTCACACGACGCGCGGGGCGTTGCCCACGCAGCTAAACGAGGTTGCCAGACATCAACGTTACGGCAATTCGCGGAGGCGCAGGTTTTTGAACTCGACGGGTGCGCCTT
>JAYSQC010000201.1:0-7645 GCA_043721755.1 Schlesneria sp.
CTCAACCCCCGGCTAATGGCTGACATCCCTTCAGGATGAAGACCGGCCGCCGTCGTTCATCGCTCTCCAAATGAGTCCCCCCAAAACATCCGATGAACCAGAATTGCTCAGTGCGGAAGGGGCGGGCAACACGCTGATGGTGTATCGCCGGTCTCAACAAGTTGCCCCCACGGAGATCTCTTCCTTTCTGGGCGAAGCCTCCGGAGTGCTGTCTGTTTTCGGCAATTAGCTCGTGGGAACAAGCCCCGATTGCTGAGCGGCCCCGTATTGATCTCTGAGTAGCCACGGTCTTCAAGACGCCCGAGGGCATTTCAAAACCTGCTTGTGTTTTGAAAAACTAGCCCGACGCGCAACTTCAAAAAGCGTGAGCGAGGAACGCAACACACCTCCTCGTTGACACGTCGGGTTCGTGTGTCGTGGTGACAAATGTGTCACTGCGGACCGCGTGCGGTATTAGGCGAAGGCATCGGTGCGACTTCAGTGTTCGCGATCAGGCCGCTTGCCCCGACGACGGATCGTTCTGCGAATTCTGTTTGTGAGTTCGGCTCGCCACCGGAGTCCAACTGCCGTGATGCGACTGATTCCAGCTTCGCGATCTCGGCGCGGAGGTCGGCGAGTTCGCGTTCCTTCTGTATCAACGCGGCTCGCAATGTGACGAGCCGCCGTTCCGGTGGTCCGTTAATCAGCCGACTCACCGCATCGATGAGCAGCAACGCCCGCCACGCTCGCAACGCGACACCACGTAAACGGTAGAGCTTCCCGGATGTGCGAGCCAATTGTTGCAGCCGCAAGACTCGCCCGAGTCGCAGCGCTTGGAGAAACGAGAACAGCGGCAAGAGTACGATCGCGAGATCGACGACGTGGCCCTTGATGTAACCCCATTTGCTGTCAGCAATCGACAACCGCAGGATGAACTCTCCCGCGAACGCGAACCAGATCAGACCGTTCGCGCCGTTCAACAGTCCCGACAGCAGCGGATCCGTTTCGAGACGACTGGCCCAGAAGTAATCGGCAACCGTGAGCGGCAAGACCATCAACGCGAACACGATCATCGGCACGCTCGACGCCCGCTCCAACCGCTGTTCCAACACATGTCCGACCTGCTGCCAACCGAGACCCGGCAACCACACGTTGAGGCCGGTCGCATGATCGCGTGCCCCCAACCTCAGTGGCGGCAGCGCGCAGTACAACCAGCGGGCACGCCCCTGTCGGCTACCGAGTCGGCCTCCCCAGCAGGCATCGATCCAACAGATCGGATAGACCGCCAGCAAACCCAGCCCACATCCGATGAAGATCGGCTGGAATTCCGGCTTGTCGTGCAGATGCAGCAGCCCCGCGAGACTCAGCAGTGAAAAGACGGACAGCCAAAACATCTCGGGAGCAACACGTTGGTCCCAAGCATGAAGAGCAGTTTCAGTGTCCTCACTGGGAGGGGAAGAGGTTTTCACTCAGCATTCCTTGCGATCGAACTCTGATTCCATACTTCACGCGGCACAAAGTGAGAAGTTTCCGAGCGGGGTGGCGTAACAGCCCGTTGAAAAACGTAGGGTAAGCGTCTGGCTTGCCCGTAAATGTATCGTTGAAAAGCGGGCAAGCCAGAGGCTTACCCTACGTTTTTCAACAGACGGGTCAGCCCCCGGTTCTTGCCAAGAGGGCTTACGCCCAAGACCGGGGGGCTGACGCCTAATGGCACTCACTTTGTCAAAATCATCAAGTAACCGGCCAAGTGTGAGCCATTCAATACGGCTCCGTTGAGTTTCGAGCGGGCTCCCATTCTAGGTCTCCTTGTGAAAAGTGGGGGCTGACGGATCGTTCCGAGCGAAGACGTGGGTCTGAGGTGGCGGTCACGCAACCGCCACGTAGCCTTTGCGAGTTTTCTGCTGAATGAGGTTCGCCGCGTGAGCCGTGGCGGCTTCCTCTGACTCCAACGACTTGCACGATGTCTGACCGGTCGAGCCGATCCGGCCGTAGGAGGTAAAGACCTCAGTTCCTTGATGTCGGACTTCCCAGAACTTGCTGCTGTTGCCGCCGACGAACTCGAAGCGACGGGGTGTGGTTGCGGTGGGCATGACTTCATGACCTTTCTGAGTAGATTGTGTGTTGATGTTGGGTGGGCTGGCTGGCTCATCACGACGGACTCCTGCAAACACGGGGAAGCGCGGGACGCCGCCGTCTGTCAGCTCTTGGTACTTCACGGTGATCGTCTCACCGATGGCCGGCGGCAGTTCACGCTGGGCGTCAGATAGACCGGTGCCGCAGTTGAACCTCGTACCGTTGGGAAGTTCGACGACCAGCGCACCGAGTCGGCCTTTGTGTCGGCCCTTGCCTGGCTCGTGACCGATGACGACGGCCGCAAGGTCATGAAACCGCTTGAACTTTTGCAATGTCGGAGAACGATGTGGCTCGTAGAGCGAAGCGGGACGACGGAGCATGACTCCTTCGCCGCCAAGTTGTTCGATGCGACTGAAAGCTATTTCGAGATGCTCTCGGCTGCGGCAGACCTCTTGATGCAACAGCAGGGCATACGGTGGTTGCCCAGACGCGAGGACTTGTTTGACGGCTGCCAGGCGCTGCTCGAATGGCTGAGTATCCGCCGGGGCATCGAAGACGAGATAGCGGACCTCGCGCCACAGATCGGACGCAGCACCGCGCCGCACGATCGAGACCGTCCGCTGGAACTGCTGGCGGCCGACCCACAGTTCGCCATCGAGCGGAGTGTCGGGCAGTCCCCGTGTGAACCACTCGGGAGCGATGTAGCGGTTGCCATTGCGAGAGAGGAATTGCTTGCCGTCCCAATACGCACGAACACCATCCAGTTTCTCGCTCACCCACCATCCGCGTGGATCGGTCTCGGAACTCCAGGACTCGGCGAGCAACAGTGGTGGGGCTGATACTTTGGTGCTGGAAGAGCAGACCACCATCGAGTTCCAGCTCAATGTCGCAGCTCGCGCCGAGCGAGCCGTAGTCGGGCTGACCGACCTTCTTGGCGAGGCCGACTTTCACAGTCATGGGCATGAGAGAAATCCTTCTGTGAGAGAAACGAAAAGGCCCCGGCCGCATCCGTGGGACACGGCCGGGGCGGTTTGAAAGAGGCCATCACTGCGTCGTGCGGCGGAGTATCACGCTTCGAGTTGCTGCAACTGCTTGAGCGACGCGAGCGTGGTCTTCATCAGCCGCGACTGGCGGCGCTGCTGCCGTGCCACCGAAATCAGCGTGGTCACGTTCAGTAACGTCGTCCGCAGCGAGTCACGCACCTGTTCCGCCTGGGAGATCAGGTCGTTCGATGCCGGGACGGGTGACGAGGAAGAGGTGACAGGAATCGTCGCCGCACCGGAAGACGGCGGGAGACGATTCACGGGGCCGGAACTGCCGTTGGACGTGGACAGGCGTTGTTCCTTCGAGGAAGGGGGTTGGGAACGGGGGGCTGACCGACGATCGGACAACGAGGGGCGAGCCGATGTGGAAGCCACTGGCGAGGCGATTCGCTGGGCATCGCTGGACGCTGCCAGAGCGCTCTGGGGGTCCAGCATCTGCCAGACGTAGGTCCGCGTCGCATCCGTGCAGACGCACGGGGCTTCGCTGCTCGCGAATCCGAAGTCCGTGAACCCCAGATCGAGTGCGCGGGCAAGGAACTCGCGATTGGTTTGCACGCGCAATTCCGGCCCGATGCGGCGCGAGCGGCTCAACACCAGCTCCGTCAGGGGCGAGTTGTCATCTTGCCGCGCCCGAATCGCGACGCTGCCGTTGAGGTCCACGGTGACCGGACGTTCCGGCGTGTCATCGGCCGGCAACCGCTCAATGCGTTCCGACAAGAATTCGGCATCGTCGGCATCGAGCTGCATGCGCGTGACCACTGCGGATGCGGCTGGGATCACACGATCCAGGTCGGGGAAGCGCCCCTCTTTCTGAATCGCGTGGTGGATCGTCCAAGCTCCCGCTTGAACCGTCACCCAGTTGGCCGTCTTGCCGATCTGGACAGGCTGATCGCGGGGCAGCTCACGGCTCGCAAAGACATCGCTTGCTTCCATCAGGACATCTTCGCTCCAGCCGAAAACGAATCCCGACTGCACGAGCAGTTGGTGGCCATCCGTGGCGGCGATCGAACCACGCCCCTTCCACTGCACGCAATTGAGCGCGTAACGGTTGGCGTTCTTGTCGGTCGTCTCCATGACATCCCGCAGGGCGATGAGCAACTCGGGCTCGTTGGACGCGAACTCAAGTGCGGACACAATGGCTCATCGAAACGTGCGCGGCCGGTGCGCCAAAACGAGCCAAGCCTCTGAACCGTTTCATGGAGCAATGGGACAGAGGTCAACCCAGCCACCCGATCCACCTCAGTCTCAGGGATCACGAAGCGCTACTCACGAAACAGCGTCGTTTTGGCGGCAGCGGAGATGGCAACTACCGCGGGATGTTTGAGGCGTTTCTCGACTGAAACGGCATAGAAGCGTTCGCGCAGTGAGTCATCACGGCCAATGACCGAGACGTGGTACATCCGTTTAACATCCAGTTCGACGGCGCTGGGTGCGGCGAAGAGACCATCACCAAACTGGCCAAAGGCTTTGAGCAGGGCGCTGTCTGAAAACTCGCCGCGAACTTGCGGACGAATGCCGTGTGAATCGAACCATTGGTCCAAGGAACGTCGGAGCATCGAGTTGTTTGAGGGCATCAGAAAAGGAGCGCCGTTGAGGGATTCGGGAAATCCCTTGCGATAGCGGCGGGCAAGCTCATCTGTGCCGAAGAAGCTCACGCCGCATTCGCCCAAGAGATGATTAAAAGCTTTCAACCCCAGACGTGGGTTCGCAGGGCTGTCGCACAACACGAGGTCGAGTTCGTGAAGAGCGAGTTGCGCCATGAGGCGATCCGGCTCGCCATTAATGCAGACGACTTGCACTTCATCCGGCAGTCGCAACGCCGGTTCCAACAATCTGTGAACCATGAGCTTGGGCAGCGCGTCAGCCACACCGACTACGAACCGCATGGCTCGTCCAATCGGGCGACTTTTGAGCGTGTCTTGCAACTCTCGGCCCAGCGAAAAGATTTCGTCGGCATAGCGGTAGACGGTCTGGCCAGTCTCTGTCAGCACCAGATTGCGGCCCGACTTTTTGAAGAGTGATGTCTTGAGCGACTTCTCCAACGCGCGAATCTGTCCGCTAATGGTGGGCTGAGCCAGATGAAGCTGCTGACACGCCTTCGTCACACTCCCCTCGCGCGCGACAACCCAGAAGTAGAGCAGATGGTGGTAGTTGAGCCACTCCATGAAGTCGCCTCTCAATCATCGTGAAAACCAATGGCTCGCAGTCAAACAAGCAATTTGTACGAGCATTGCCTGAGTCATACAAACTCGCCGCGAAACAAATGGTCCGCCTGACGACTGACGGTCATGTTCAAAAGAGACACCACGAGCAACGAAAACGGGTAATGACAAGCGACCTAGTTCAAGCCATCCAAGCGAACCTGCTTTCTCCCGCAGTGCTGTTCTTTCTCCTTGGCGTGTTTGCCACTCTGTCGAAGAGCGATCTGAAATTTCCCGAGCCGCTCTATCTGGGTCTAACGATTTACTTGCTTACGGCCATCGGCTTCAAGGGCGGGGTGGCCATTGCATCCGCCGGGATCGCCACGGTTTGGTTGCCGGCAGTGATGGCGATTGTCTTGGGCACACTGATACCGCTCTGGAGCTATCCCGTTCTGCGCTTCATCGGTCGTTTGTCGCCGATTGATTCGGCGGCGATTGCAGCTCATTACGGTTCGGTCAGTGCCGTGACATTCATAGCGGCTACAAACTTTCTGCAATTGCTGAATCAACCTTACGAAGAGTTCGCGACCGCATTTCTGGCCGTGATGGAATCACCGGCGATCGTTGTCGGCATCGTGCTTGGAAAACTTTCGAGCCGAAAGCCGGGCGAGTCCTTTCTGCCGACGCTGAAGGTGGCTCTGCACGAAGCCTGTCTGGGGCGAAGCGTGGTGCTGTTGGTCGGAGCAATGTTAATTGGTTATCTCTCCGGCAAACGGGGGTACGACGCAACCGTGGGATTCTTCGTCGCACCGTTTCAGGGAATCCTCGCGTTGTTCCTGTTGGAGATGGGAATGGTGGCTGCCCGCCGCTTCGGCGATTTGCGCAAAGTCGGTTGGTTTCTGTTGGCCTTTGGAGTGCTGATGCCGCTGTTGAACGGCTCCGTTGGCGTTGTCTTGGGCCATGCGGCCGGCTTGAGTCTTGGCGGTACAACTCTGCTGGGTGTGCTGGCAGCTAGCGCGTCGTACATCGCCGCTCCCGCTGCGATCCGCCTCTCGTTACCGGATGCCAGCCCGACGTTGTATCTCACTTCTGCGCTTGCCATCACATTTCCGTTCAACATCACAGTTGGGTTGCCAGTCTATTTTGAGATCGCCAAGTGGCTAGTGGGAGTGACGCCGTGACGCTGCATGAAATGAAGCTCGTGACCATCATCTGTGAGGCACTCGCGCGATCTCACGTCACCGCACTACTCGACGAGATCGGGGCGCATGGGTACACGCTTTTTGCTGTTGAAGGGGTTGGTGCGCAAGGCTCGCGCGTGGCTGACATCGAAGAATTTGCGAATATCCAGATTGAGGTGGTCCTGCCACCGGAACCATCACAGCGGCTGATGACACGACTGGAGCAAGACTTCTTCTCACGCTTTGCGATGATCGCCTACACGTCGGACATCCAAGTGATACGCAGCCAGAAGTTTTAAGGAACACAGCCGCAGTCGAGGCACGTCGAGCCGTTGCATCACGATCGCAATTGCGTAGTTCTAACGGGAGTGCCGCGCACGATTGCGACTTCGGAACATGTCGCCTGTGCCATTGGTTCTTGAGTGCTTGCGAAGGCGTCCAGTTGAAGTCGCTGTGCGTGAACTGAGGTCGCACGAAACTCCTGTTTGTCCTCAGCTTGGGCACAGCGCTGTGTGGCGCATCCGTGCAGTGGAGACGGCCCCGCAGAGCGATTTCTCGTCGAGTTGACACACGGATCAATCAATGGTCTTTCTCGATTGAACGTAGCCAAACAATCTATTAGTCCATCATTTCATTCAAGCGTACAAATGTCGCGTCACAAGCACGGTCGATGTTGATCGTGCGACATCTGCTATGCAGCCGAGGACCGCTGAACACCAAGAACTGAGTCTCGGAAAGGAACGAACTCAGATGTTGGTTTTGAAGTGCATCTTCGGGCAGGCGATTGTGATTGAAGAGGAGAGACCATCGAGAAATCGATGTCGAAGGTGGCTGCCGTTTCCAGCGGCAAAGTTTGGTTGGGAATCGAAGCTGACGCTTCGACTTCGGTCTGTGAATCCGAACTGGAAAGAGTGATCCCAGCCAGCAATGGACTTCTGAATCGGGAGAGTCGTCATGCTATGGGGACTGCACGCCAACGGAATTGAACTGGCTCCAGACCTGAGAGAACACACGGATCGTAGGCTGTCATTTGCACTGTCGCGGTTCGGTTCTCAAGTTCTGAAAACAACCGTCTATTTGACGGATAACAACGGCCCGAAAGGCGGCATCGACAAGAACTGTCTGATCGCAGGGCCAGCGCGCACACGGGGCTGGCGTGGGGGAGTGGGTGGTTAGCGCGAAGCGATGTCAGCTTGTCATGTCGTCGGCCGTGTGGATCGGTGGAGAT
>JAYSQC010000202.1:0-2139 GCA_043721755.1 Schlesneria sp.
CGCTTCGAGCGCCGGCCCACCCTGTAAAACGCCGACACATTCTGGTGGGCCGGCGCTCGAAGCGAGCTTGTCCCACCCGACTTTGATGGCGGATCCGACTTCTGTCGGTCACGTCAAACCACCGCAGTCGGGGACTTTTTCCACCAAGGCCGAAACTGTTGAGAATAGGCTGGGCGCATCGAGCATCGTTTGCCAGCATGTCGGGGCGTTCGCTTCGAGTCGTTTGTGGTTCCTCCAAATCTTCCCTGCCAAGGAGTCGTTTCGATGCTGACCTTTTCCGCCGGCCACAGTCACCGTGTTTGTGATGGAACCAGTCGTCGAGACTTTCTTCGAGCCGGTGCCTTGGGAATGGGAGGCTTGTCGCTGGCGAATCTCTTGGCCGAGCGGGCCGCCGCTGCTGAGAGTGGCCGGGCGGTGTCGGACACTTCCGTGGTGTGGCTCTGGCTGGGGGGAGGACCGACTCATGTCGAGACGTTCGACCCGAAGCTCTCCGCTCCGGTCGAGTACCGCAGCGTGACGGGCGAGACCTCGACCAACGTGCCGGGGGTCTCTCTGGGAGGATCGTTCACGAAGCTGGCGACGGTGGCGGACAAGATGGCGTTCGTCCGGTCGTTCGCTCATTCCAACAGCGGGCACGGTGGCGGGACGCACTTCGTCATGACGGGCTATGACAACCGCAACATCGATAACGGCGGACTGCCGACGCGACCGTCGCTCGGCTCCATCGTGTCGAAGGTGCGCGGAGCCAATCACGATCAGACCGGCATCCCGTCGTTCGTGCGGCTGGCCGGAATCACGGCGGACGGACCAGCCTTTCTTGGCCCTGCCTACGCGCCGTTCGATCCGACCGGCCAGGCTCGCAGCAACATGAACTTGGGGACGAAGGTCGATCGCTTCGACGATCGCCGCGAGTTGCTCGGCAGCTTGGACCGTTTGCGTCGGGAGAGCGATTCGCACGGACTGATGAATGGGCTGGATGAGTTCGAGCAGCAGGCATTTCAGTTGCTGCTCGGACAGTCGGCCGATGCGTTTGACGTGACAAAGGAACACGCGCCGACAGCCGCCAAGTACGGCAAGGATCTACTGGCACAACGGATGCTTGTCGCCCGACGCTTGGTCGAGAAGGGCTGCGGGGTCGTCACGATCAATTACGGTGGCTGGGACATGCACCAGCAAATCGAACGCGGAATGAATCGCCTTGCCCCGGCTCTCGATCATGCCGTCGCGACTTTCCTAGAAGACGTGGCTCAACGCGGGATGTCCGAAAAAGTGCTGCTGGTCATCACGGGTGAGTTCGGTCGCACGCCGCGCATCAACCGCAACGCCGGTCGCGACCACTGGGCACCGTTGAGTACGCTCGCCCTCGCCGGAGGCAATCTGAAAATGGGCCAAGTCGTCGGGGAGTCGATGCCGAAGGCGGACGTTCCCAAAACGAAGCCCATTCGTCCGCAGGATCTCATGGCGACCGTGTTTCATCATCTGGGGATCGACTCGAAGACGCAGTTCGTCAACCAGGGGGGCCGCCCGGTCTACGTTCTCGAACAGGGCGAGCCGATCGCCGAGTTGGTCTGAGCCGAGTTGATCTGAACTGTCTGGTAATTGTCGGCACTGCCGCACATGCAAAGCCCGGTTTCAACGAAAGTGTGGGACCGGGCTTTGTCGTTGAAGTTGAATCTGTGCGGGATCGGCAGAGACCACCAGCAGCGTGCGGCGTTGTCGGCACGCGAGTTGCCTTAAAGCGGACTGAAAGGCGGGCGGGGTAGGTTTTCAGCACGTTCGCAGGCCAGAGTCATGATGAGGATGCCAACTTCATCGGCACGAGTGCCAATGAGTGCGGCAACAGGGCTGAAACACTGATTCTGTTTGAGTATTTGAAAGACCTTCAGGAAAGTGGAGCGTGGTTCTGTTCCACGGTTCTGAAATGGATCACGTCCCTCAAGCCAAGTATTCTTGGGCCTATTCAAGAGCCAGAGCGGTCTCCAATCTCGGAACGCCGTTGGGCAGTGGTGGTTGTCGCCAGATTCGGCGTCTTAAAACCGAATATACCGCTCGCGGGAGAAGCTGACACTAACCCGAAGCGTAAGCGAGGATGCAAAGCACGTCCTCGCTTACGCTTCGGGTTAGTGTGAAATGTGCCAT
>JAYSQC010000203.1:0-5284 GCA_043721755.1 Schlesneria sp.
GAGCGGCAAGGCGCTAGCCGCCGGTCATGCAGGAAATCACCGGCGGCTAGCGCCTTGCCGCTCACGGGACACCATTTTCAACAGGAATGGCGGAGAGCCGGAAAAGCCGGACTTCGTGAAGGACGGCCGGATTCGTTCCCCCGCGTGAGGTGTCAACCCCCGCATTCAGCGACCGAAGTTCTTCGGCAACTCCAGCGACCAGACCTCGTTGCTGAGGGGTTGAGCGTGTCCACCGGCCACCCAGATTTTGTCTTGGAACACGTAGGTCGAATGTTCGTGGCGTTCCTTCCAGAGGACGTTCGACTTGAGCTGTTGCCAGTCCTTGCCGTCGCGCGAATGCCACACGTCCCCCCAGTTTTTCGACGGCCCGTTCGACCAACCTCCCAAGACCCACATCTGGTCACGGTAGACGACGGACGAGAACCACAATCGCGGCGACCAGCCCGCGTGTTCGGTGACGCGTTCCCACGTCTGGCCATCGCTGGAGGACCAGACATCGTTCAGCGCGTGATATTCGGGGACATAGTTGCCACCACCGAAGACGTACAGCTTGTCGTTCAAGACCGCCGCCTGATGGTACGCGCGGGGCGACCAACCGCCGTCGGCCGTGACCAGTTCCCAAGTCTGGCCATCGGCCGACGACCAGACATCGTTTTTCAAACTCGTCTTGTCACCGAAGTAGTAGTTCTCGGTGCCGCCAAGCAGCCACATGCGACCCTTGAATTCAACGACCGCCGCCGCGATCCGCGGACTCCAACCCGCCTTCGATTCGAGCGTCCATTGTTTGCCGTCGGTCGAAGACCAGACTTCGTTCGTCGCGCCGTGACCAGCCAACCGTCCGTTTGTCCAACCACCCATGAACCACATCTTGTCTTGGAACGTCAGCGTCATCGGCAGATCGCTGTACTTCCACGGGGCCTCGTGTTCGATGAGCGACCACGCCTTGCCATCGGCGGAACTCCACACGTCGCGCGGCGGAGACTGGAACGAATCGAACCAACCGCCAAACAGCCACAGCTTGTCTTGAAAGACCAGTTCGCCACTGGAGTCCCTCGCCCGCCAACCCGCCTCCCCCGTGACCTTGTTCCAGTTCGGCCCGGACTCCTGCGCGTGGAGCGATGTCGAGGCGAACAGCGACAAACTGAGAGCAATCATCAGACGCGGACGAATCTGCATGGCGAGTCTCTCTCAAGAACACAACGGGCGACACGACAGGGAAGCGGCCACTCTCTCAAGGACCGACAGTCGTCGCAACCGACATCGCCGGAATCATCGACGCACGCAACAGGACCGTTCGGATCGTTGGTGCGATCGCACGAGTTGGCGGTGTTTGCTCGACGAGAGACGGCGGATCAAGACCCTTCCCATTTACGAGCTACCTTTCGATTGAGACTTGGTGTTTCTAAACCTCACGCGGTTAAACGAGTCCGTTCTGACCATGCGAGGTTTGAACCGAGTCTCCACCAAACCCGGTGCCACAGTTGTCTCGTTCCGAACTTGGGATCTCGCCGCTCCCAGAAAACCCGCCGGTCGATCCGTCCGTTCTCTGAAAGCCGCTCATGAGTTCTGCCCTCGTCGCCACCGAAAACATCTCTTCGTTGTTGGACGAAATTCAGAGCCGCTTTCGGGCTGAGGAGCTGCTCATCGGCCTGTCACGGTCATTGCCACGACCACGGATTTCCGCTGCTTCGCTGCCCACTGTGCTGCGGTCGGTTGAGCTTGCGAAGCCGTTGATGCCCAGTGCCGCACCCGTTTCGACCGCGAAAATCCTGATCGTCGATGATGATCCAATCAACTTGAAGATCTGTCAGAAATTCCTGCGCGAGTTGGGCTACGTGAAGACCCGCAGCGAGACCGATCCGATCCGCGCGATGGACACCATTCTCGACGACAGTCCGGATTTGATCGTGCTCGACGTGATGATGCCGGTCGTGAGTGGCCTCGATCTCTTGCTGTGGATTCGCGGCCAAAGTGAATTGACACAGATTCCCGTGTTGATTCTGTCGGCTGCGACTGAACGAGAGACGCGGTTGGCGGTCCTCGAAGCGGGCGCATCCGACTTCCTCACGAAGCCAATCGACCCGTTTGAACTGGCTCCGCGCGTCCGAAACGCGCTGACGATCAAGCGGTATCAGGACCAAATGCGCGACTATGCGAAAACGCTTGAGGAAGCGGTCCACGCGCGCACGGCCGATCTCGAAGCCTCGCGATTGGATGTCGTGCATTGCCTGGCACGGGCCGTCGAATACCGCGACGATCACACGGGACGGCATGTGGAGCGAGTCGGTCGGTACGCGGGGATCATCGCGCGTGGTATGGGTCTGGATGCCAGCTTCTGCCGAGATCTGGCACAGGCGGCGCAGTTGCATGACATCGGCAAGATCGGCGTCCCGGATGAAGTTCTGATGAAGCCGAGCCGGTTGACACCCGACGAGTACGAGCGTGTGCAGAAACATGCTGACATCGGCAGGAAGATTCTCGAACCGAGGTCGGAGCATGACGCGGATCGCGTGCTGCAACACGCTCAGATTGGCTCACGCATTCTGGACGTGCCCAAGTCGCCGCTGCTGTCGATGGCCTCACGCATCGCGCTGACGCATCACGAAAAATGGGATGGCTCCGGTTACCCCTCGGGCTTGGCGGGCGAAGACATCCCGCTGGAAGGCCGGATCACCGCCGTGGCCGATGTCTTCGACGCCCTCAGCAGCCGACGACCGTACAAACCCGCGATCGCGCTGGAGGCGTGCTTCCAGATCATGGAACACGAACGCGGTTCGCATTTTGATCCGCAGGCCATCGACGGATTCTTCGCCCAACGCGAGGCCATCCTCGCGATCCGGAACGAACTCGCGGACCCGGAATGAGACCGTTGTGGCGGACGACAGACAATCGTCGTGTCGCCGCGCGGGCACAGACTTCGACTAGCCCGACGCGCAAGCGAGGGCTGGACATTCGATGACGGTGAAGCCCTCGCTCGCGCGTCGGGCTAGTTTTGATCTGCGTTCTCACCCCACCAGCGCTTGCTCGAAATCGGCGACCAGATCATCCGGATGCTCGATGCCGACCGAGACACGCAGCGTACTGTCGGTGATGCCCGCCTCACGCCGCGCCGCTTCGTTCATCGAGGCATGGCTCATCGTGTCCGGGTACTCGATCAGGGACTCGACGCCACCGAGTGACTCGGCCAGTTGGAACATCTTCAACTTCGACAGCACTTGCTCGACGAACGGCCGCCCGCCCTTGACGTCAAAGCTCAGCATCGCGCCGAATCCCGACTGCTGGCGCTTGGCGAGTTCATGCTGCGGATGATCGGTCAGACCTGGGTAATAGACGTGGGCGACACGCGGATGCGCTTGCAGGTACTTCGCCACGATCATCGCTCCGCGTTGGTGAGCCTCCATGCGCGGGCCGAGCGTTTTCACACCCCGCAACACCAGCCAGGCATCGAACGGCGAACACGCCAGACCGAGGGCGTTGACGATGTAACTGATCTTCTCGGCATGATCCTTCTGGCGCGTGATGACGCAGCCGCCAACTACGTCCGAATGACCGTTCAGATACTTCGTGGTCGAGTGGACCACGATGTCGCAGCCATGCTCGAACGGCCGTTGGAGATAGGGCGACAAAAACGTGTTGTCGGCGATCGAGAGCGCGTTTCCTTGGCGAGCCACATCGCAAATCGCGGCGATGTCCACGATGTTCAAGAGCGGGTTGCTCGGCGTCTCAATCCAAACGCACTTCGTCTTCGCGGTCATCGCCCGCCGCACGTTCTCGGGATCGCCCATGCGGACGAACGAGAACTCCATCCCCATCTTGCGAAAGACCGAATCGAACAACCGATACGTGCCGCCGTAAATATCGTGACCGGCAATGATGTGATCGCCCGGCTGGAACAGGTGCATCGTCGCGGCAATGGCCGACATCCCGGTACTGGTCGCCCGGCAGTCGATTCCGCCCTCCAGAGCCGCCAGATTCTCTTCCAACGCCTTGCGCGTCGGGTTGCCGCTGCGCGTGTAGTCGAACCCACGATTCGTCTTCAGATCGTCCCAACGGAAGGTCGAAGTCGTGTAGATCGGCGTGGTCGCGCTGAGAAAAGTCGAATCCTTATCGACACCAACGTGAACGCAGCGAGTCTCAAATTGCATGGCAACTGTTCCTAGGTCTAAGCCGTCTGTTTGAAAGCGGTCTGCCCGCGCGGGGCGGCATGTTAGCGGGGATGGGGGATGGCATCGAGTCCGCTCGCGGGCGAGGCAGGGCCAGCGCCTGAGTTTGGTCTGCGCAATCTGTAGGGTGGGACCAGCGGCGCTTCGCCGCGCCGGCTCACCAGGAAGCTTGGTCTTCTGAAGTTGTTGCATAGTGAGTCAAGTTTGGCAAAGTTTTCACGTCACGGCTCGGTTCAAATCGGGGATGCAACGTCAATCACACGCTGTTCAGGCTTTCATTCGCGCTCCCCTCAATTCGCGCGGATCATTTTCCGCGAGAATTGAGGGGAGCGCGAATGAAAGCCAGCATTTCAACTTCCCAAAGTGAGTGCCATTGGGCTGACGCTGCCTGGCTCACCATGACTCCCATTGCAGAAACGTCTCATCCAAGACCGCGTGAGGTACATGGCATTTTCTCGCATCGACTGGCCACTTAGGAACTGGCTCGAAATAACTTCCCGAGCTCCCTTCTGGTTCCCTCCCCTCGGCGGGGAGGGAGGAAAGGCCAAGAAAGCGGGAAGTTGTTTTGCACCGAATCCTTACGGGTCATGCTTGACGCTCCGATCAGAAGCGTTCAACCCAGTTCCGGTTCTTGCATCGTGCCCGATCGGTCACTCGTGACGACCTCGTGATCGAGCGACAACCATTGTGTGGCGGAGCGGTCGTGATCAGGCGAGCGGACAGAGTTGTCTGCCCCGCACCAACCCGAAGTGTAAACGAGGGCATCGATAGACTTCGCCCTCGTTCAGACTTCGGGTTGGTGTCTTCGGGTCAATCATTTCTTGCAGGTCGCCTAACGGAGTTCCTGTCACTCTGCGCAACCGTGCGAAACGGGGCTTTTCACAATTTGGGACGGCTGCTAGAAGTCCGCCCTTCCGGGGGACAGGCTCCGCGCCGTGAGTCGAGCTTTACCTCACGCGGCACAAAGTGAGAGGTTTCCGAGCGGGGCGGCGTCAGCCACCCGGTTCTTCCCAGGAGGGCTGACGCCCAAGAACCGGGGGGCTGACGCCCAATGGCACTTACTTTAGCCCACCAACCCGAAGCGTGAGCGAGGGCGATGAAGGGAAACGCCTCTTGCCATC
>JAYSQC010000204.1:0-12104 GCA_043721755.1 Schlesneria sp.
CGAGCGAATCGTTGTCGCGTGCTTGGCAATCGGAGCGCTGTCGGCCGCGTGTGGCGGACTCGTCAACGCGGGACGGTTGCAAAGCGTGAGTCTCGACCAGAACGCCGATCTGCTGCTCGATGCGGTCGCCTGCGTGGTGCTGGGCGGAACGAGTCTGTTCGGCGGCGAGGGCGGGATCGGCCGGACGCTGATCGGCGTGCTGACCTTCACCACGCTAAAGGTCGGTCTCGACCTGACCGATGTCGTGAAACTCATCAAGGCCTCGCCACTGCCGCTCGCGTGGAAGCAGAGTTGGCAGCAAATGAGTTGGGTCACGCAGTTCGACCTGCTGCGACCCTTTCTGCTCGGGATCGTCCTGCTGCTGGCCCTCGTACTGCACGGCCGATTGACGAAGCATCGCAGCGACTGACGCGGCACCTCACCAACGAAAAGACTCGGACGGGTTGAGCGTCCGAGTCCTCTGATCGCGCCTTGGCGAGTGCCGTACCGGGCAAACACCAGAACACATTTCAAAACTAGCCCGACGCGCAAGCGAGGGCTTCCTCGTCATCGAATGTCCAGCCCTCGCTTGCGCGTCGGGCTAGTTCTTCGAGGCAAAAGCACGTTTTGAAACGACCTCTACTTCGCGGCGGCCTTCTTCACTTCAAATGCCTTGGCGAAAGCGGCGTCACTGAAGACCAGTTCGGCCTGAGCATCACCCTTGGCTTCGGCGACCTTGCCCTGACATTTCTCACAGCAGAACGTGACTTTGACGCCGCCGACTTCCACGGTCTTCTCGGCGTTCAACGGGCCACCCGACAGCGGACACTTGGCCTGAGTCGCCTGTCCGGTGGCGACCAACTGCTGATTGGCCTTGGTGGCGTACTTGGCGGTGTCCTTCTCAAACGCCTTGGGGCAGTTGCCGCAGCAGAAGTAGACCTTGGCACCCTTGTAGTCGGCCGTCTTGTCTTCCAAGGCGGGCTTGTTCGCGATGGGACAGGTGGCTTTGAAAGGCTTGGCCTTCTCGTCGGCGGCATACGCGACGAGACCGACGGCCAACACTGCGGTAAACAGAACGCTCAAATTTCGGATCGACATGGCAGAATCTCTTTCGTTTCGAGGAGAACATTGACCGGCGAATCACATTTTGAATTGAGACGCCTCACACTGAAGCGGCCCGGTGAATCGCCATTTTCGGAGACACACGAGAAGTGGCGTACCCGCAGGAACGGTCACGCTGTCGAGATCGCGTTTCAAAACCAGCCCGACGCGCAAGCGAGGGCTTCACCGTCATCGAAGATCCAGCCCTCGCTTGCGCGTCGGGCTAGTTGTTTGAGGCAAAAACAGGTTTTGAAACTGCCTCTGGGAACAGGCGCGCGACGGAACCGCATCACGTCAGCCAACGACAAAGACGGACGCACCGCCCCGCAGGGCCATCGAGTCCAGACCCGTCTGCGGCCACACTCGGCAACACCCGCGCAGCGGCCCTGCGGGCCTGAACCGTCCAAAGGGAAGGCTTCGCGACGCTCACGCCATCCGCATTGCCGACCGACTCCCAAGGAATCGGCTTGGTCAGTGTCGCGACTGTCGTCGCTTGATGGCAGCGGCACGTCGAGACCGGTCGGCAACTCAACGTTCGCGGATCGACCTTCGACGAGGTGGCGATGGTCTTGCTCGAAGCCGACTTCAGCCGAGCCGCACAGCAGGGCGAAACATTCCGTTTCGTCTCCACCTTCCGCGTCGAACAGCAAAGCGCGGCCTCAACCTGTCGGGCACCACGAGTACAGCAGCAATCGCGCAACGCCCACGAAGGACACGCCAGCAGTGCCGCCAGCAGCACCGTCAGCAGCTTCTGTGAGAGGATCGCGCCGTGCATGAGACTTCCACCATCAGGAGGCCATCGAATCCAACCCGCCCGTTCAAGTGTCAGGCGGCGGACTCAGTCGGGCAGGATCGTAGCCATCACACCCATCGACGGAAAGGGGGCTTTGTGTGAACCAAGGCCCATGCTTTTTTTGACGTAGGGTGGGACCAGCTCGCTTCGAGCGCCGGCCCACCATCGTGCGATCACGGGAAATCATGGTGGGCCGGCGCGACGAAGCGCCGCTGGTTCCACCCTACAGCTTGCTCAACCCCAACAAGGCGATGGCCCTTTCTGTGAACCAGCACAACCGCCTTCATTCCGACGAGGCAACGCAGCGAACGAACGATGGGGCGGGTCCATGACTACGAACCCTCACACGACGAACGGTGTTTGCAGCAAAGCGTCAGTCAAGGCGGCGGTTTCCGTCCAAGTCAACGGGGCTTGAGCCAACTGAAATGTGCCGGGCTTGCTCCAATCCGTTGTGAGGCGTTGGCGAAACCGATGCAGGAGGGCTGCCTCAGGTTGGGAGGCGGTGAACTCGGCAGCGAGCCGGGGACAGCAGGATCGTGGTAAGAGCGCGGCAGCCGAGTAAATCAACGCTCGGAAGTCATCCGCGTGTCGGTCGAATTTGCACAATTGAGGATGATGCCGGGTGTCGAAGTCGATCCAAGTCGCGGAGTGTGTCTTCGCATCGACGATGACATTGTTCACCGTAGCGTCTCCGTGGCTGATCGACTGCCGAATCCCGTGGCCCCAGTCGGCTTGATGACGATGCAGTTGATGGAGCGCCGCCATCGCCCATCGAATCGCGGCGAACTTCTCATTGCGCGAGCAGGCGGGGTCGGTCAGGATGCTTCGCAGCGAACAGCCGGGGTAGAGGCGGCTGATCAGGCCACGAAAGTTCTCGTGGGGCGAGGGGGGAGTTTGGAAGACGACTCCGTGTCGCGTGGCCGCTTCGACGGCGGACTCCCAGTGCAACCATGCGTGGTCGGTCAGCACGACGACTTCGCTCCGTTGCCAACGCAGATACAGGTTGCCGACCGCGATCGCGAGACGGCTGCCGAGTCGCCGCGACTTCAACACGATCTCGGCGTCAGTGACTCGGTCGTACCGAATCCGATGCAGCCGCCCGCACGCCAAGATGCGGCCCGTCAGGCGTCGTGCTTCGTATCGCAGGCGATCAATGCAGGAGGCGATCATCAGCGGACCTGATCCGAGTAGTTCACTCTGCCGCTCCGATGCAGGATGGCCCAGACGTACTTGAAGAACGTTCGCGCGTAGCCGAACGGCTGAGCCTCCATGCGGCGACTGGAACTGAGAGCCGTAATCGATCGGTCGTACATAAAACGGCGAGGGCGGTGGCAATAGAGGCTGGCGAGGATCGGCCATTCCTCGCCGATCGCGACTTCCTCGTCGAACGGCCCGAATTCATCGAAGACCGCCGCCGTGCAGAACATCAGCGCGGGCATCGCCTTCGCCCGGGAGAGTGGCAATCGACGAACGTGTTCCCAGAAAAGCCACCACAGTCGCGCTCGCAGACCGCCGTCGAGTCCCGCCAACCGCGTGATCCCCGCTTCAATGCCACCTCGCTCACAATGAGTCACGATGCGTTGCAAGCAGTCGGGCGCGACGTGCGTATCGGCGTCGAGAAACACCAAGATGCGACCCGTGGCATGTCTCCGGCCATGATTGCGGGCACGAGCCGCTCCGAGTTGATCGAGTCGCAACACCGCGACACCGTGATCGGCGGCATAGCACTGGAGGATGTCCCACGTCCCATCTCGACTGTCGTTATCGACGACGATCACCTCCGCAGCCGTCGGGCCAAGATGTCGTGTCGCCTGCAAGACACAATCCAGCGTGGAGCCGATCAACCGGTGTTCGTTCCGAGCCGGAATGATGACGGAGACGAGACACAGGCTCATGACTTCTTCGACTCCAAAACATACAGGTCGCGGCTGACACACAAGCCGAACCATTCGGCAGGCTGACTCTTCACGACCACCAGCCCAGCCGCGTCAAACAATCGATGCAGTTCATGGCGAGTGAAGTAGCGACGCGGCGACAGCGGGCATTCCACAGGCGGAAGCACACGCAAGCCAACGGCCACGCGCAGAGCCAAGCGACCCCACACGAACTCACGCAAACCCAGCACCGTCCGTCCCCACCAACCTCGATAGACCGATTGCACCACGATCACCGGGCCGCAGGAAACGCGACGCACTTCCGCGAGCAGCTCCTGCGGTGAGTCCACGTATTGCAGCACGAACAGCAGCAACAGCCCGTCGAACGTGCCGTCTTCAACGGGGACTCGATTGCCGTCGAAGATCACCGGCCCCGATCCCACCCAGTGCAGATCGGCGACATCGAACTCACGCACCGAGAGTGTCGTGCGACGACGAATCTCTTCGGCGTTGTGACCGGTTCCCGAACCGATGTCGGCGATCGTCCCCGCACTGGGCAGATGCGGGCCGACTCGGTCGAACAGCGCCGTCGCCCGATGAGCCATGATTCGGTTAGCCAGCCACTTCATGTGGAGCTTGCTCCCACCAACATCGCTCCCGCATCAGACATCAACTCCGTCGCCGTCGTCGGCTCATGTCCTGAGTCGAGCAACTGACGAATGACTCTCACCGCATGAGGCAAGCAACCGCGCGACACGTCCGCCGGATGGATCGCGATGCACGGAATGGCCGTGGGATCGCGCCAACTCAATAGACTGCCGATCAGCTCGCCGCCGCGAGACAGCCAACCCAAGCGACCCCAATCCCACGACCACGTCACCAGCGGAAGAACGCGGTTCGCGTCATAGCAGCATTCGAGCCGACGAAACCGCATCACGAATCGCAACGACGGCAGCTCGGTCGAGCGAATCGGCAACTGCCACGCGGGTGGAAGCAGGCCCTGAGCGACCTCACCCGTCAACTCGGTGAACTCCGCCTGCGCGGCCTTGATGCGTTGATGAATGGTCGCCGCGTCGAGTCCCCGGAACTCGTCCGCCCGCCCCGTCAGCAGCGAGACCGGTCGCCACGAATCGCGGCTCTGATGCGTCCACCCGTGCAACAGTCGCTCCCGCGCGAGGCCCAATAATTCCCGATAGCCTTCGCCCCTGTTGCCACTCGAACACCCCTGCCAACACGGCACCACCGCCACCGAAAGCTGATGCCCCACGATCGGCAACAGCGTTTCGACAATCGTGTTCAGCTCCCGCACAAACACCGGCGCGCAGTCATGCACCACGACCAGCATCGGCCGGTAAGGGGCGAGCGCGACCACGGGCTTTCGGACACCAGGCTCCACAGTCAGACCTTATGAGAGGAAGCCGGATGATGAACGCATTGGTATCGAGAGTTCAGTCGCTCTTCGTAGACGCGGGAAGCCTGCTCGACCACACTGTCCGACGCTGAACTTGGCGTCATGATCTCGCTCCGAAATGGGATGGTTTCGCGGCGATGATAGCCGCCGCTGAAGATCGCGTCTCTCGGGAACAGAGCCTCTCGACATCCCAATTACCTGCCCTTGCCTGTTGAAAGCACACCATGCCCCAACGCCTTCGACTCCTTGTCATTTTGTTGTTGTCCTGCCTTGTCACCGCAACTGTCTCGGCGGCGGAGATGCCTGCGAAGTTGAAGCTGCTCTATTTGGGGGACGGTGGGCATCACCAGCCGGCAGTCCGGTTCAAGCAGCTTCAGCCCGTGCTGAAGAAGCGGGGGATTGAACTCGTCTATTCGGACGTAATGGGCGACCTGAATGCTGCGACGCTGAAGTCGTATGACGGGCTGGTCGTCTACGCGAACATCGACAGGATTGAGGATGACCAGGCGAAGGCGCTGCTCGACTTCGTGGCGTCGGGCAAGGGCTTCATTCCCCTGCACTGCGCGAGTTACTGCTTCCGCAACAACGACGACGTGGTGAAGCTGATCGGGGCGCAGTTCCTCCGTCACGGGACCGGCACGTTTCGGACGATGATCGCTCTGCCAGACCATCCGGTGATGCAGGGATTCAAAGGCTTTGAAAGCTGGGACGAGACGTATGTTCACACGAAGCACAACGAGGAGAACCGCACGGTTCTCGAAACTCGGGCCGAAGGAAACGGGCAAGAACCGTGGACGTGGGTGAGGACTCACGGGAAGGGCCGCGTCTTCTATACCGCTTGGGGGCACGACGCTCGGACGTTTGCCAACCCCGGCTTTCACAACCTCGTCGAACGCGGCATCCGTTACGCCTGCGGGCAAGACCCGAGTGCGGCCGGTTCGTTCTCGGACAAGCCTGAGATTACGAAGCTCGCCAAAGACCTCAAACCGTTCGAGTACGTCGAGGTCGATGGAGTCCCGTTCTATCCGCCGGGCAAGAACTGGGGGACGCAAGAACACGCCAAGCGGAAGATGCAGCTCCCCGCGTCGCCCGAAGAGTCGATGAAGCACTTCGTCACGCCGGTCGGTTTTGAAGTGAAGTTGTTTGCTTCTGAGAAGGACTTCGAAGGCAAGCCGATCGCGATGAATTGGGACGAGCGAGGACGCCTCTGGATTTGCGAGACGCTCGACTACCCGAACGAACTCCAGCCACAGGGCGAGGGCCGCGACCGAATTCGCATCCTTGAAGACACCAACGGCGATTGGGTCGCCGACAAGTTCACGGTCTTCGCCGACAAGCTCAGTATCCCGACGGCCATCACGTTCTATCGCGGCGGCGTGATCGTGCAGGACGGGACCGAGACGATCTATCTCAAGGACACCGATGGCGACGGCAAAGCCGATCTCAAGAAGGTCCTCGTCACCGGTTGGAATATGAGGGACACGCACGGCGAAGTGAGCAACTTCCAGTACGGTCTCGACAACTGGTACTACGCGATGCAGGGCTACAACGATTCGCGACCGGTCCTCACCGACGGCAAGGAAGCGACTCCGTTCCGACAAGGCTTTTTCCGCTTCAAGGTCACGGGCGACGGCGAAGAGACGGCGATCAATGAACTGGAGTTCCTGCGATCCACGAACAACAACACCTGGGGACTCGGCCTGAGCGAAGAGGGCCTCGTCTTCGGCTCGACCGCCAACGGCAATCCGTCCGAGTTCATGCCGATTCCGAATCGCTACTACGAGGCGGTGCGAGGCTGGTCGTCGAGCGTGCTGGGTGGCATCGCCGACAGCAACAAGTTTGAACCGTTCGACGAAGGGAAGGTCCGCCAAGTGGACCATCACGGCGGCTTCACGGCCGCAGCGGGACACGCGCTCTACACGGCTCGCAACTATCCGAAGGAGTACTGGAACCGGACGGCCTTCGTCACCGAAGCGACCGGCCACCTGATCGCCACGTTCGTCATTCGTGAGGACGGAGCGGGCTTCCGCTCGAAGAACTCGTGGAATCTGCTCGCCAGCAACGACGAATGGTCCGGGCCGATCATGGCCGAGGTCGGACCCGACGGAAACGTCTGGCTGATCGACTGGTACAACTTCATCATCCAGCACAACCCGACCCCCGTCGGCTACAAGACCGGCAAAGGCAACGCCTACGAATCGGAACTGCGCGACAAAAAACACGGCCGCATCTATCGGCTGGTCTACACGGGCAAGGGCGTTGATGCCGCCGCTTCCTCTGCCCCTCAACCCTCATCCCTCAACCCTCAACCTGCCGACGACGGCCAGATGATGGCGGGCAAGTCGCTCGATTTATCCAAGGCTGGCAGCGAACAACTGCTCGCCGCACTGCGTGACTCGAACTTCTTTTGGCGTCGTCACGCGCAGCGGCTGATGTTGGAGCGGCGTCAGGCGGATGTTGTCCAATCCCTGATCGAGATGGTGAAGGAACAGTCGATGGACGAGATTGGTCTCGCCACCGACATCATGCACGCGCTGTGGGCACTGCACGGACGCGGGGCGCTCGACGGCCAGAACCGCGATGCGCTGAAGGCGGTCATCGGCGCGCTGCGGCATCCGTCGGCGGGAGTCCGGCGCAACGCACTGCTCGTGTTGCCGCGTAACGAAGAGGTCATTCTGCCGATCGTGCAAAGCGCTGTGTTGCGCGACAAGAACCCACAGGTACGACTCGCCGCACTGCTGACTCTGGCCGACCTGCCGCCATCGCTCGAAGCCGCGACCGCCGTGCGCGAGGCATTGAGTTCGCGCGAAGTCGCTGAAGACCGCTGGCTCAAAGACGCGGCGACATCGGCCGCCGCCAAACATGACGCCGCATTCCTGAAGGGCGTCCTCACCAACAAGGACGAGAAACTCCACAGCCCACCGGCCGACGTGCTACTCATCGTGGCCGAGCATTACTCGCGCGGGGCACCGACCGAAACGATCGCGTCGCTGCTGCCGTTGCTCGGCGGCGCGAAGGACGACGTGGCGATGGCCGTCATCACCGGGCTGGCCAAGGGCTGGCCGAAGGGGAAGACCGCGACACTCGACGACAACGCTGAAGAGGGTTTAGTCGAGTTGCTCAAGAAGCTGCCTCCCGCCACGCGCGGACCGCTGGCCACGTTTGCCACGCGACTCGGCAGCAAGAAGCTCGAACAGTACGGAGCCGAAATCGCCGCCTCGTTCCTCACCGTCGCCAAGGACGACAAGCAGGCCGAAGCCGCGCGGATTGGTGCGGCTCGCCAGTTGATCGACTTCCGCCGTCTCGATGCTGCCGCCGCGAAGGACGTGCTGGCGATCATCACTCCTCGCAGTTCGCCCGAGCTGGGGCGAGGTCTCGTCGAAGCGATCAGTCGCAGCGAGTCGCCCGAAGTCGGCGCGAGCGTGATCGAGGGACTCGGTGCCCTCACGCCGTCCATTCGCCCGTCGGCCATTCGCGTCCTGCTCAGCCGCGCCGATTGGAGCGAAGCGCTCGTGACGGCCCTCGACAAGGGAGCCATCCAGTTCGGTGAACTCTCTCTCGACCAGAAGCAGTCGTTGACGGCTCACCCGAGTAAGAAGTTGGCGGACCGCGCGAAGAAGATTCTGTCGCGAGGCGGCGGACTGCCGGACGCCAATCGCCAGAAGGTGCTTGAGGAACTGATGCCACTCACGCTGGTCACAGCCGACGCGGTCGGAGGCAAAGACATCTTCAAGAAGCAGTGCGCGAAGTGTCATACGCACAGCGGCGAAGGAACCAAGATCGGTCCCGATCTGACCGGCATGGCCGTCCATCCGAAGAAGGAGCTCCTCACGCACATCATCGACCCCAGTCGCAGCGTTGAAGGAAATTACCGCGTCTACACAGTGGCCCTCGCCGACGGACGGACCATGAACGGACTGCTCGCTTCGGAATCGAAGACCGCCATCGAAATCTTCGATGCCGAAGGGAAGAAGCACGCCATTCAACGCGACGACATCGACGAGCTGATTGCGTCCACCAAGTCCCTCATGCCCGAAGGCTTCGAGAAACAAGTGAAGCCCGACGAGATCGCCAACCTGCTGGAGTTCCTCACCCAACGCGGCAAGTACCTGCCGATCCCGCTCGCCAAAGCCGCGACGATCGTCACGACGAAAGAGATGTTCCACGACGGCGAGCACGACGAACAGAAGCTGATCTTCCCCGATTGGTCTCCGAAGATTTTCCAGGACATCCCGTTCGTCCTGATCGATCCGCAAGGGGACCGGATCGCGAACGCGATCATGCTCCACGGTGACAACGGCGACAAACCGCCGCGCATGCCGAAGAGCGTTTCGCTGCCCTGCAACGCTCCCGCGAAGACGATCCATTTTCTGGGAGGCATCAGCGGCTGGGGCTTCCCCGCCTCACCGGCAGGAACGCCGACGCTGACCGTCCGCTTGAAGTACGCCGACGGCCAGGTGGAAGACCACGTCACCCGAAACGGAGAGGTCTGGGGCGACTACCTCGGTCGTCGAGATGTCCCCGGCAGCAAGTTCGCCTACGCCCTGCGCGGCCAACAAATCCGCTACTTCGCCATCACGCCCAAACGCCCCGACAAGATCGAGACCATCGAACTCGTCAAAGGCAACGACGTGACCTCACCCGTCGTGATGGCCATCACCGTCGAAGGACCGTAGTCCGTTCGTCGGATGGGCACTCCTGCCCGTCGTAGGGTGTGTGGAGTCATCGGAACGCACCGCAATCGTCGCCAATATTCCGATCTCGGTGCGTTCCGAAGACTTCACGCACCCTACAGGGGCTGGGTGGCCCGACTCGAGCCGCTTTTGAAGTTGCGGCGTGCCACTGCTTCGGAGTCCTCGGAGGCAGTGGCACCGCCCGCTCTGCCAATCAAGTGAGACGGCTTGGCAAAGTTGCTACACATGAGGCGCATGACCGAAGTCGGCCTTCCATCTGCCCACCCTTCGCTTCATTTTTCTGCCGCTCTCTTTCTGTCTACTTCCTTGTCTGAGCAGGCAGAGGGAGACAGAAAGAGAGCGGCAGAAAAATGAAGACGAAAACGGGCGGCAAACTTTGAGTTTGCGGCGGGGGAGCCGGGGCAGGAGTGTCTTCGCGATGTCACGGTTGGTTGGGTTGATCCCTGTCTCGGTGGCTTCGCCCGAAGCGGCTCCAGCCACGGCCACTCTGCCGGATGTTCCGTGATTTGCGGCGAAGTTGTCATTCCTTCGTCTGGGCCTTCAGCCAGGCGAAGAGTGTGTCGCCGATCTGGTGGTAGCCCGCGGTGGCCGGATGGACGCCGTTGGATTGGCGGGTGAGCTGGATGTCCGTCGCGGCGTTCGCGGGGACCGATTCCGTCGGGTAGTTGTGGAGGCCGGAGTGGGTGGGGACGAGGTGGACTCGACGCGCGGGGGCGGTTCGGGGGAGGGACTCGCGTACCGTTCGAGCATCCGTTCGACGAGGCGGTGCTGGTTGCGGCGGTATTGCCAGCGGGTCTGGCCGCTGGCGTAGTTGGAGCCGAAGGCATCCTGACTCGCGGCGGGCGGGACCGGCAGCAACAGGGCGATGCGGGTGGAGGGGCTGGCGTCGCGGATCATCGTCACGAGTTGATCGAGATGCTTCCGGATGTCGTCGATGCCCGGATCGATCGAGTCGTCGTCGAACGAGAAGATGTCGTTGGGGCCGAGGAAGATCGAGGCCACGTCGGGAAAGCGGCCCTCGTTGGTGTTGCGGCAGTACGCAACAAAGTCGAGCTTCGGTGAGTCGGTGTCAGCGGCGGCCTCTCGCCGCGTTTGGCCGTGACGACATCGATCGTGCCGCAGGCGGAGGCGATGCGGCGATTGTTCTCGTCGCGCACGATGAGTTCGAGCGGATGCGAACCGACTCCGCCTCGGTCGGCACCCACGTCCAGCGCTCTGTCTGCTGACGCCCCTTCGCACAGACCGTGTCGAACAACACGCTGTCCGGCCGCGCGACGAGGACGATGTTGTCGAAATAGAAATTGCACTCGACGCCAACCACCGCCGGGATCGACGTTGGCATCACGAGCCGCACCGGATTCGCGGTGCCTCCCGCGTCACGTCCCTTCGCGTCTCGCACCGGTTCGTTCGCAATTGACCAACGTCCCGCGAGGCAAACCGCGATCACGGCCAGCGACACCGCACTGCCGCATGGTCTGTTCTCCTCAGCATGTTTGGGATGGTAAGGGGCTGTGCAGAATCAATCTCCGAGAGTCTGTGGATCACGATCCTGCCCCTTGTGGAAGCCCTGATCGTCCGTTCGGCAGCAACTCTCGGAAATTGAAAATGCACAGTCCCTAACTGCCTGTTGAAAAACGTAGGGTAAGCCTCTCGCTTGCCCGTGAATGCAGTTGAAAAAGGGGCAAGCCAGAGGCTTACCCTACGTTTTTCAACAGGCCCCTAAGGCACACGACTCACACAGAACGTCTTAGAATCTGTCCAAAATCAACTCCGTGTTTTGTGGAGTCGGAAAAACTAGCCCGACGCGCGAGCGAGGGCTGGACATTCGATGAGTACGAAGCCCTCGCGCGCGTTTTTAGAAGTTGCGCTCTTTGGGGATTTCGGCCCCAAAGGGGCGCTGCTATGCCAGCCCAGGGCAACGCCCTGGGTTGGCGAATGACTGTGAATTTCAAGCCCTGAAGGGGCGGCACTATTCCTGTGAGCATTTTAGGACCGCCCCTTCAGGGCATTGAATTCAATGACTTTCGGAACCCAGGGCGGCGCTCCCGTTGGTCGCTGGCCCTGGGCTGACTTACGGCTGCCCCGTGGGGGCGGAAATCCAGAACAGCGCAACTTCAAAACGCGCGCGTCGGGCAAGGCTTTGTCGGAAAACGATCAGCCGGAACGCGCTAGCGTCCGGTTTCTGCGGGAAACCGTGGGCTAGCGCCCAATGGCACTGACTTTAGTAGCGGTACGGCGCGAGCCGTCCGGTT
>JAYSQC010000205.1:0-10056 GCA_043721755.1 Schlesneria sp.
CACCAGCTTGCCTTTGAATTCGCGACGCTTTTCTTCCAATTCCAAGTTCGGCAAATCGAGACGGACTACAACGGCCGTCCCAGGCTTGATTCGCAGGCCATCCTGCACGCCGACGAAGCCTTCGACCTTCACGCGGTCGAGGTTGGCCACGTCCACAATCGGATCGCCCAAACCCACCGCTTCGCCCTTCGACCGATGGACCTTCGTGACAATTCCACCAAACGTGGTGACGACCGCGTAAGAGTTCAACTCGGCGGTTAATTGATCGACGGCAAGCAGGTTGATTCTCGCGTCGGACTCGGCCTGCTCCAGTTGCAGCGTGGACTTATCGACGGTCAGTTGCAGGCGTTGCAGATCGATGTCTGTGAAGACGCCGCCGCCCGTGAGATTGTTATTCGCCTGCTGTGCCTTTTTGAACTCGGCTTGAGAAAGATCAATCACCTTCTTGGCGAAACGCCGATCGACGGTACTCGCGGCCTTGTGTCGCGCGATCATCAACGCGGCTTTGGCGACTTCCACATCAAGACTCGCGATGACTTGCTTCGACTCGACCGTGTCCCCCTCGCGCGGTTCCACGAATGCCAACACGCCAGCGCGTGAGCTGGCCAGCGTGACGCGGTCAATCAGCATCACTCGGGCATTCTTGACCTCCACCGCTTCGATTTCGCGAAGTGCAACCGCGTCCCTTTCTTCTGCCAGCGCGGGACCGTTGAAAAGGCTTCGATCAACGCCCGTGATCGCGAAGACTCCTAAGGCCGCCATGCCACAGAAAGCCATCAAGCGCGCTCGCCAAACGGGGCCGCGACGATTCGCTCCCACCCTTGAACTTATTCTCATTTTGAATCTCCTTCCGACTCCAGCCAGAGTCCGCGCGAGGTCACTCGCGCCAAACAAAGTGAACGTCCATGCACTGTAAGCGATAGACGCCCCACTGCGTGAGCAACACCAACCCGCAGCGCAACTTCAAAACTCACGCTTCGGGTTGGTGTGTTCGGGTAAATCATTTCTTGCCGCTCGCCTTATCAAAGACGGAAGTCCGGCTTTGGGAAAAGCCGGACTTCGAGAGGGTTGTTGGCGTGGGAGATCACCGCGATCACGGGACCAGGAAGACCAAGCCCGTGACCGTCGCGGCTTGGACGGCCGCAGCTTTCGCGTCCAGCGGCACTTGATAGTGCAACTTCGGAGCGCACTCGCCGGGGCGATACCAGCCGAGCGAATAGACTTCGCGGCAGGGCGGGTCAATCGTCATCTGGTACGGCATCGAGAGGAGCTGCAGACCGAACCGGCCGATCGACGCGACCGGTTGCACGAGCGGGTGGTGCGTGTGTCCGTAACGTTCGAGCGCGGGGTCTTCAAAGTAGAGTGGGTAGTGGAAGAAGTTCGGTGCGTCCCACGGCATCACGACGGCGGGGAAGGCACGCTCGGGGAACGGGCCGGTCGTCGAGGCCAAGTTGGGATTGCTCGACTGCCCTCTCGCCCACTCGCGGATGTCTTGGTCGATCTCTTGCCCGTTCGACGATCGTGCGAGGAACGGTTCGATGTTGCCGATCTTGCGATACCTCGCCGCAGTCACTGGGGAGTGGCTGACTTGCTCAGTTTCCGGCGGTAGTGAAACGGCGATCTTCAGCGGCTTCACTCGAGCATCTGATCGCTCGGGGCCATCCATCGGAGCGGGAACAACAAGACTTGGTTCGAGCGGAGCAGTGTCATTGGACGGAAGAGTCGCAATGGGATCGTCTTCCCGTTCAAGGATGGCGGGCAGAACCCAGTTCGGTTCTTCGTCGAGCGGGATCAGCGACTGCACGCGGGCGGGGCGAGGCGGGGGCAACTCTGTTTCCCGGACGTTGCGACGCGGGAGGCTGAATTGGGACTCGCCGCCGTTCGCTTCCCTCTGAGTCGCTTCTGAGGTGGCAGGCCGCTGGATGTCGGCACCTGTCGAGTCGGATGCAGGCGCATCCGGGATCGTGAGGAGCGGTTGTCGCGGTGGTGTGGAGCGTGGGTCTTCGTGGAGCGATGTCACTGCCGGCTTTGCGTCTTGCTTTGCGTTCGCTTCCTGCCCTGGATTTGCTTCCTGAATCGGGTAGAGCTTCTTCAATCGTTTCCAGCGATCAACAGCGTTGCGGGGACTGCCGTCATCCACGGCCACGGCGCGATCGACTCGTGCCGGACCTTGCGCGAACAGGGCCATCGGCGAGGCGATGGCCAAGCACGCGCCGAGCAACGCGGACTCAAGGCGACTCCATCGGAGCGTGTTCACCCGAGTAGTTGGGCGATTCTTCGACGATCGTGATGTCATGCGGATGGTTCTCCTTCACCGTGGCTGGCGACACTTGGATGAACCGCGCTTCCGTGCGCAGTTCGGCGATCGTGCGAACGCCGCAATATCCCATGCCGGCCCGCAGGCCACCGATTAACTGATACAACAACACCGGCAGCGTTCCCTTATAGGCGACGCGCCCTTCCACACCTTCTGGCACCAGTTTGGACGATGACGGTGAGCGACCATCTTCGTTCGTTCCCTGCCGATACCGTTCGCTGCTTCCTTTAACCATCGCTCCGAGAGAACCCATTCCTCGATAGCGTTTGAATCGTCTTCCTTGATAAAGCACCACGTCGCCGGGGCTTTCGTCCAATCCCGCCAACAGCCCGCCGAGCATCACCGTTTGAGCACCCGCCGCCAGCGCTTTCGTGATGTCGCCGCTGTAGCGAATCCCGCCGTCGGCGATGATGGGCACATCGGTGTCCACGGTGGCTCGCACCGCGTTGGAGATCGCGGTCAGTTGGGGAACTCCGATCCCGGCAATGATCCGCGTCGTGCAGATCGAACCGGGACCGATGCCCACCTTTACCGCATCGACTCCCGCTCGAATCAGGTCTCTCGCTCCTTCTGTTGTCGCGACGTTCCCCGCGATGACATCAATCGTCCAGCGTCGCTTCAGTTCCTTCACCGTCTCAATGACGTTCTTGGAATGTCCATGAGCACTATCGACACACAAGACATCCACACCCTTCTCAATCAGTCGTGCCGCCCGCTCATAATCGCCAACGCCGATCGCCGCTCCCACGCGCAGTCGCCCACGCGCATCTTTTGCCGCTCGCGGATAGCGCAGGTTCTTGTCGATGTCCTTGATGGTGATGAGGCCCTTCAATTGGAAATGTTCGTCCACCAAGAGCAGCTTCTCCACCTTATTTTCCAAGAGGAGCCGTTGAGCTTGTTCCAGGGTCGTGTCTTCCTTGGCGGTGATGAGGTTTTCCTTGGTCATCACGTCGAAGATGCGCGTTGAGTCCTTGTCCTTGGACGGCAGAAACCGCAGGTCGCGGCGAGTCAGGATTCCAATCAGCTTCCCATCACTGGCGATCACCGGAACACCACCGATGTTCCGCTGCTCCATGATTTCCCACGCTTGAGCCGCCATCGCGTCGGGAGGCAGCGTGACCGGATCGACGATCACGCCATGCTCGGCCCGCTTCACGCGCTCGACCTGCATCGCCTGAAGTTCGGCCGACATGTTCTTGTGAATGATGCCGATCCCGCCCTCTTGAGCCATCGCCACCGCCATGTCGCTCTCGGTGACGGTGTCCATCGGGCTGGACAGGATCGGCACGTTCAGCCGAATGTTGCGGGTGAGCTGCGTCGAAACGTCCGTGTCACCTGGCACCAATTCACTGTAAGCCGGCTCCAACAACACGTCGTCAAAGGTGACGCCGCGATAAGCAATGCGATCTTCCACGGTCTCATTCCTCCTGTTTCAAACTGCAGTCGTGTTCCTTCTCCTCGCGCCCCGGCCTTGCGGCGAGAAGGTTAGGATGGGGGGGCTTCTGTTTGGTTGTGACCTCGACTTGTCTCATGCCCAATCCCCGCCTTGCCGCGCATGTCATCCAGTGTTGAACTCTCGATGAACGGCTGCAACCGATTCGAGAGTTCCACCAACTGAGCGACCTCCATTGCCTCGGCCCGCGCATCGGAAGGAAGTTTCAGCTCTTGCAACACGGCGTCGATGGCGGCTCTGGTCATCCGTCCCTTGTACATCTGGGCGAGGACTCCCCCCAGCATCTTTCTTCTCTGTCCAAAAACCTCGCGTAGGAAGACGTGCAATGCGGCGCGGTCTCGAATAAGTGCGGCCTTTTCCGGATCCGGGTCAATCCGCACAATCGCCGAATCGACTTTGGGACGCGGCCAAAAGACCGTCGGCGGCAATTTGTGAACGAGCTTCACGGTGCATTGAGCCTGCACGAAAACCGACAGCGCGCCGTAGTCGGAGGTTCCCGGCTTGGCGTTCAATCGCTGTGCCAGCTCGTACTGAATCGTCACCACCATTCGTGACCACGGGTATTCGGAGGCCAGCAAATTGGCGATGACCGGCGTCCCGATGTGATACGGCAGATTGGCCACCAGCTTCAGTCGTCGCGCCGGATCGACCGCCAGATACGCGGAGATCGCATCGGTGACGAGCGGGTTGAGCTGGTTCTTGTTTTTCAATGCGTCGCAGTTCAGCAACGTCAGGTCGGGGAGATGCGAAGTCACTTCATTGGTGAGTCGGTACATGTTTGGATCGTACTCGACCGACACGACCGCACCCGCTTCCGCCACGAGGTACGTCGTCAGCCCGCCCGTTCCCGCACCGACTTCCAGCACGACATCGTCCGGCCCCAAGTCGGCCTCGGTCACGATGCTTTCCAGCAGATTCAGGTCGATCAGAAAGTTCTGTCCCAAATCGCCGCGCGGGTGCAAACCCTGTTGCTCGAACAGGTCCATCAGATGTGTGCGGGTTTGTCGAATCGGGTGGTGCATGAGGCAGGTGGTCTCGCGAGGTGGCGGGAGTATACCGCCACTCACCGCCCGAGTCGTCTCACTCGCATTTGAAACGGCAAAGGAAGCGTATTTGCCCGTGCCTGTCGCCTGAAGTGTGAAGTGTGACCGCAAGCTCGCCCAATCCCGCTTACTGTCCAGCGGTACTTGAGGATGATGTGTGTGAACAACGTGCCGGGCTGGAATATTCCGGGCCTCTCGTGGATCATGCGTGGGAGGACAGGCGTTCTGTCCAAAACGTTGAAGGTCAAGCGGTTTTTTGTTTCAGGGTAAGCACATGAAGAATTTGAGTCTCTGTTTGTTTGTTCTCGCACTGTCGGCCGTGGGTTGTGAAAACAAGCCAACTCCGAAAACAGGTCCTGTAATGCCAAATCCTGGAACAATGAGTGGGCACGCAGGTATGGCTGGACCAGGCGCTGTGGTTGCCCCCGCCGAAAAGAAGGAAGGCGAAGCCGCTGCTCCCGCCGCCGCTGAAGAGAAGAAGGAAGGTGAAGCCGCCGCTCCTGAAGAAAAGAAGGAAGGCGAAGCCGCCGCTCCACCCGAAGGCGAAAAGAAGGAGTGATCTGGCGATCGCATCACACGATTCGACCAAGCGTCTCATCGAGTTTGACGGGTTCTGAATCGGAATGGTGAATTTCACGAGGGAGCAAGCGACTTGATTCGCTTGCTCCCTCGCTCTTTTGAGCGTTGAGTTTGAACAGCTGCGAGTTAGCCATCGCACGGGTGAGGATGGCACATTTCATACTAACCCGAAGCGTAAGCAAGGACATGCGTTGCGTCCTCGCTTACGCTTCGGGTTAGTGTCAGCTTCAACCGGGCGAGGTATAGCCATCAATCAAAATGTGTTCCGCGTCAGTGGAAACTCTCAGGCAACACCCGGCAAATGATTTACCCCATCGAAGCCTGACGCGCAAGCGAAGTCCCTCTTCGCTTGCGCGTCAGGCTTCGATACGTGCGTACGATATTTCGTCGGGGTTGCCTCACCACTGACATCGCCGAATTTCGTCGGACACGTCACCACTGAATGTCCGACTGAATCGGATGCGTGTGCATGTTGGCTCGTTCTTCGATGGGCCAGGCGCGAAGCTCGTCCACGAGTTTGATGAGGCCGTTCACGGCCGCCTCAAAAATGATTTTGCCTTTCTCGGCGGTCCCCTTTGTCGCGTCGCCGTGAACGCCGGTCTTGGTCCAACGGCCCCAGTAGTCATTGAAGCGGACGAAGTAGTTCATCGTGCTGTCGCTGCTAACGAACTCGCCCATCCGGTCGTTGTCTTCGACCGCCTTGTCCATCTGCACTCGATCACCTGCGAGATGCAGGTAGAGTGACGTTTCAAACTCGTCGGCGTGAGCGATGACTTTCGATTCGCGGACCTTCTCGAACGCTTCGAGCAGGAACCAGAAGTAGGTCGTGGCGAAGCAGAGCGACTTTGTTTCGAGAACGGTCTTCCGCGCGATCAGATCGATCAGTGGTGAATTCGAGCCGTGGCCGTTTACGATCAGGATCTTCTCGAACCCGTGGTACGCGACGCTCTTCGTGATGTTCAATCCGAAGTTCACGAAGACATCCGGTTCGATGTGGATCGTGCCGGGGAAGTCAATGTGGTGGCGGTTTAGCCCGTACGACATCGGCGGCAACACCAGCACTTTGTCCGGGATGCGACGCCCGACCTCGTGACAGACCGACTCGCACAGAAAGACATCCACGTCGAGCGGCAAGTGATGCCCATGCTGCTCGGTCGAGCCTGTCGGAAGGATGATCAGCTTCTGCATTCCGATGGCATCGTTCATCTCGGGCCAAGTGAGTCGGTTGTAGCGGTACTCGGTCGCGGCTTTCGTCATAAGGTCTCTTTCAAATTGAAACGGGGTCTTCCAAGGACTTCGTGCAGTCGATCAGCAGCCAGCAAATCCCACTGGCCAGATACATCGTTGCGAGCAATACAAACAACGGTCCCCAGTTGGTGAGGGTGATCTGTTTTCCTTCGACGATCTGTTTCGTCGTGTTCCAGTCGAGCAACATCCCAAACAGGATCGGCATCACGATGCCGCCGATCGTTCCTGCCGTGTTGATGATGCTGAACACCGTGGCCGAGCAGCGGCCTCCGAGATCAGTACACGTACCCCACACGGTCGGCTGACTCCAGTCACTGAAGAACTTCGCGGCCATGAGGGCGATGCCAGCGGCAACAGGTTCACCCTGCCCGCTCACCACGAACAACATTGCACAGCCGATGATCTTGCCGACAAATCCGATACCACTGCGCGACCAGCGGCGGTTGCCCGTCTGGCGAATCAAACGATCGTTGAGCCAGCCGCCCGCGATGCCTCCCAGTGCGCCGCCCCATAGCGGCAGGCTGGCCAGCCAGCCAACGTTCTTGATGTCCAGCCCGTGCCGATCCAGAAAGTACTTGCCAATCAGGTACACGAACGCCACGTCGGACCCGGCATCCATGAATTGCTGCACGGTGAAGCAGAACAGGCTGCGACTGCGGACGGCGCGCGACCACGACAGTGTGCCCCTCAAAATCTGCGTCGTGCTCCCTTCTGCGATCAAAGCTCGCTCGGCGTCATTGACGAGTGGATGTTCGGCGGGTGAGTTTTGGAACAGGATCAGGAACGCGATTCCAAACGCCGCGCCCGCGAGGCCCATCACTCCGAGAGCTGTCTGCCAACTCAGGCCACACCACCCCATGAGAACGGTGCCCAAGATGATTGACGACATCGCACCGCCGCTCCGTCCGAACGTCGTCGCGACCCAACCTTGTACGGTGGTCCGACTGCGCAACGGAAACCAGACGCGTGTGGCTTTGGTAAGACCCGGATAGCACCCGGCCTGAGCGGCTCCGAACAGCAGTCGCAGTCCGCCGATGGCTGGCAGATTTCCCGTGAGACCAAACCCGATCAGAGCCAACGACCACAAGACGATGCTCGTCCCCAGAAACAGATGCGGCCCAAATAGGTCGATCGCCACCCCGCTTGGAATCTGACCGGCGGCATAGGTCCAGTAGAACAGCGAAAAGACGAAGCCCGACTGCGTGTGATCGAACTGGTACGTCTCCTGAATTTTCGGCCCGACAATGTTCCAAGCGTAACGGTGCAGATATAGAAACCACGATGTCCCACAGGCCAGTGCGAACATCAGCCAGCGAACGTTGGTGGGAGGGACGCTCGCCTCAGCATCCTCGACGCGTTGCAGTGAGGTCTCGGCTGAATTCATAAGAAACAAATCCTCAACGAACGGAACTGCGCTACGAAAGTTGTCAGCTAGTTGGATCGAGTAACTTGTTCAGCCTCTGGAGTACGGCAATGGCAACGGTGTCATTTAACTTGCAAGCAAACGTCGCTTGCCTAGAACGCCAATCCAAGCTTTTGACTTGATCGGCAAGTACCACACCAGTCACAGATGAGCCTTCAGGAATAGCGACCTCAAAGGGATAACCCTTTTGCTGGTTCGTGATCGGGCACAACACAACCAACCCTGTGCGACCGTTGTAACGCTGCGGTGACAGCACCAATGCCGGGCGATGTCCCGCCTGCTCCTGTCCTGCTTGAGGATTGAATGCAATCCAGATCACATTTCCCCTGTCTGGGACATATCCACCACCGGCGGGGCTCACCATACTTCGGCTCCCACGGCGGCACCGACATCGACTTCGCTGTGCAGATTCTGGTCAGTGATTCCGTCGATGAGTTCGTCCAAAGTCAGGCAGCTTGGTGCCGTTGATCGGATGATGATCTGACCGCGCCGAACGCACTCCACGTCAACCGCCGAAGACTCGACAAAACCTGTCGAGGCGAGGATGGACTCAGGAATGCGGACGACCAAGTTGTCGCCCCATCGTTCGATCTGTGTTTGCACCTTGTTTCTCCATTTCGCGAGATCGTGATTCACGCTCTATCGGGTAAGACAGCGTCGCAGGAACCCTGGCGAGCTGCAAACTACCACGGCTGCTCGCGTCCCACACACAAAATGAACTGTCCCTGACGGACGCGCGCCGCCCACGCTTGGCCGACGACGAGGCCATCGACTCCCGCACACACCGGCCACGCCGGTTCATCAATCCGGGCGAAGTCGTGGAGACGACCAACGAGGTCCCCCTTTTTGACGCGCACTCCACAGGGGAGGACTTCCTCGTAGTGACCGGCGAACGGTGCGGGGACGTAGCACTCGAAGTCCACGATCGCCGCGCACTTTTGAGTTCCGTCGGCGTGATGCGCGATCGGTTCGAGATTGCCCGCAAGTTGGCCGTGATTGATGGCGGCGGCGAGGACACCCTGTCTGGCATACGTCACGCCCTTGCGCAGCACCGCCTCACCCCAGCCAAGCTCTGTTCCCACAGTGATCTTGCCCAGTCGTTCGGCTTCGCTGGTCAACAAGCCCGGCGTGTTGTTTTGGTAGACCATGATCATCGGCACGCCGAACCACCGCGCCGCCTCGGCCGTGAGCCGCGCCTGCTCGGGATCGTCGATCGGATGGAAGCTGGCGCAGATGTCGAAGCGAACCATCGTCCCGCCTGAATGGAGGTCGATGACGACATGAACCTGCGGCCAGATGGAGTCGCGCACGAACGCCGCCAGTCGGTGCGTGATCCCCGCCAGAGTCGGCTGCTTCCCGGCACCGTCGATGAACGCGCGGTTGAGGTTCACACGATCGGCCTCAACACTGTCGCGCGTCCCCGTCCGAAACGCTTCGACGTTCAGTACGGGAATGATGATGATGCGACCGGTCACGGCCGAGAGATCGATCTCGCCCAGAAGCTGCTTCAGCGCCACCGGCCCTTCGTACTCGTTGCCGTGAGTCGATCCGAACGCGACCAACCCGCGCCCCTTCTCCGCCTTCGCTCCCACCCACACGGTGAGCGGGATCAACTGCGCCCCCCACATCGTGTCGTGTTCGAGAGCCACCCAATAATCGCGCCGCCCGGGCGAGTCGAGATCCAAGTCTGCCGGTTTCACCACGAGTCGTGTCATCTGAACAGGTCCGTTGAAGATCATGATGGAATTGAGAATGAGGCCGGATCGCTCGTGCGGATTTGTCCCGCCTTCGATCCTCCTCGGCGCGACAAGCTATACCTCACGCGGCACAAAGTGAGAGGTTTCCGAGCGGGGCGGCGTAAGCCCCCCGGTTCTTCCCAAGCGGGCTTACGCGCAAGAACCGGGGGGCTTACGCCGACCCGCTCGGAAACCTCTCACTTTGTGCCGCGTGAGGTATAGCTTGTCGCGCCGAGGAGGATCGAAGGCGGGACAAA
>JAYSQC010000206.1:0-13985 GCA_043721755.1 Schlesneria sp.
GACATGCTGGACGATTGCTGCAAAAACAAGGATGCGACTGGCAAGATGGCCGACTGCTGTGTGGACATCCATGCCGAATTGGAGGCCGCCAAGTTGGAAACCGACAAGCTGATGAAGCACCTCAAAGTGGAGCCGCTTGCCGTTCCGAAGAAGGCCGCCGAGAAGAAGTAGTCCACCGTTGGCTTAGTCGCTCGTCCCAGTACAACGACTGTTGGTCGTGTGTCACTCAGTTATTGCCTCATTGAGTCGAATCTCCGTGGCCCGCGTTCTGTGAATGCGGGCCATTTTCGTTGCGAAGCGAGCCGCAGCACAGGCAAGGTTCCTCCGACCGCGTGACGTGATCTCCCCGGCTGACATTGTCGGCCGCTTGACAGTTTGGGCACGGCAGATATAATCCGCCGCCGACTATTTTGATTATTCAAAATTATTTTCATTGGATTTCAAAATGAAAGTTTCTCCGACTCATAAACTAAGTGGTTTCACGCTGATTGAGTTGTTGGTCGTCATCGCAATCATCGCAGTCCTGATCGGACTTCTCCTGCCCGCCGTTCAGCAGGCGCGCGAGGCGGCGAGGCGGGTGCAGTGCAAGAACAACCTCAAGCAACTCGGTTTGGCACTTCACAACTACCACGATGTCCATCAGGTGTTTCCACCAGCCTACGTCGGAGGAGTGGGCGGTTCCGGAACGGTGTTTGGGGTGACGTACCCCGACGACAACGCGAATGGACCGTCGGGGTTCGGCTGGGGCACGCTCCTGCTGGCTCAGCTTGACCAGGCTCCCCTGCAACAAAGCCTCGACTTTTCGCTCCCGTGTTGGGCACCAGCCCACGCACCGGCCGCGAAAACGAAACTGGCGGCCTTTCTCTGCCCCTCCGCAACGGGAGGTAGTGATGGCTTCGTCGTGGAACGTTGGACGACGGGATCCTCGGCGAACCCTTCGACTCCAGTCCCCTTCAGCCCACCGTTGTTCTTCGCACACTCGCACTACGTGACGAATGCGGGCATTCATCAGCCTTGGGGGCGCGCTCCCGCTTACTCCTCGGACTTCTCACAACCCGAACCGATTCCAGCGACGGGGCAGTCGGTTATTCAAGACGGACCGTTCTACCGCAATTCCAAGATTCGAACGGCCGACGTTTCCGACGGACTGTCCAGCACGGTGTTCCTCGGCGAGCACAGTTCCAAGCTGAGCAACAAAACGTGGTATGGCACCGTCCCGTTTGCCGCGACGTGCCCCAAGCCCGGCTGGCCTTCCGAATGCAACAGTGCCGGATGCCTAGTGGGAGCACACAGTGGCCCCGACACGCACGATCATCCGCAGGTCATCATTCACGCTCCGAATCATCCGTTCGGTCACACCGACGAGATGTATTCCGAGCATGTCGATGGCGCGAACATTCTCTTGGGAGACGGCTCCGTGCGATTCGTGACGCCGTTCATCGACGGCTTCCTGTGGGTCGGGCTCTCCACGCGCAACGGTGGCGAAGTGGTGGGCGAGTATTGAATCGCGGAAACCTGTCCCGGTCGGTTTGAACTTCGAGACTGCGTGACGTTGAACAGATCGGTGGACGGATGAATCAGAGATCAGGCGGTTCGTCACTCAACTGCAATGTCTGCTGGCGAATGGCGGCAACCGCCTCCGCGTTGTGGATGGCTCTGACGTTGGCCGGCTGCGGTGGTCCGTCGCCGCTCGGTTCGGATGAGGATGCCCTGAAGGCGGTGGACGCCCTTTACACGGCGGTCTCGACGCGCCGCATCGACCTGCTCGATGATTGTGCCGCGAGAATTGATGAACTGCATTCGACTGGCAAACTTCCGGACGGGGCATTCAACCAACTGAAGCCGCTCATCGCTGAAGCCCGCTCCGGAAAGTGGGAGACATCGCTCCGCAAACTTTACGACTTCATGCGCGGGCAACGAGCGCAGCGTCGTTGAAAGTAAAGCTGTGAGCGAATCCGCGTACGCCGGGTGGTGGCGGCTGGCGCGTGAAAACCGTCAGTGCCGAACATCGTCAACGGCCAACCTCATCCAGGTGGCTTGAGATCGGATTGCTATGGTCGAAGCCAGCGATTCGTTGCGATCTCAGCTTTCGGGGAACGGCCAAATGTCGGCGGGTACTTTGTCAATTCAAACACCGCACCATAACCATTGCCACTGCCAGGACTGGGCAACTGGCCACCGAACGAGATCTGCCAGCCGTGCTTTCGAGACACGGTCCATTGGAGACCGAGAACCGCCACACTCGACCCATTGTCGCCTGAAATGTAATCACCGACGAATGACAGATCATCGCCCACGAGAGGGATTTCAGTTCCAAGCATGTAGCCCATGTTATTGCCACGACCCAGGTACGAGTCGGTCCCGTGGTACACGCCGACGAGATAACTGCCCCATCGCGGTTCGGGAGCCGTATAGCGAGTGACCAACCACGAGAAGTTGAGGACATCCACCTGCTGCTGACTGTTGTTGGCGCTCAGCCCATTCTGCATGCCCAACTCAATGAGCAGATTGTCTTGGATTGCAAACACCTTTTGAAGATTGACGAGGACCGCATCGTTGTTGGCCTCTCCGGGACGGGGCGCAACAACGCCCGGATAGAGATTGACCTTGAAGACGTTGAGGCCCACTTCCCAGTTGTTCCCCAAACCGTAGTCGATCGTCAGATTTGACTCACCGAAGGCTCCGAGGTTGAGTTGTTCTTGAAAGAAAACTTCGTGCTGATCAGTAATGGTGGCGCTGGGGACGTTGAACAGGTTTTGTTGGGAATAGGCGCAACGACCCATCATGAGTAAGCCAACGCTCGCTCCACAAACGGTCACCAGCAATCGTGTCCAATGGGGCATGTGATACCACGAAAGTTCGGTAGGGCCGGTTCCACTGGCCGATGCTTCGTCGCAACATCACGTTTCGACCGGAGGAACCAGCCCTACCGAAACTCAGGCCAGCTCACCAGAAATGATCGACGGAAAGCAGTGTGTGCGTTGATCGTGGCAGTCAGGTATTCGACAACTAAAGACCATGCCGCACCCTGGGCGAACGATTAGGCAAGCTCGCTGAAACGGCATCAGCACCCGATACCTCCCTACGGAGGGTGGACCTGCGAAACCTGCCGGTCAAATCTCACCCGCCCCGCTTCTCGATCTTCGCCAGCGTATCTTTCAGTGTGACCGTGCGATTGAAGACGAGGTGATCGGGCTTCGAGTCGTTGGCATCGACGCAGAAGTAGCCGAGTCGCTCGAACTGGCAGCGGTAGCCGGGTGGACTCGTGGCGAGAGAACGTTCGAGTTTGGCATCGCTGACGACTTCGAGTGACTTCAGATTGAGATACGTCTTCCAGTCCTCGCCATCGGGAATGTTGGCGACGTTCTCGATGCTGAAGAGATGGTCGTACAGTCGAACTTCCGCAGTGACGGCGTAATCAGCCGAGACCCAGTGGATCGTGGACTTTACCTTGCGGCCATCGGGTGCGTTGCCGCCGCGCGTGAGCGGGTCATAGGTGCAGCGCAGTTCGGTGATCTCACCCGTCGCGGGGTCTTTGATCGCCTCTTGGCAGGTGATGAGATAGCCGTAACGCAGCCGCACTTCGCGGCCGGGGGCGAGCCGGAAGAATTGCTTGGGCGGGTCTTCGCGGAAGTCATCGTGTTCGATGTAGAGCGTCTTCGAGAACGGGACGAGGCGCGTTCCCGCTGTCGGGTCTTCGGGATTGTTGACCGCTTCCAACTCGTCGATCTGCCCGTCGGGATAGTTCGTCAGCACGACCTTGAGCGGCTTGAGCACGGCCATCGCGCGCGGGGCGTGCTTGTTGAGGTCCGCGCGCACGGCGTTCTCCAACACGCCCAGGCTGGTGATGCCGTTGAACCGCGTGACGCCGATCTCTTCGCAGAACGCGCGCATCGCGGCGGGCGTGTAACCGCGACGACGAATCCCCGCGATCGTCGGCATCCGCGGGTCGTCCCAGCCCGAGACCGACTGCGTCTCGACCAGTTCGAGCAACTTCCGTTTGCTCATCATCGTGTGCGTCAGGTTGAGCCGCGCGAACTCGATCTGTTGCGGGTGGTACAGGCCGAGTTCGTCGATCAGCCAGTCGTACAGCGGCCGATGATTCTCGAACTCCAGCGTGCAGATCGAGTGGGTGATCCCTTCGAGTGAGTCGCTGTAGCCGTGCGTGAAGTCGTAGAGCGGATAGATGCACCACGCATCGCCCGTGCGGTGATGGTGCGCGTGACGGATGCGATAGAGCAGCGGGTCGCGCAGGGTCATGTTGGGATGCGCCATGTCGATCTTCGCGCGCAGGACATGCGCCCCGTCGGCGAATTCACCCGCTCGCATCCGCCGGAAGAGGTCGAGGTTTTCGGCGACGGATCGTTCGCGATACGGGTTGTGTTGCCCCGCCTCTGTCAGCGAACCGCGCTGGGCACGGACCTCTTCAGTGGTCGAGCTGTCCACATACGCCAGGCCCTTTTCGATGAGCTGCTCGGCGTACTGATAGATCGTCTCGAAGTAGTCGCTCGCGTAGAAGAGGCCATCCCACTCGAAGCCCAACCAGCGGACATCGTCCATGATCGAATCGACGTACTCGACATCCTCTTTCGCGGGATTGGTGTCGTCGAACCGCAGGTTGCACTTCCCGCCATACGTCTTCGCGAGGCCAAAGTTCAAGCAGATCGACTTGGCATGTCCGATGTGCAGATAGCCGTTCGGCTCGGGCGGGAAGCGCGTGTGAACTCGCCCACCGAACCGGCCCGACTGAGCATGCTCGGCGATGATGTCGTGAATGAAATTGGTGGGGGCTGACGATGCGGGGCCGTTCGTGGCGGGGGTCTCTTCCGTGGACATGGACTCACTTTCCTTGACGTTGAAATGCTGAATACCAGCGTTGGCGGTGGAGGCGGTTGTGATTGAACGCACAAACCGTCGCTGAATCAGGATTGAATCTGAGTCGGCGTGGCGGAGGCTCTCAGGTGGTTTGCCATTTCTTCGGGCGACACGATCGGAATGGAGGCATCCGCGAAACCGGCAGGGTCGCGCGTGATGATGTACTGCGCACCGATGTTCACCGCGCAGGCCAACTGCAAGTTGTCTTCAAAGTCGCGTCCGGAAAACGAACACGCCGAACGAAGGTCCGGGAGATCGACTCCCACGACGATGAGTTGGTCCAGGCAGGTGTGAACTCCCGTCCAAGCGAGTTCCAGCCCCAAACCTTTGCGAACGATGTAGAAGATGTCGGTCAGCGTTGTGGCGGCGATGTGAGCGTTCAACCGGCCCGCTTCATGAGCTTGCCAGATCACCTGCGCGTGATCGGCCCAAGGCATTCGATTCAGCAGGTAATCCAGGACGACATTGGTATCGAGCAGGACTCGCATCATCCGTACTTTCTGAGACGCTCTTCTTCAATCCACTGCTGGCATTGTTCGTCCGTTGGCGGTGGAGACGATGTCGCGAGAATCCCTCGCACATCCCCACTGCGCATAGTCAGGGGAGGACGCGGCAGAGCTGCTGGCTGGACCCCGAGTCCATCCAGCAAACGCCGCGTCAGTGTCCAACGATCCGTCGGTGGCCACTGCTCCAAACGCTCCAAGACTTCAGAGAATTCCTGCTGCGAAATTGACACGGGCGAAATCATCATTGGACTCCTCTTCAAATTGACCAATCACTGGCGTCACTCATGGTCCACGTCGGCCTTCGGTTCCGGGAGGTAGAACGAGAGGATGAGGTTCGCCAAATAAAGCGTCGTCGCTACGCCAGCCGCGACGTAGGCGGTCTTGGCTTCCGAGGTCGCGCCGGGGACGAACGAGGTCATCGCGAGGTATTGAGTCACGGCCGCGAATGGAGTGCCGATCATTCGGCCACCGATGTTGGCGGCAAAGCTCTCGCCGGTGCCACGCAGATGCACGGGATAGGCGTGAGGCAGGTAGTTGCCCCAGAAACTGAACTGGGCCACGGTGAAGAAGCCCGCCAAGAAGATGGCCAGTCCCAAGAGCGAGATGTGGAAGCCATGAAAGCCCGGCAACCAACTGATATCGGCACTGAAGAACGTGGTCTCGTTGCCTTGAGCGAAGCCGATGAAAATGAGCGGCATCAGAATCAGACCGGGGATCAGGAAGACGCGGAGCAGTGTTCGACGACTCGCAAACCAAACGACGATGAAGGCGAGCGTGAATCGCCCGCAGAGGCCACCGATTTCCTGAGCCTTCGTGTACTCGGCCACCTTCCCTTGTCGAACCCTACCACCCGCCGCTCCGGCGTCACCTCCGGCAGCAGCCTCAAGGTCGGCCTTCGCCTTCACCAAATCTGTCGCCTGCGCCAGAGCCGCCTGCCCACCACTGAGCACCTTGTCTTTCGCCGCTTTCGCCTTCGCACCGATTTCGGCTTTGATGACACCGATCCCACCGACGATCTGCGGCATCTGCTGCACGGCACCGAAGGCGACTCCATAACTGCACGCGAACATCAGCGTGGTGACGATCGTCGTTTGACGCAGTTCGGGTGAGAACAACTCGGCGATGCTTGGACGACGCAACGTTCCCGCCGCCTTCTTCTGCGACCACTTGGGTGACTCGGGCAGGAACGGTCGGATGACGAGCAGCGGAATCGCGGGGATCAAACCGGACATCAGCGTGTAGCGCCACGGAGCGTGCGTATCGGCGATCTCTCCGCCGAAAAAGTTGAGGAACCCTGGCAGGCCGATCTCGGGGAGCGACTTCGCGTAGACGAGGATCAGCCCGTTGGCGACGGCCACCAACAGACCGCCGATCGACGAGAACGCCTGCGTGTAGCCGAGCACCTTCTCGCGCTGATGCGGGTTGTCAAACAGTTCGGCCAGCCAAGCGATGGCTGCTACGAACTCGATGCACACGCCAATGAACGTCGTCGTGCGGAAGAAGAGCAGCATGTACAGGTTCGTCGAATAACCGGCCGCGAACGCCGAGACCGCGTACAGGATGATGCTCCATGTCAGAACTCGTCGCCGTCCCAAGAGGTCGGTCAGATAGCCACCGAGCAACCCGAAGATGCCACCGCAAACAGCGGGGACGTAAAACATCAGCCCGAACCACTTCGCAAACTCGGGCGTGCCCGGCGTGATGCCGCCCAGCTCTTTGAGCGCCGGGCCGATGACCAACGGCAGCATCAGCAGTTCATAAATGTCGAACGCAAACCCAATCGCGGCGATGACGCAGATCAGCCACTGTGTACTGGTCAGCGGCTTGGCTTCAGCGGGAACGTGGGTCGGGGCGGGGGCAGACATGCGGTTCATTCTCCAAGGGAGCGACGGTTCTGGCAGGCGGTGGAAGCGGTCGATTCCGTTTCAAATCGGCCGCTCGTGGCGGGCAGTCTAAGTGAGCTAGGAAACACCAGCAACCAACGTCCTCGAAGACCACGCGACCGGGCTGGCGACGCCTGCACAATCGTGTTGAGTGCCGAACGAACAGCCCTGTGGTAGAACGTCGCCCCGCTTGCCGCATGTGCGGTGAGGACGATCTCAACCCGACTTTGGCTTCTCGGAGAACTGCATCATGCGACTGACCTCACTGTCCCTCTTCGCCCTTGTTCTTGGCTGTGCCGCGTCGGCCGTGGCTCAGGACAACGACGCCCTCAAGCCGGTGCCGCGCGATGCCAACTGGATGAAACGCCACGAATCGTTCAATGCCCGAGTGAAGGAAGGGAACGTCGACCTGCTGTTCATCGGCGATTCGATCACGCAGGGTTGGGAAGGGGCGGGCAAGGCGGCGTGGTCCGAGAAGTACGGCAAGCGGAACGCGGTCAATCTCGGCATCGGCGGCGACCGGACGCAGCACGTCTTGTGGCGACTCGACAACGGCAACATTGACGGGATCAAGCCGAAGCTGGCGATCCTGATGATCGGCACGAACAACTCGGGACAGAACACGTCCGAGCAGATCGCCGAAGGGATCACGGCGATCGTCACCAAGCTGCGCGACAAGCTCCCCGAAACGAAGGTGCTGATCCTCGCCGTCTTCCCGCGCGGTGCCGATGTGACAAACAACAACCGGATGGTCAACGAGGGAGCCAATCAGATCGTGTCGAAACTGGCCGACGGCAAGAACATCGAGTACCTCGACATCGGCCCCAAGTTCCTCGACGACAAGGGCAACTTGAGCAAAGAAGTCATGCCCGACCTGCTGCACCTCAACCCGGCCTCGTACCAAACTTGGGCCGACGCCATCGAACCCCACGTCGCCCGCATGATGGGTGAGACGAAGTAAGGTGAAGAGTTCTGACCACGGATCACACGGATGGGCACGGATCAGAACCAGAGGCAAGCTGGCACAGCGCGCAGTCGTTCCTTGGTGGTAGCCCTGTCGCTCCGCGACAGGAAGCGGGATCGCGCGGGTCGCGTTGCCGTTCATTCAAGGTGACTCGACGGTTCGATGTCTCCTGTTGATCGCGCTTCCTGTCGCGGAGCGACAGGGCTACCTTTTCAGAAACCCTTGTCTCACGGCATTTTCGGGGGAGTCCACCAAGAAACGACTGCGCCCGATGGTGCAAGAGCCTCCCACTGCTTGCCTCACTCTTCGCGAATCTTCGATCTTGAAGACTGAGTGGGGCGAGTGGTTGATCTGCCCGCCAGTTCCTGTTTTATCCGTGTTCCTCGGTGACATCCGTGGTTAGCCCCGTTTTCCGTCTGGAGCCTCGTTCGTGAATCCCTCTGCCGCCAGCCTGCGTACTGTCCGAGGCGTCCTCTTCGATATGGATGGCGTGATCTACGTCGGCGACACGCCGCTGCCCGGTGTGCAGGACGCGCTCGACTATCTTGCCGAGACCGGCCGCTCGTTCCTGTTCGTCACCAACAACGCCAGTAAGACTCCCGAGCAGTTCGTGGAGAAGCTCGCCAAGATGAATATCCGCGTGCGTCCGGATCAGGTGCTCGGCAGTGCGGAAGCGACCGCGTGTTGGCTTGCGGGACAAGTGGAGCATCACGGCTGGCCGCGCGGGCCGGTCATTGTGATGGGGCAAGCGGGACTGACGACGGCTCTCACCAATGCCGGCTTCACGCTGACGACGAATCCCGACGAAGCGGTCTATGCCGTCGCCGGGATCAACTTTGAACTGACTTACGAGGGTCTCGCCAATGTCACGCTGGCCATTCGTCGTGGAGCACGCTTCATCGGCACGAACGCCGACGTGACGTATCCCAGCGAACGCGGGCCGCTCCCCGGCGCGGGGAGCATCCTCGCGCTGCTCGCCACCGCCACCGGTCAACAGCCGCTCGTCATCGGCAAACCGAACGCGGGGATGTACGAGCAGGCGCTGGCCCGCCTCGGTCTCACTCCCGCCGAAACCCTGATGGTTGGTGACCGCTACGACACCGACATCTCGGGCGCGATCCCGCTCGGCCTGCAAACGGCCGGCATCCTGACCGGCATCACCACGCGCGCCGAGTTCGAGCAAGCCGCCGCGCCACCGCAACTCATCGTCGATGACCTGCCCAGCTTGATCGAATCCTTCCGCCGCGCGGATGGCCGCGCCGTTTGACACGACGACGGTACGTGTGAGCTTGCTTCAAGCCGGGGGCCGCAGGCCCAAGAAATTATGAGTTCACGCTGAATCAGGCTGTAACACTCGCCTTTTGATCCACGTTCGTGCTGAAGTTTCTTGTGCTGCGCACCTAGCTGCCTGTTGAAATATCGTAGGATGGACGCCCTCGTCCGTCCGCTTTCAACGAGAAAAGACTCGGACGAGGGCGTCCAAGTTACGTTTTTCAACAGGCTGCTAGCTTGAAGCAAGCTAGGCCACCCCGCGTGAGACGTTGTGGCTGCCCCTTTTGTCCTGCCGCTTCGTGCCATTCCGGTGCGTGACACGTTGCCCAATGCCGCATGTGGAGATACGGTGGCGTCGCGAATTTATTCAAGCTTGTTCAAAGGGTTGGTAATGGCCGTTACTTCCGAACAGTTTTGGGATCGTATCCGTGAGTCAGGGCTGTTCAGTCCTGTTGAAGTCGCGGCCCTTGTTTTGGCGGTGAAAGTGCAGACCGCTGAGGAAGTGGCTCAGGAGTTGGTACGTCTCAAGAAGCTGACGCCGTTCCAAGCCAAGGCGATCTATCGGGGACAGCAGAAGTCCGTTGTGTTGGGCAGCTATGCCTTGTTGGACAAACTCGGTCAAGGTGGGATGGGAGCCGTCTATCGGGCGAAGCATCTGTCGATGAATCGCACGGTGGCGCTGAAGATTCTGGCACCGGATGCGCTGAAGACACCGAATGCTGTGGAACGATTTCAGCGCGAGATGCGAGCCGCCGCACATCTCGAACATCCGAACATCGTTTCGGCCTATGACGCCGGTCAGCACAACGGTCAACACTATCTGGCCATGCAATTGATCGACGGTGCCGACTTGCGTGAGAAGGTCTTGCAGGACGGGCCGCTGTCGTTGAGCGACGCCGTGCAATTCACGCTGCAAACGGCGCGAGGACTTCAATATGCGCATGGTCGTGGAGTCATTCATCGCGACATCAAGCCGGCCAATCTACTGCTCAGTCGCGATGGATCCGTAAAGATTCTCGACATGGGACTGGCGAGGTTCGAGCACGGGGAAAGTGATGAAGAGGGAACTCCCAGCGCCGAGCTCACCGGGGCGGGCAAGATCATGGGGACCGTGGACTTCATGTCGCCCGAGCAGGCGTTGGAAACGCACCACGCCGATGCTCGCTCGGACATCTACAGCCTCGGTTGTACGTTTTATTTCCTGCTGACGGGGCATCCACTTTATCAGGAGGATGGCATCCTCAAGCGACTACTGGCACATCGTTCGGCCCCAATTCCATCGCTGTCGGCCGAGCGATCAGACCTGCCCGAATCTGTTGACCCGGTGTTGCAAAAGATGTTGGCCAAGCAGGCCGACGACCGTTATCAATCGATGACGGATGTGATCCAGGCAATGGAAGGCTTGGCCCTGCCGGTCACGATCGCCATGGCTGTTCCGGTCGAGCTGAATTCGGAGGCAAACCCCTTCGATTTCACGTTCAGTTTCGACGGCACTGAGAATGCGTCGCAGTCGGCTCCTCAGAGCAGCAACCCATCACAGACGGTGTCCGGCGGCGCTGCCAGTCTGTCCACCGATACCAACGTGGTGCGGGTTGGTCGGGACGCCGTCCGCAGTTCCGAACAACTTCCATTGGTCTCACCCACCAAACCCCGTTCGCCTTCGATTGCGATGCTCGCGGGCGGCGGAGTCGTGGCGCTGGCCTTGCTACTCGGCGTCATGTTCTGGTTTCGACCGCGTACCGGTCAGGCGGAGCGGACCACGGCGCAGGCAAACGCCAAGCCGGAAAAACGAGCGTCCGATGGCAACGAGCCAACCCGCACGACGAAGGCACCCGCCGCGACTGAAGAAACGCCAGAAACGCCACCGCCTGTTCCCGAGCCTGTGCCAGTGGTGACCACACCGGTTGTGACAACTCCAACTCCCACGACTCCTGAACCGACAGCGTCGCCATCGGTGCCGGGACAGACTCTGATCGTGGGCATCGCTCCGGGAGAAATCGGAGACCTCGGAGCGGCGTTCACCCAGGCGAAGCCGGGCGACACGATTCTGATTCGTCATCGCGGACCGCTGGAGTTCCGGCCTGTCGATCTGACCGGTAAGACCCCCTTAACGATCGCCGGAGACAGCAAGGATGGAGTCGATTATTGGCCGATCCTGCGCCAGGCGGTCGTGCCGGAGGGGACAGCCGTACCGCCAGCGGCCAAAGGTCTCTTCTACGGGAAGAACTTGCAGCTCACATTCCGCAAAGTGCATCTCGGCATCGGGGGGCATCAGCGTCAGCCCATTGTTTCGGCGTTTCACTTGGATGCGGGCAGGTTGGAGTTTGCAGACTGCACGGTCACCGTTTCGGCCAGTAGCGAGGGAATTGATCCGGTCGGCGCTCTGATTCCCCTCGTGCAGTGCGCGGGGACCGCCACCGAACCGCTCGAACTGAAGTTTCAGCGGACGATGGTGCGCGGCGGACGTTTGGGTGGCTGCCTCAGTGCCGTCCAGCCAGGTCCGATTCAGATCGTCGCCGACCAGTTCCTGTGGGCCGGTGGACCGGCACCTTGGCTCACCCTGCAAGAGTGTGGACAGCCGTGTCGAGTCCACCTCGGACACTCCACGCTTTACAACTTGGGAGGACTGGCTTCCGCCGCTCTGACGGAAGACAACCGCGAGGCGGACACACCGGTCCTAGCTTTCCAGTTGGACCACTGTTTATTGACGGGACCACGCGTTGCCTCGCCGCCGCTCCTGCAGGTGACCGCACCGGGAGTGACCAGCTTGGCGCAAGCGGTGGCCGACAAATGGGTCGAATGGAAGGGGGCCACTGTCGTCTGGCACCAGATCACCGGCGATACCGCGACGAGTACCAAGGGAGCCAGCCCCCAGAAGGCGTGGTGTGAGTTGTTCGGACTGGAAGACCGATCCCTCGTCGGGGCCGACCCGATGTTTCGCGTCCGTCCGAGCGGAGTGGAATTGCAGGAGGCGACGGGGCGTGATTTCGAGCCGCGCTTCGGACGGGCGATCAAGAAGCCACCTCGCGACGTGGATCTCACCGTCGGCCCGTCGTCTGCGGAACTTCCCGTGGTGTTGGCTTGCATTAACTCGCGGAATCTCGCGACCGAACCACTGGCGGGTGTGCCACGCGGTGCGGTCCGCGTGCTGCGAGTCCATCAAGCCGATGGCCCGTTCCGAAAACTCGAAGACGCGATGTCCAAGGTCCAGTCCGATGACATCATCGAAATCGCCGACAACGCGGTCTACGTTCCGACCCGAAACTTCGCAGTGGGCGCGGCGAAGGGTGTGCTGAGCAACGACTCGGCCGAATGCCTGACGATTCGTGCGGTGGATGACTCACAAGCCGTAATCGTGCTTCGGGATGATGTGCAGCGGGGAACCCTGCCTGCATTCCACAACGATGCAGACCCCAAACGCGACTTCGCGTTGTACCTGCTGGCCACCAGTTGTCGCTCCCTGTCGCTGGACGGTCTGCACTTTCGGACCGCGATGGCCAACCCCACACGGCACTCCCTGATCCTCCAGCAGGGCCCCTGCCTCCGAGTCACAAACTGCACCTGCGTGGATACCACCACCGCGCCCCCGGCAATATGGTCGGCGTACGGTATCAACCGTTTTGCCTGCCACATAACAAGTGGTTGGCCGAAGCCTCCCCAGCGGGAGTGGCTGACTTGGTTGGAGAATGACGCGTTCATCCACCCATCGTCGATGCAGGAATTGTCGGGAATTCCGGGCTCTGCTGGATCTGCCATTTACATAGAGCAATACGCGCCGGCTGCGCCATCGGGAGTGCCTCGCAATCTTACAAGCCGTAACTGTTTGTTTGGTACCAATATGATTGCGGTGACTTCTGTCGGCCAACACTTGGAACTGGCGAAACTGACGGAAGTCATCTCGTTCGAGCAATGCACGGTGCTGGGACGAATGGCGTACCTTGCCGGCGGGCGGACGAAGGAGAAACTTCTCTGCACTGACAACCTCGTGATCGCTCCCGACAATCCCGTGATCGCCTCCTCGGCCGATCTCTTCTCGAAGACGCAGGGTGAGGGGGGCGGAAACGCCTACTGGCAGACGAGCGGAACTATCCGATCGGACGATAGGAACCAAGGCTCGCTTAGTCTGCTGCCCGGTCCACCGCTCAAGACGATGCCGGCCTTCGGTAGCATTGCGACGGCCGCTGACACTCTGAAGCCCTTCCGGCTGAAACCGGGGACGCCGTTGGACAAAATGGCGACCGACGGTGGACCCGTGGGTGTGCGGTTTGAATACCTCCCCTCGCCACCACCATTCCGCCCCGAGATGCTCAAACGCGACAAGTGAACCAATGGTGGGCCGATTGAATCTCGTTGTGCGGCGGTCGCTCTTGTTGTGCGCAGGGTGGCCTAGTGGTCGGACAACTTGAGATTGCGGGGTTGTTCAACAACTAGCCCGACGCGCAAGCGAGGGCAAACCGTTGTCGAAAGTGAAGCCCTCGCTTGCGC
>JAYSQC010000207.1:0-8621 GCA_043721755.1 Schlesneria sp.
CCGGGGGTGTCGCGGACGCTCAACCCCCGGCTAATCGCTGACATCCCTTCGGGATGAAAACGACGGACTTCATCACCCTCATTGGAATCCCCCCAAAACATCGGATGAACCCGAAATCGACGGTCACTTCTCTTCCGCTAATTGCTCGCGGATCCAACCCGGTCGGTCGGTGGTGAGGCTGTCCACGCCCGCGTCGCGCAGGGCGGCGGCCACTTCGGGATCGTTGACGGTCCACACGGCGAGGCCGAGGTTTGCGGCATGGACCTTCGCCACGAATCGCTTGTCGATCGTGTCGCAGGCTGACAGGTCCAGCCCATCGACCTTGATTCGTTTGGCGGTCTCGATCAGTTCGTTCACGGACAGCGGCTTCTTGTCGGACTTGGGATCGGGCTTGATGTTCACGATCCAGTAAGCGTCCAAATCAGGGAGAGCTTCCTTCGCTGCTTCCATCACGTCGGCCGAGAAGCCGATGAGGGCGGTCTGTTCCGGAGTCTTGCCGGCGGCTTTCAGTTCACGGATCAACTCGGGAATGATTTCCTTGCCGCATTTGATTTCGATGAGTGCCCGCTTCCCGTCGGGGATGGTCGCCAGAACCTCGTGCAACAGGGGAATTTGGTGGCGAGTGGAATTCTCGTCCTTTCGACGGCCGACATCGAGCTGGCGGAGTTCGATGGATGTCTGGTCGGACACCTTTTGATCGACTCCCGCCAGTCGTTTCGTGTTCGTGTCGTGAATCACCACGATGCGACCGTCTTTGGACATCATGATGTCCAGTTCGATGGCATCCGCGCCCTGCTCCCACGCCCGCTTGAAGGCGGCCAGCGTGTTCTCGGGCAGGTCATACGAAGCACCACGATGAGCGACGATTTCCATTTCACCCTCCGTTGTATCGCTCTGTGCGGCGACGTGATTCGTAAAGGAAGTCACTCCGGCGGCAAGGCCCAGTCCCAGTAAGCAGGCGGAGAAAATGATGCGGTCTCGCAGTGTGAAGCTCATTTTGTAAATCCTTTCTGGTTTGTGGGAGGGCCACCGCGACGCAAGCAGATCCACGCCTGAGATTCATGGCGAGCGTTGGGCGTCAGCCCTATGGTTTTTCGAGACTTGGGTGACGACTCAAATTGCCACCGATGTGGGGTCATTGGTCTCGACACAACTCTCGCCCCGGTACTTCGGTGAGAGTGGCAGAACGATGGGGGCAGAACGATGGAAGAAAGGAGTTGGTGTGTGAATTCGTCTTCGTCGTTCTGCCATTCCTGCTGAGAGCGGTTGGGGCAGATTTCGGGCGAATGAAAGGCTGATGCGGAATTGTGTAGAGACTATCGATGTGGGGTCATTGGTCTCGACACAACTTAAAATCGACGGCATTTGTGGATTGTTTCTGCGGTCATCCTCTTTCTGCGGTGTCCGAGTTTGAAGAGGGAATCACCGCAGAGGCGATCCTGTGCCTCAATCGCAAGGATGTCCTCATTGAGGTCGGGTTGTTTAGAGACCAATGATGTGGGGTCATTGATCTCTAAACAAAGTAGACATCATCGCTCCGCGTGATGAGCCTTCTGAGAACAGGCGTTTGAGTCAGTGCGGCCGAACTCGCAAGGCTCGTCACGCGGAGCGATGACGGCTACTTTTGTCGAACCGCAGCCACCGCGAGTGCCGTCCAGCCGACGAGGAACGCCACGCCGCCGAGCGGCGTCACCATGCCCCACTTTGTCACGCCGGTCAGCGTCAAAATGTAGAGACTGCCCGAGAACAACACGATCCCGAGAGTGAACGACCAACCCGCGATGCTCAGCACGCGCGAAGCTCGCCGCTCGAACAGCAGCCCGACCGCCAGCAGCGCGAGGCTGTGAGTCATCTGATACTCGGCACCCGTCTTGAAGTCGTTCAAAAACTTCTTCGCCAACGGGACCGTCTCCCCCGCGACAACGCGGGTCTGGCCTGCGTATTGCTGCACGAACACGCCGTCCAATAAGTGTGCGGCAAACGCCCCGAGTCCCACGGACAGCCCGCCCAGAATCGCACCGAGCAACAGCCAACACCGTCCCGACATGAATGACTCCTTCGTTCGCAATTGGGTTCGAGTGGCCAAGCAAAACGGGAACACCCCGGTCGCCTCAAGGCCACCGGGGCGTCCGTAGTGGGTCAGTTTGCCCGGAGACTTCCGAAGTCTGTTTTGCCAGACTGACCCACTACCGGGGCGTCCGACAATTCAATCCAGGTTCTGATCCGCGCTAGTACTCCGGGTAATCAAGACCGCTTCGTTTAACCGCGTGGGCGTTGCCCACGCGGTTAAACGAAGCGGCGAACATTGGACTCACTGCGCCTTCAGCGGCGTGATGTTGTCGAGGACGTAGAGCGGCTTGCCGCGCGCATCGGTTTGAGTGGCGTCGATCGCTCCCTCGGCCAGGACCACTTCACCGAGGCGGCACTTCGCCAGACCCGGATGGTTGGCGAGCGTGATGCAGCCGCCGTTCGAGTCGCGGGAGTCGGGGTTCGATGAGTACAGGATCGACCACGTTTTTTGCTTCGGGTCGTAGTCGATGACGCCGCGCAACCACGTCGGATTGGCGTGCTTCAGGTCGCGACCGAACGGGTTCAGCTTGGCGGGCTGTGGCTCTTCGTAGCTCACCCGCTGAATGGGCGACGCGCCGGATGTCGCCGATGCGCCGAGCGGACGCGGCTGCGTTGGCATTTCAAAAAAAGGATCCTCTTCCTTGGTGCCATTCGCGGGTTGGATGTCCGAGCCGGTGCCGACTCCACCCGTGTTGCTCGACTCACCGAACGGAGTCGTCAAGTCGCCAGGCTGAGTCGCCGAGGTCGTGGGTGTGAGCGAGGGCTTGGTCGCGCCGGGGCTGCTGTTGTTCAGGTCATCGCCCGGCTCTGGGACAGCACCTCGCCCCGTGCCGGGTGTGGCGTTGAATTCAGGAGCGTTGTTGTTCGGGTTCTCGAACCGAATACTCGGCCCGCTGTTGTCGTATGTACTGGGTGGATTCCCCAACGGCGTGGGTGACGAACCGGGGGTCGTCATACCCGGCGTGTAGGTGCCGCCGTTTCCCAAAGGCTGTCCTTGAGGCCCGTTGAGCATCGGTCCACCCGGATAGCCGGGGCCTTGATACATCGGCTGCCCGTAATTCGGCTGGCCGTAATAACCGGGGCCACCGCCGGGCTGCCCCTGATAGCCGTAGTGCGAATAGCACCCGGAGAGCAGCGACAGCGCGGTGACAAGAGTCACACAGGTGAGGAACCGGCTCGAACAGCCTGAGGCGGTCCGCCGCGCCAAGCATCCCAACACGACTCGACAACCGGGCAAGTCCCGGCGGGCCGACACCATTCGACGAGTGGAAGTGGACGGCATGGGCCAATCCTCGCAGAAGAACTCAAACCGCAGAGACACTCCCACGCGAAACCGAAGCGTGAGAACGGGCGGCGATGTAGTTCATCCCCAAAAATGTGTCCAGACGACTTCGGCAGAAACGGCCAGAGGGAGCAGGAGACAGGAGACAGAAAGGCGAGCGGCAAGAGTTACCTTACCCGGAAGTGTCCCGGACGCTCCGAAGCGTCCGGGTCACTGAGCGCGGTTCAGCGGGTACGCTTTTTCTTGCCGCTCGCCAAAGCAAAGGACATCAGGATCGAACGGCGCTCTTCCTGTCCACTGCTTCACCGTTCCTCTCCATCCCGCGTACTCAGCTTCCGCAGCAGCTTCGGGTCGGTCTTGTTGCTGAAGAACTTCACCGTGCCGTCGGCCAGCAAGAACGTCGCGCCGGTGCGAGTCGCGTTGCCGAAGCCATTCGCGTCCTTGTTGATTCCGCGACCGATCATGCGCCAGTTTTCGGGATCGCCCCACGGTGGGAATGATCCCGGCAGTTCGCCCACGATGAGGGTGCTTGAGAGGCCGTCGGTCACTTCGTCACGCTTCACCGCTTCGTCGCGTTGGAAGATGCCGACGTGAGCCAGCCCTTGGGCGTCGTCGATCTCGCCCCCCACGCCCGCGAAGTGTGAGACCGCATACCCCTGAACGATCTTCGCGCGATCGCCCCCCGCCGCGAAGTACGCCGTCACGTCGCGCGTCATCGCCGCGCGATTGGCGGGATCGTCGTAGCTCTTGCCCAAGTCGATCTGGCGATGCAGCTCTTGTTCGCCGATGAACGGGAGCAGAAACGTCATCCAACCGTGCTGCCCTTTCACGACACCCGCCGCGTCGCGCGTGAAGACGCCTCCCACAGGAAACGCCGCGTGCTGTTCGTGGTGTCGGTTGAGGCCAACGCCCAGCTCCAGCAGATGCTTGCCGGTCGCCTGTTGTCCGGTCGCCTCGCGCAGGTCGCGGCCGAGTCCCGTGAAGAAGAGTGGCCCGAGGAAGATACCGATCGTTCCCAAGAGCATCCCGCCAATCGACGCCGCTCGCGTCGAGTTCGGCATCTCTCGCGCGGCGGCTCCGGTCAGAGTCAGATACCCAACGATGATGGCGGCGAAGCCAAATGCCGTTGCTGGGAAGCCGATCCACACTTGAGGCAACATCGTCAACGCCGCCGCCGCCAACGCCGCCAATCCGCACGCGAGTCCGATCCAACTTCGACGCACCGCTCGAGCGGCGTCTCTCAGATACCGAGGTGGCTCCAAGTCATCGGGGTCGATCAGCCCGAGTGACAACTGCGGCACGAGCCGCTCCGCAGCCTCTTCTCCTGTCCTCTCTTCTTCTCCTGTCCCCTCGTCGTTTGTTCTCGCTGCTCCGGTCCCCTCCTCGCTTGCTCGCGTTTCTCTTGTCCCCTCGCCCCGGCTCTGCGGTGAGAGGGTGAGGGTGAGGGGGCTTTCTTCGGAATATGGAGTGCGGGGTGCGGAGTGCGGAGTGGAAGAGCCTGACGCTGCGAGGTCATCAACATCAGGCTGAGCCTCAACATTCGCCGCACGCTGCATCACCGAGAACAGTCCGCGCGGGGCGGCGACCGGCGTGAGTGGCTCGTCGGATTGAGTGGCGTCCGCGTTGTCCTCGACAGCCGCTGGCAAGACGGCCGACGTTGGAGCAACCGACTCCGCGCGTGGCTCAGCCGTCGCTTGCCCCATCACACTCCACAAGCCGCGCCGTCCCACAGTGGTGGCGATGGGAGTCGCTTCTTCGGAAGACTTGTCTTCAACAGGAGGCTGAACAACCGGCGTCTCAGCGGGCGGCGAGTCATCCACCGGCGCGACGGGACGCTCTCGTTGTGCCTCCTTCTCAACAGGCACTTCCACGGCCACCGCCTCGTCGGGTGAGGCTGGCTGTCCCATGACGGCCCACAACCCGCGACGACGCGGCGCAGGAGAGTCGGCGTCGGGTGCTGAGTCTGTCATGGAATCGTCGGCTTCCGCGTGACCATTGTTCCGAGTTCCAAACGCCCGTCCTGCGCTGTTCGATCCCGCTTTGTCGAAGTCTGGCTTTTCTTAAAGCCGGACTTCTTTTTTGGGTGAGTCCTCGCGCGGAGAAGTCCGGCTAACAAGGCTAAGCCGGACTTCAAAACCATGCCTCAGCCCTTCGGCATCACGCTGCGTCCGAGAACCGTGTCGAACTCGCTGACGGCAGGGACGAGCATTGCGATCACGGTGAAGCCGTAGGCGGCCACTACGAACAGGCAGACTCCCAGCGTCTGGCCGAGCAGAAAACTGGTGATCGCATAGAACGTGCAGAACGGCAGGATGCCCGCCGCGAGGGTCAGCGCGGGACTCGGGTTGCGGTGCGTGAGCGACACCCACAGGCCGAGGCTTCCGCCCAGGATGAACACGAGGAAGCTTGGCAGTTGGAGGCCGAAGGAGGCTCGCGCTTGGAGGATCAGGATCATGCAGATGAAGATGCCGACGAACAGGAAGAAGACCGTGCCGAGGCTGTTCGCGATGGCGGTGCGTGAGGTCTCGTAGCTCAACCCCGAATGCAATCCCAGCATGGCCGCGAACAGAACCAGCGTCAGAAAACCGAGCGACACGTAGACGAAATTCTCGACGGTGATCGTCCCCTGCACCGCGTACCACGCCATGAACAGCAGCGGCGTCAGGATCAGTTCCTTGCTGTTGTAGAGGACGCCGCCCAGCTTCCCGAGGATGAACTCTTTCGCCGTGATGTCCGTGACGAGCAACAGTTCCAGCGTTCCCACGTCACGTTCGGTCGTGAGCGACGTGACGGCTTGCGCGTTGACCAGCATCATCGTGAGCAGGCTCAAGCCGACGAAGGCCGCTCCCGCCGGTGAGATCATTCCCAGCACGAGACCGCTGTCGGCGGGCGACGACAGGATCGAATAGATCGCGAACGCCGCCACGACCAGATAGGCCAGCTTGATGAGTACCGCCTTGCGACCGTAAGCCTTCGTACACATCTCACGCCAGATGACGGGGCTGTTCCAGACGACGCGCGGAGGCCGAATGACACCGGGCATGTTCTCATCCTTCGTCGCCGCTTCGCCCAACGTGCGCGAGGGATTCCAGATGCGCACCTGCCAGATCGTCGCGAGCGCCAGCAGCACACCCAGCCCCGTCAGCGTCCCCGTCGAAACGAGCGCCGCCGTCACAAACGTGGTCCCGCCCGAAGTGTTGAAGGGTTCGAGAACACGCAGCATCGCGCGGAATGGGTTGAGTGTCCCGACCACGAAACTCGCCATCGAATTGGCTCCGGCGAAGATCGCGGCCCCTTCGACAACGCCCAAGTAAATGACGACGCCAATCAAACTGATGGCCAGCGTCTGAAACGTCTTCTCACGCCAGAAGGCGACGAGCGATCCCCACGTTCCCGCCACAAAACCGGCCGCCGCCGACACCGCGATCACGCAGCCAATTTGTTCGAGCGACACACCGCCCAACAGGTGGACGATGAAGAACACCGGGATCGACGTGGCCAACAAAACACCCGGCAACAGCAGACTGGCGCAGAGCTTGCCGAGGACCAACTCTCTGTCGCGCAGATCGGTCATCAGCAACAGCAGCATCGTCCGTCGATCCTTCTCCTGCGACACATTCCCCGCCGCAAACAGGACCGAGAAGAAAATCATCAGCGTCAGTTGGACGAAGGCGAAGACTTGGAACACCAACTCGCCAAACCGGGCGATGTCCCCCACGTTGCGAACCTGCTGCCAACCGAACGTGGTTTGCGCGGCGGTGTACATCAGGACGAACAACGCCCCAACGTAACCCGATCGCACCATGAAATGTTTCAGTTGCCGAGGCACCGTCAGGGCCTCACGCGAGAACAGGGGACCGGCGAGCACGAGTGATGTCCTTGTCGAAGATGGCTTTGTCAGAGAAGGCATTGTCGAATGAGGTCAAAGAATGGGGCGGAGTATAGCCGCAGGTTCCAGCACGGTCATCCAACGATCACGACATCGGAGCTGCGTCCTGAATTGTCGGTCCTCTCTGTCATTCGCGCTCCCCTCAATTCGCGCGGACAAACTTCCGCGCGAATTGAGGGGAGCGCGAATGACAGACGGGGCAATCGAGAAGGTCGAGTTGTGATCCGATTTCGACCGTGCTAGTGGTCGGACAACTTAAGATTGACGTGTCCGACAAAAGTCCCCGTAGCACGGACGCCTCGTCCGTGCGTCTCAAATCGCCCATGACATTGACGCACGGACGAGGCGTCCGTGCTACGAAACGCTACGGTGGCCCCCATTGTCTAGGCCCGTGATCGATTTTTATTAGAGAGACTGGCGGTAGCCAGGCTCTGGTTCTCGCAGCCCCCACCCGCGGCGAAAACTTTCCCACCCCATTCCTCCGCACCGGCAACGGCCTTCAACGGCGGGGCTGTGGTCCCGTCACTTGGACCTTTCCCCGAGACACCTCCCACGGTGTCTCGGAGTCCAGACTTTGATGTCGGCGGCGGCGATGGAAGAGCGCTAGGTACGAATCCAATCCCTGATGCAGCGCCGCCACCGTCTGGTGATCGTGGCGATAAACGTGTTCGTGCTTCACGCTCCACCACAGCCGTTCCACGAACACGTTGTCCCATGCCCGGCCACGGCCATCCCTGCTGATCCGCACGCCCGCCCGCTCCAGACGCTCCGTGAAGGCGCGGCGGGTGAACTGAACACCCCGGTTCGTATGGCAGATCTCCGGACAACCCAGCTCCAACGCCGCCGCCAGTGCGTCCACGCAAAAGCTCCCCTCCAGGCTGTTCGACAACCGCCACGACAACACGTAGCGGCGGTGCCAGTCGATCACCGCCACCAGAGACAGGAACCCCCGCGGCCGCGGCACGTCGGTGAGGTCTGTCGCCCACACCTGATTCACGCGATTCACCGACAGACCTCGCAACCAGTACGGGAATGGGCGGTGTTCCGGATTCGCCCGAGACAAACGCGGCTTGGGGGAGATCGCCTCCAGCCCCCGCAACGGCATCAACCGTTGAACCCGCTTTCGATTGACCACATGACCCGCGTGCGGCAGCCACACCGTCATCCGACGGCGGCCGTAAAACGGCGTCTCCAGATACGGCTCGTCGATCAGTCGCATCCAACACCGGTTCGCCTCCGTTTCCGCCGCCGCCGCCTCGTAGTACCACGTCGATCGGCTCAGCCCCAACAACTCGCACTGACGACGCACGCTCAGGTCCGGCGAGTCCTCGTCGATCAACTGACGCCGCACGTCCACCGACTCTCCGCACTCATTCAGCC
>JAYSQC010000208.1:0-28007 GCA_043721755.1 Schlesneria sp.
TCTCGACACAATTCAGGATCAGCCATTCCATCGTCCGAGATTTGCGGCCCTTTCGCCAAAACAAGAATGGCAGAACGAGGGGGGCAGGACGATGAAGTCAGATTCACACAGCAATTCCTGTCTTCCATCGTTCTGTCCCCATCGTTCTGCCACTCTCGCCGGAGTACCGGGCTGAGAATTGTGTCGAGACCAATGGGCTGGCCCGGTGGGGTTCGCTTGCTTTAGGACTAATAGCCCGCGTAAGTCGCCTCTCTCGGAATCACGCCTGTCATGCAAGAGCCGACGCTGCTGCTGCGACTCGCGATGTTTCATTTCTCCGGCGGAGATGGCTATCTGTGCGGGTTGCTGTTGTTTTGTTTGGCTCAAATGGGACTCGGTTGCAACTGCTCCGAACGAGGGCGACGGGCGTTGACCATCGCGTCGCGAATCGGGCTGGTTTGGTCGTTCCTCCTCCCGTCACCCACACCACGTTGGCTGCTGATCTTGTTCGCGGCGAGCTGGCTGTGGTTCTGCGGTGAAGATTGGCGGCAGAGATTCGTGAGCGATCCCGCCGTTCGTGCCTCTCGTTTGCAGAGGGTCCGCCGATTGAGGTGGCTGGTCACCGGTTGTGCCCTCGTCATCGTGTTGTTTGAGTTGCCCTACCAATGCTCTCCCCGCGTGGGGAGCGTTTCGTCCTCTCGACTCTCCATCGTGGCGGATTCGGTGACGGCGGGGCTGAACGATGGAGAAGACACCTGGCCGCAGCGACTCGCACGCACATCGCTCTGGACGATTACCGACGCATCGCAACCCGGCGCGACGTTGAAGTCGGCTCGCCAACAAGTCGATTTGCTCGATGCGGAACCCTCTGTCCTGCTGCTCGAAATCGGTGGCAATGATCTGTTGGAGGGACTGCCTATCGCTCAATTTGAGCATGACATGGAACAGCTTCTCAGCGCCGCTCGCCAACCGGGGCGAACGGTGCTGATGTTCGAGTTGCCTCTACCGCCACTGGCATTTCGCTATGGCGAGGCTCAACGGCGACTGGCGGCCAAGTACGAGGTCGCACTGCTCCCGAAGCGATTGTTCATCGGGGTGCTGACCTCATCGGGAGCCACCGTCGATGGCATCCATCTCTCGCCGAAGGGCCACGAACTGATGGCCGAACTCGTCCAGAAACGGCTTGGCGTCGAGGCTCTTCCACGAGACGACACCGGTCGCTATCGGCACGTTGGGCCGCGTTAAATCTCGCACGGCCATGATCGAGATGTTCGAGGCGAGCCGCATGCCGTCAGGCCACGGGTTTCCTGCGACGGCGAAGAACCCGCAGCCTGACGGCATGCGGCTCGCCTCAAACTCGAATTTCGTTGTGTGACGAATTAGCGGCCTGTTGAAAAACGTAGGGTAAGCGTCTCGCTTGCCCGTAAATGCAGTTGAAAAATGGGCAAGCCGGAGGCTTACCCTACGTTTTTCAACAGGCTGCTAGCGGTCCTTCGGAAATGAACTCACTCAAGATAAATAAACTCATTCGCTGCCAGCACCGCGCGGCAGAGACTGGTCCAGGCTTTGGCCTCCACTTCTGAGGACGTGACGCCGGACTGGCTGAGCGTGGCGCGGAGGCGTTCGAGATATGCGGTTCCTCTTGAGGCTTCGGCTTCGGTGGCGGGGCGGCTGTAGACGAGTTCGTACAGTTCGCGGATTCGGTCTGGTGTGGTGAGGCTGCTACGGGCGAGCAGTCGTTCGGCCAGCGTTCGGCTTTGGGACAGCACGAACTCACTGTTCATCATGAACAGGGCCTGCGGAGCGACGGTCGTTTGATCGCGTTGGCCGTTGAGCGTACTCGGGTCGGCGAAGTCGAACGCCGTGAAGACTTGGAACAACGCGGACCTCACCACGGGGAGATAAATCGACCGGCGGTTGCTGTTGTAGACGGCGGGATTCACATTGGCGGTACTCGTCACGTAAGCCCGATTCGCGGTGGGAAGCAGCGTCCCGCCGGTCGTCTCGTCCAACTGACCACTCACAAACAGCAGAGCATCGCGCATCGGTTCAACTTCCAGTCGCTGCCGATGAAATCGCCACAGCAGTCGGTTCTCGGGATCGACCAACGCGGCATCGTCTGCGTGAGTGGTGCTCATACGGTACGTGGCCGAAGCGGTGAGTTGGCGGTGCAGAGACTTGAGGGAGAAGTGACGAGTGGCGAGTGACGAGTGGTGAGTGAAAGAGGAAGAAGTTCCCGACGACGCGGCATCGGGGATCATGTGACCGCCGCTGAACTCCGTTGCCAGCCAATCCAGCAACGCGGGGTGTGACGGCCGTTCGCCGAGTCTTCCAAAGTTATCGACCGACCGAACCAGCCCCTGTCCGAAGTGCCACTGCCAGACGCGGTTGACCATCACGCGCGATGTCAACGGGTGCGAGGGACTCGCCAGCCATTGAGCCAGTTGCAGCCGACCGCTGCCCTTGGCCAGCGGCTGTGGAACGTTGCTCGTCAGGATGCGCGGCAGTTGTCGCGGGACTTCGCGTCCCAGTGTGAGATGACTGCCGCGCAGATGAATCTTGAGGTTCTCCGGCTTCATCTCGGCCACGGCCATGACTTCGGAGAACTTCGGGACCGCTTGTTCCAGCCGCGTGATCTCCTCGCGTCCTGCCTTCAACTGCGCGACCACTTCGGCCGGGAACGTGCTTTCAATCTCAGCGGGCACCGCGAACGGGCCTTTCGGATCGACGATCAGCACCCTCGCCGCTTCGAGGACCGGATCGGCGAGCGCTGTCGCCGTCTTACTACTCTCGGTCGCGTTGAGTTCGCGCCACGCTCGGTCGGCATCCGCGAAGAGTCTTTCGTAGCGCTCAGCCAGCTCCGACAAGGACGCTGGCTGAGCCTCACCCAACAACCGCGCGACGCCGTTGTGCGGCGAAGCCTCATCCACCGTGAGCCGCTTCGCTTTCACAAACTGATGCCACGCGGCCAAGACCGACTTCGGATCGTCCTGCGAAGCATCGAGAGCTTTCGACCACTGCCCAACGAGCGATGGCAGCGGTGTGATGTTTTTTGCTTTCGGCTTTGTTCCCTCGCCCCCGTCTTCGGGGGAGAGGGCTAGGGTGAGGGGGCTTTTGTCTTTGTCATCGGCGTTGTCTTCTGCCTTCGGTCTTGTTCCCTCCCCTCGACGGGGAGGGTTAGGGAAGGGTGGTGAACTGGAGTCAGGCGTCAACACGCGACCATCCCCCCTCCCCGGCCCTCCCCGCCGAGGGGAGGGAGGAAGAGTGGTGCCATCAACCGAGAGCTTGATCGTCGCCTCGACCTCGACCCCTACTTTGACCTCGACCTCCACCGGCACCGGCACCAGCAACAATTTGTCGATGTGCGGGAAGAACGTCGGTTGTTCGAGCCGCAACAGGTGCCGCCCCGCTTTGAGTTCGAGCAGGCACTCCACAAACCACGTTTGCGACTCGAGCGTCCATGAGCCGGTGACGGCCTTCGCGGCATCGGCTTTGACAAGCTGGCCATCGATAAACACTTTGACCGGCCGTGATCCGGCCGCCGCGTAACGCAGCTCGAACTGGTACGTGGCGTCTCGCATGAGGTCGATGTCGTACTCGGTGAAGTTGGGCGTCTCGCCCTTGTTGAGGAGAACGCCGATCCCCTTGCCATACGTCTCGCGGTCCTTGATGACGTTGCCGCGCGCAAAGTCTTCGGCTTCGATCAAGACGGCTCCCGCGATGGCCGTCACGTCGGGATCGCCTCCGCGCGGTTTGGCGCTCTTCAGCAGATCGGCCTGCTGCTTCTCTCGCGTGGCAGCAAGGAGGTACATCCCCGCGTGTTGCCGTGCCTCGCTCAAGACGACTTCCGTCGCGTCGGCCTTCACCTTGTCCACGGCCTGCTTGTGCGAGGCGACTCGCTGGACAGCCTCGTCGCGCGACTGGATCTGTTCGACAGTCGCCAGCGGTCGCTCGTGCCACCGCGCGACAACACTAAAATTGTCCATCGTCTGCGTGCTTTTGAAGACGCCCGCCAAACCGTAGTAGTCCTCGGCGGTGAGCGGGTCGAACTTGTGATCGTGACAGCGGGCACAGCCCATCGTCAGCCCCATCACCGCGCGAGACAGCGTATCGACCTGCTCGTCGATGATGTCCATCTGCATCTTCACCGGATCGTCCTCGGCCAGCATCTTGGCTCCGAGCGTGAGGAAGCCGGTCGCGGTGAGGGAGTCGAAGGGGTTGAGGGTTGAAGGTTGAGGGTTGAGGGGCAGAGAAGCAGGGGAAGTTGAAACCGTCTTGTCCATCAACCCTCGACCCTCAACCTTCAACCCGATCAAGTCCCCGGCGATCTGCTCGACCAGAAACCGGTCATACGGTTTGTCCTCGCGAAACGCCTTCACGATATAGTCGCGATAGCGGTAGGCGTTGGCATAGGCGAGGTTCTCATCCAGCCCGTTCGAGTCGGCGTACCGCGCGACATCCAGCCAGTGCCGCGCCCAGCGTTCTCCATAACGAGGCGACGCGAGGAGCCGATCGACGACTCGTTCGAGAGCATCCGGCGCGGGATCGGCCATCAATTCCGCGACCTCTTCCGGAGTCGGCGGCAACCCGATGAGATCGAACGCGACGCGACGCAGCAGCGTGCGACGGTCGGCTTCGCGCGCGGGTGACAAGGACTTCCCTTCCAACTCGGCCAAAATAAACCGGTCGATCGGAGACCTCACCCACGCGAGGCCGTTCACGGCGGGAGGCTCTGCGCGACGAACCGATTGGAACGCCCAGTGGGCAAGCTGCTCGTCCGTGAACCGCGGCGCATCGGGCTTGTCGGAAGAGGGGATTGGTGCCGAAGGCTTCGAGTTGGGCCAAGGCAAGCCGCGCCGAACCCAATCCGTCAGGATCGCGATCTCCGCCTCGGGCAGCTTCGCCTTGGGAGGCATTTGAATGTTGCCGCGATAGCTGATGACATCAACCAACAACGACTCCGCAGGCTTGCTCACCACGGCCGCTGGCCCGCTCTCGCCTCCCGCCAAAAGGGCCTCGCGCGAATCGAGCCGCAGTCCCGACTTGGCCTTCTCGCCAACATGACACTCCTGACACCGCGCGATGAGTAACGGTCGGACCTTGGCCTCAAAGAATTCCGCATCGGCGGGCGTCGGTGGCTCGAATGCCATCGCGCGGACGGGCATCAGCAACCAACAGAGCGCTACGATTTTCAAATCACAGTGTGACATGGACGATCTCACGAACGAGGCACCCTCAACAGAGCGGGGCGAATTGTAGAAGAGCCGTGTGGGAGGCCGGAAGCCAGATCGACGAGTCGGCAGGGCTATCGCCTTGTATACCTCGCACGGGCAATGATGAGACATCTGAGCGGGGCGGCGTCAGCCCAATGGCACTCACTTTGCCCGCAAAGTAGCAGGCACACTCCGTATGCCGTCCGCATTACGCAGGTTTCGGCACATGGAATGTGCCTACTACTTTTCAAAGTGAGTGCCATTGGGCTGACGCCGCCCCGCTCGGAAACCTCTCACTTTGTGCCGCGAGAGGTGTAAAGAACGGGGCCGTAATAACTTCCCGAAGTGTATCTGGCATTCTCCCTCCCCTCGGCGGGGAGGGCCGGGGAGAGGGGAGGATGGTCCAGTCGATTCGCCCTCGCCCCCCTCCCTAACCCTCCCCGCCGAGGGGAGGGAACAAGAAGGGGGGACTCGGGAAGTTATTGCGCCCCCGTTCCTAACTCACCTTGTTCGGTGATGTGGGTCCGGCTACTCTCCGCGCCGGTTGGTGCGGTTTTCTACCTCGCGTGGGAGAGGCTCACACTAACCCGAAGCGTAAGCGAGGAGGCAACACACGTCCTCGCTTACGCTTCGGGTTAGTGTGAAAATATGCCATCCTCACCCGAGTGCGGTTTGCTCGCGCTGAGTTGCTTCGTTGTGTCTCCCCCGGAAAGGCAGGTCTTTCGTTGATGAACAGGCTTCTGGTTGCTCTGCTGTCGATGTCCGTTGCGTGGTGTTCGTCGTCGGTCTTCGCTCAAGAACTGACCCTCGGTTCCGCCGCTCCCAAGTTGGAGTTGAAAGAGTTCGTGAAGGGGGACGCCGTGAAAGGCTTCGCCAAGGGGAAGACCTACATCGTCGAGTTCTGGGCGACCTGGTGCGGTCCCTGCCGGACGACGATTCCGCATCTGACGAAGTTGCAGAAGCAATACAAGGATGAGTTGACCGTTATCGGAGTGGCGATTCTGGAAGAGGACCAAAGCGCCGTCGCCACGTTCGTCGAAGAGATGGGCCACAAGATGAACTACCGCGTGGCTCTCGATTCCGTGCCCAAGGACGGTTCTCCCGAAGAGGGAGCGATGGTCAAGAACTGGATGGAGCCATCGGGACAGGCGGGCATCCCGGCCGCGTTCATCGTGAACGGTGACGGCCTGATCGCGTGGATCGGACATCCTGGCTCGATGGACGAGCCGCTCGAAAAGATCATGACGGGCAAGTGGGACATCGCGGCCGAGGCATTGAAGCTCAAGGAACTCCTCGCCCAGAAGAAGAAGTTGGAAGTGACGTTCAAGAAGCTCCAGACTTTGTTTGGCAAGTTTGAAGACGATGGCGACGCGGCCGATCTGCTGACGGAACTGGACCTCGCCGCGAAGAACCTGCCTGATCGAGCTGACCAGTTTTCGATGATCAAGTTCCAAGTCTTGGCGAGTCCCAAGGGGAACGCCGATCAGGCCCTCTCGCTCGGCGAAAAGCTGGTCGCATCGGAACTCGGTGAGAATCCCGAGGCACTCAACAATCTCGCGTGGATGCTGGTCGCCCCTGATCGCGAGAAGAAGGCCGATGCCAAGTTGCTCAAGTTCGCGCTGAAGGCGGCCCTGAAGGCCGACAACCTGTCCGAACGCAAGGACCCGTCGATTGCCGACACACTCGCGAAGGCGTACTTCGACAACGGTCAGATCGAGAAGGCGATTGAGATTCAAGAGCGCGTCGTCGAGTTGGCGGTCGGCACCGAACTCGAAAGCGATCCCGGTGTGAAGAAGCGACTGCGACAGTACAAGCGCGCACTCGACGCTTCCAAGAAGGACGAGAAGCCTAAAGCCGATTGATTGAAGCCGTGATCCCGTGCGCGGGGCGTTCAAAACGAAAGCGTCTCGTCGGTGATGGTTTTCACCGACGAGACACTTTCGTTTCAGGGCTTGGTTCAAGGCAAGTCCCCCCGTCAATCACCCCCGGGTTTCATTCGCGCTCCCCTCAATTCGCGCGGGACTTGATCCGCGCGAATTGAGGGGAGCGCGAATGAAAACGGACGGTGGGAAGGAAATGCTTCAAGGGGCCTTCGTGCCGGTGTACTTCTCGTACAGTTTCGCCACTACCGGGTGTTCCGCCGAAAGCTGCTTAAGATCGTCGGCCTTGTACTCTTCGACGACCTCTTTGCCGCCGATCCTCTTCGTCAGCCTGACCCGAATGTTGCGGCCATTCTCATCTGAGATTTCGAGTTCGCCGTCAGCATCTTCCGCACGGATCGTCCGTGCTGCTGAGGGAGTGGGACCGAATTCGGCTGGCACTCGACGCGCTCCGTTGGCGACACCGAACGGTCCTGGCCCCACTTGAATTTGGATTACCCCGCCGAGATTGCCGCCGCCGATTTGGGCGTTGCCGTTGCGAGGCGTGTATTGCTCATACAGTTTGAACGCTTCGGGATGGTTCTTCTTTAACTCGTCGGAGTCGGCCGCTTTGAATTCGTCGGTCTTGGGTTTGCCATCGACGGTGCGGGTTTGTCGAACCACGATGTCTTTGCCCGACTTGTCTCGAATCTCAATCCGTTCGTCACCCCGTTCGACCTGGATTGCGCGTTCGTTGTTGATGACGGACGTTTGGACTTTCTCACCGTTCGCCCCGTTGAGAGCCACATTGAGTTGCACGTTGGGCACGACGTTCGGACCGCCAGGAAGCGCGGGAAATGCCGGATGTCTGGCGGCACGGCCACCCAGAATCTCGCCCAGTTGAAGGGCGGATTTTGCGCGCAAACCGACGGGCCGGTTTGGCGACTGCATCAGCTTGGTGAGTTCCGTTTTAGCCGCCGCCGAAGTCTCGGCATTGTTGGACGCGAGTAATCGCGTCAGGACATCGAAGCAGGGATACATCGTTTCCTTGCGACCTTCCCCCGCTTCCTTCGCCAATGGTGCGACGGCTGCTTTGCCCATTTCCAACAGCTTGCTCGTCGTCTCACGTCGTTGGAGCAGATTCCCGTCAGCCAGCGACTTGATGTGCCGGGCCACCTCGGCCTCCGTGTCGTTGGCAGGTTCAACAACGGGCACGGTAGCCTTCTCGGCTGCGGGTTCATCGGCACGCAACAAGGACGCGAACACGGTCAGCGTTAAGATCGAAAGAGACCTCACGGAACACCAACTTCGATTCATGGCAGACTCCTCAGCAGAGAAACAGGACAACGCGGAATGTCCTTGGTAGGCAGGGCCGGAGTGTATCGCCACTCGTGAAAGGCGGCGACAGCGTTTAGGCGAGCGGAAGGAGTTGTTCGACCCACACCAACCCGAAGTGTGAACGAGGGCGAAGTCGATCGACGTACTGCCTCAGACCGACGAGACCCACCGAAAGCAGGCCATTGCAAATTGGTAATTGGTAATTGCAAATTGATAATTGGAGGACGAAGAACTCGTGTCGGGTGCCTTGGTGGTTCTTCATTTTGCAATTTGCAATCTCTTCCCAAACTGGACTCACTCACTCACACCAACGTCCAATCACCAAGCCTCCTATCGACGCCCTCGTTCACACTTCGGGTTGGTGTGTTCGGGTACGCCATTTCTTTCCGGTCGCCTTACTGCCGCAGCCACGCTCCACACCAGACGGCAGCCAGTCCCAGTAACACGTTCGCGGTGAGATGCGACAGCCCAACCGTCAAGCTGCCGTTGCCGTCTCGCGCCGAAAGCTGAACGGTCTCGTGCGCGAGTGACGAGAACGTCGTCAGGCCACCGAGGAATCCGGTCACCAAGAGCAGCCGCATCGATTCGGAAAGTCCCTTCGGTTCGGATGCGACACCCAACAGGAAGCCGATCAGCAGCGAACCAACCACGTTCACGAGCAATGTTCCGGACGCGGCATAAGCGGGCCAAGTCGCCTTCATCGCGTCGCTGACCAAAAACCGAACGACAGACCCGATCGATCCGCCGAGTGCGACGAAGAACAGTTTGTCCATGAAGTCGCTCCCCGCTTCAAACAAGACGTGTTGGATGTTACTTCGTGGCGATCTTCCACAACGACTTGTCGCTGCGAACATAGATCGCGCCGTTGGCGATCGCGGGTGTGCAGAGGATCGTGTCGTCGAGGTTGTTCGTCGAAACGAGTTCGCCCTGATCGTCACCCGGCTTCACCACATGGGCTTCACCCTTCTCATTAAAGAAGTAGAGATGGCCTCCCGCCGCGACGGGCGATCCGCTGAACGGGCCTGTCAGTCGCAGCTTCCATTTTTCATCGCCGGTCTTGGTGTCGCCACAGGTCACAACGCCAGCACCGTTCACCGAAAATAATCGGCCTTGGTAGACGATTGGACTGGCAGTCGCGGGGCCAAGCTTGCCGACGCGCCACAGGACTTCGATGTTCTCGCTTCCCGTCGGTGGTCGAATGGCGGTGATCCCCTGCGACGGGATGAACACCACGCCGTCGGACACGACCGACGAAGGGATCGTGGAGGCACCCTCTTTGTAATTCCAGGCAATCGTTCCCGTGAGCGGTCTCACGGCAGCCAGCCCTTCGGACGATTGCAACAGCACCAAGTCTTCGTCGCTCGTTGGCCCTTTATTCAGCAGCGCGGCCGAAGTCCAGTTGGCTCGCTTCGGACGCTTCATCGTCCAGCGTGAGACACCCGTCGCGACATCGACACCCGTCGCCAATGACTCGCTGTCGTTCTCGACCTGCGCCACCAGCGTGTCGCCCACGACGACTGGCGACGACGCCATTCCCAAGCTGTTGCTGGCGTTGGGGTGGTCGTACGTCAACCCGCGAAACCACAGCAGGTTGCCATCGAGATCGAGACAGATCAAATCGTTGCTGGAATAGAGGGCGAAGAGACGTTGGCCATCGCTCGCGGGCGTCGGCGTGGCGTTGCACATTTTGGGATGACTGCTGGTGCGACCGGTCGCCGTGAACTGCCGCTCCCACACGGATGAGCCATCCTTGGCGTCGAAGCAGAACACATGCAGACGATCCTGGCGATAGCCGCTGGAGCCTGTCAGAAAGACGCGGTCGCCGATGATGATTGGCGACGACAGACCGCGACCGGACAACGACGCCTTCCAAGCGATGTTCTCAGTGGCCGACCACTTCACGGGGAGTGCCGCATCCTCCGCCACGCCGGTCGTGTCGGTCCCTCGAAACTGCCGCCAATCGCCCGCAGCCGCGAGGCCCGTCAGCGCGATGAGTCCGACCGAAGCCATCCAACTCGCTCGCAACATTCTCTTGCTCAACATGCGGGATTCCTCTTCGGCGTGAGCCGTGTATGTGTCGTGCGGCGTGAGCCGCACATTTGTTTTTCTGAGCGGGGCGGCGTCAGCCCCCTGGCTCTTAGCCGCCCGTTGAAAAACGTAGGGTAAGCCTCTGGCTTGCCCCTTTTTCAACTGCATTTACGGGCAAGCGAGACGCTTACCCTACGTTTTTCAACAGGCAGTTAGGAACGGGCTGACACCCAAGCACCGGAGGTTGACGCCCCGCTCAGATGTCTCATCAGCGACCACGTCCGAAACGATCGTTAAAAATGCCTCGCACCGATCCGAGTGAATGGCTTCAACGCCGACGATGGTTCCTCTGAATGTCACCGCTTCAATTGCGAAGTCTTCACCGCACTGGCACTGGGCAGGATCGCCGCACCGGCCGAGTCGCACACACGAACCTGAAACTTCCAATCCTGTGCCCAGTCCTCCGTCTGTTCGTTCTGACAGACCTTGATGAGAATGGTGTTCGTACCCGACTTCAGCTTCGCTTTCACGCGATACTGATCGAGTTGCGTGCCGCGATGGTATTCGTCGCGAGCGAAGACCAGTTCACCGTTGACCCACAACTTCCACGCGTTGGGCGTCCCCAGTCGCAATTCGATGCTGCGCGGCGAGTCCGTCGTGAACGTGGTGTAACCGTACGTGATCGCCCCTTTGTGGGGGGCCGTCTGTTTGGCAATGTTGAACACCCCGTATTCGTCCTCGGTGACGTGATGCTCCCACGCGACATCACCCATCTTTCCGGGCAGCTTGGCCGTGAGATCGACTTGCGACTCCGGAGGGTAAGCCACGTCGAACCCCTGCTTGTCGGTGTTGTCGAACGGGCCGATCAGATGCCACGCGGTGAGGAATCCAAAGTGCTTTGGCAGATCGACGGTCTCGCCCAGTTCTCGCAACGGCTGGACGATCGCTTTCACCTGATCGTCGTCGATCGCGCCCGACAGCGCTTCACGAAAGAGGACGATTGCGTCAGCAGACTTCTTGTCCTCGTGGGCCTTCGCCGCGCGATCCAGCAACCGCTGCACGGCATCGCGCCGGAATTCGGGGCTGGCGTCGCGAAGCATTCCGGGAATGAGCCGATCGCTGGCTGAGGCATCGACTTTGATGAGCCACTCGTAAGCCAGCCGCCGCGCTTCCGGGTGGCGAGTCCCCTCTTGGACAAAGGCTTCCAATTCGCGAACGGGCAGCGAACGTGACTGCTTCAGTTCCCGTGCGGCCACAGCTTCAAACGCTCCCCGCAGCCAATTCGTGGCGAGCGGGTTCGCGTCGTCAAACGCCTTCAGAATGGGAAGCAGCGTGGCGGCATCGCCTCGCGACAACTCCTTGACCGCCGCAATGGCGTTCGCATGCCCCGCCCCTTCCGCCGCGACGGCGCGAATGGCTCGCACCTGTTCGTCCAACGGAGCAGCGTCACTCGCAAACGGCCACGCCAACACGGTGGCTACGAGGGCGAACGAGCCTCTCCACTTTTGAGCAACTTGATCTGACTTCATCACGGCTTCCTTCACGAGGCAACCCTCCTACTGATCCGGCCTCCTCGACGGAACCGGCCCCCCAAAATCGAGGCGGATTGTAGTCGTCGCTCCGCGCAAATAGGAAACGTCATCAGCACGCCGCAACCGCTGACTGACTGAAGTCCGGCGTTAAACTCCGCGCGGCCGAAACTGACACTAACCCGCAGTGTCAACGAGGACGGAAGGGTGCAGTCGCCAATTGGTGGTCATGCAATTGCCACCAAGGAACGACTGCACCCGTTCTTCGCGAGTGACGCCCTGCTGCGTTTTCTTGCCGCTCAGCGTGTGATAGCGTGCCGTCCGCTTTGTGGTCCTCATTCTGAGGTCTCAACTGTCGATTCCCATTCCGTTCCGAGGAGCCGTCCATGACTGAGCATGCTGTCCCGCCAACGTCCGACAACTTGACGCCCGCTGTTCTCCCCCGTCGTTCGTTTCTCGCGGCGGCTGCCGGCGCGATGGGCCTCGCGGCGATGGAGGCCGCCGCGCGAGACTACGGGCCGGGAACACAGCCGGTGCGCTATCCCGATCCCGACATCGTGACGCTCGATCCCCGGTTCAAGAAGTACGCGCTCGGCAACACGCCGATTCAGCGGCTGTATCACAGCCCGAACATGATGTGGGCGGAAGGCCCGGCGTGGAACGGTGTCGGGCGGTATCTGCTTTGGTCCGACATCCCGAACAACGTGCAGATGCGGTGGCTCGAAGAGGACGGTCATGTCAGCACGTTCCGTTCGCCGGCGGGCAACAGCAACGGCAACACGTTCGATTTTCAGGGCCGTCAGATTTCGTTCGAGCACGGTACCCGCAGTGTTGTGAGGTACGAGTACGACGGCAGCAAGACGGTGCTGGCCGACAAGTTCGATGGCAAGTCGCTCAACGCCCCGAACGATGGAGCCGTCCACCCGAACGGCGACATCTGGTTCACCGATCCCGGCTACGGCAGCCTCATGAACTATGAGGGGAACAAGGCGAAGGGTGAGTCGGTGCAGCCCTACCAGAAGGAGGCGATCTACCGCATCGACGGCAAGACGCTGAAGGTCGAGAAGGTGGCCGACGACATCTTCAAACCGAACGGCCTCTGTTTCTCACCCGACTACAAAAAGCTGTACGTCGCCGACACGGGAGCCTCGCACTACCCGGACGCTCCCAAGAACATCAAGGTCTGGGACATCGTCGAAGAGAAGAAGCTGGCGAATGGGAAAGAGTTCGCTTCGATGAAGCTCGATATGTGGGAGAAGAGAACGGAACATGAGCTTGAAAAGCTGAAGAAGGAGGGGACAGACCTCACGATTACGGGCATGACCACGAGGCATGTCCAGCGAGCCGGTTTCGCGGATGGCATCCGGTGCGATGTCGATGGCAACGTCTGGGCCAGCGCGGGCTGGGTGGGCGACGGCTACGACGGCGTTCACGTCTTCGAGCCGAAGGAGGGCGTCCGCATCGGCCAGATTCGTCTGCCTGAGATTTGCAGCAATGTCTGCTTCGGTGGCTCCAAGAGAAACCGCCTGTTCATGACCGGCAGCACGTCGTTGTATGCCGTGTACGTTGAAACGCAGGGTGCTCACATCACGTGAGGTGGGCCGATCTGATCGCGAATGGCCAAGAGCCTCCAACGCGCCGCGTTGGAGGCTCTTTTCGTTTCTACCTGACGCCGCCCCGCTTTGAGGTCTCATCACGAACCGCGCGTTGTTTCACCGCTGCCGTACTACTTCTACTGTCCGGATCATCCAAATGTAGGGTGGGCTGTGCCCACCAATACGCTATGGATAGTGGTGGGCACAGCCCACCCTACGGAAAGTCGGACAGTAGAACTATTTCTTCGCCAGCAGGTGCTGCTCGATGAACGTCGTGTGCATGCCGCCATCGACGAAGGCGGCTTCGCTGAGGATCCGTTTCAGCAGCGGGATCGTGGTCTTGATCCCTTCGATGACGAGTTCATCGAGGCAGCGTTTGAGGCAGGCGATCGCTTCGGGGCGAGTCGGCTTGTGGACGATCAGCTTGCCGATCATCGAGTCGTAGTACGGGCCGACGACGTAGCCTTCGTGGACGTGCGAGTCCCAGCGAACGCCGTTGCCACCGGGAACGCGCAGCTTCGTGATGCGACCGGGCGAACCACGGAAGTCGTTGTCCGGGTCTTCGGCATTGATGCGGACTTCCATCGAGCAACCGCGACAGGGAATCTCCGACTGCTTCCACGGCAGGTGTTCGCCCGCTGCGACGCGAATCTGCTGCTGGATCAGGTCGAGGCCCGTCACCATCTCGGTCACGGGATGTTCGACTTGGATGCGGGCGTTGACTTCGATGAAGTAGAAGTTGTGATCCTTATCGACGATGAATTCGACCGTCCCGGCGTTCGTGTAGTTCGCCGATTTGATGAGTCGGACTGCCGCCGCACAGATCGCCTCCCGCACCGCGTGAGGGAGATTCGGCGCGGGAGATTCTTCGATCAGCTTTTGATGCTTTCGCTGCGATGAGCAGTCTCGCTCCCAGAGATGGACCACTTCGCCGTGTTGGTCGGCGATGATCTGCACTTCGACGTGCCTCGGGTTCTCGACGTACTTCTCCAGATAGACGCCCGCGTTGTTGAACGCCTTCTCGGCTTCCATTGCCGCCTGCTTGAGGCCGGTCTTGAGCGAGATGTCGTTGCGCGCGACGCGCATCCCCTTGCCGCCGCCGCCCGCGGTCGCCTTGATGAGAATCGGGTAGCCGATCTTGGCCGCGATCGCCAACGCTTCTTCTTCGCTGCCGATGAGTCCGTCACTGCCCGGCACACCGGCGACGTTCGCGGCTCGAGCGACTTCCTTCGCCGAAATTTTGTCGCCGAGCTTCGACATCGCGTCCACAGATGGGCCGATGAACTCGATCTTGCAACTGCGGCAGACCTCGGCGAAATGCTCGTTCTCAGAGAGGAAGCCGTAGCCGGGATGAATCGCCTGCACGTTGCCGATCTCAGCGGCGCTGATGATGTTTTTGATGAGTAGATAGCTGCCCGAGGCCTGAGCCGGGCCGATGCAGATCGACTCGTTGGCCAGCTTCAGATAATCGGCTCCGCGATCGGCCTCACTGCACACGGCGACCGTTTCGATCCCCATCTCACGACACGCGCGCAGGATCCGCAACGCGATCTCGCCTCGATTCGCAACCAGAATACGTTGAAACATGCTCGGGGCTATCTCTGCTGAAGGCTGTAGGAGGAACGCCTCGTCCGTCTTGGGCGGGCGGGCGAGATGTGCCGGAAATCAAAGCCTGATGCGCAAGCGAAGGATCCGTAGTCGAATGTTCTTCGCTTGCGCGTCAGGCTTTAATGGGTGCGGTCTTACTTACCGTTCAGTTGATGTCTGATCCACACCCCGGACGGACGAGGCGTCCATCCTACGGTCAATGATGCCAATGCGATTCACGGTCGGACGCGGAACAATGGCTGACCGAACTCAATCGCATCGCCGCTCTTCACGAGGATTGCGGTGATCGTCCCGCTGACCTCGGACGGGATTTGGTTGAAGACCTTCATGGCTTCGAGCAGGCAGACGATCGTTTCCGGAGTGACGACCGATCCGACCGTGACGAACGCCGGTTCGCCCGGCGATGGAGCGGCATAGAACGTCCCGACGGTGGGACTCTTGATGTCGATCAGGCCGGAAGGCTCGGCCGGAGCCGCTGCGGGACTGGACTGAGCGACCGGCGCGGCTGAAGGAGCGGGGGCGGCGAACGGCATCTGTTGTGGAGCGGCATACACAACCTCACGGGCACCACGACGGAGCCGCCACTGTTCGTCGCCGCGTCGCAAATTGACTTCACTCAGCCCGTGCTTCTCCATCATTTCGACGAGCTGTTGCAGCCGATCAAGATCAAAGGGGGTCTTCCCGGTGGAGCCTGCTTCTGACATACGCGTTCCTCAATCCCAGTCGAATGTTTGTTTGATCGCGGTTTCACTTCAACGAACGACAACTTATCCCGTCTTCGTAACTCGCCGTCAGCAAACTGTCAGCGGTACGTCTTTGGGAAGAGATGTCAGGACTTCGCATCCGTCGCGTGTGACCAGCACATCGTCTTCGATACGAACGCCGCCCATTCCGGGGAGGTAAATTCCCGGTTCGACGGTGACCGTCATGCCGGGCTTCAGAACGTCCGTCGAAATGGGACTGAGTTTCGGGCCTTCGTGGATGTCCAACCCGATCCCGTGTCCCAGTCCGTGTCCAAAGTGCTTGCCGAAACCCGCTTGTTCGATGACCTTGCGGGCCGCCGCATCCACGTCTTGGCACTTGGCTCCGGGGCGGATGGCAGCGATCCCCGCAAGCTGTGCTTTCAACACAACTCCGTATACATGTGCGAGTTTAGGCGGGAGCTTACTTGTGACCAAAATCCTCGTCAAGTCACTGTGATAGCCCCGCGCGCTCAGCGCACCCCAGTCAATCAGGGCGAATCCGGACTCGCGAAACGTCCGCATTCCGGCGCGGTAATGAGGCAGCGCGGCGCGGTCTCCGACGGCGATGATTGGCTCGAAAGCGGCCCGTGTCGCCCCGAACCGTCTCATGCCGTGTTCCAGTTCGTGAGATGCCTGCCGTTCGGTCTGATCGGGCAAGATCAGCGATCGCATCAACTCGAACCCTCGCTCCGCCTGATGGACGGCGCGACGCAGTTCGGTCACTTCGTCGCTGTCCTTAATGAGTCGCAATTCCTCGACCAGACACGCCTTGGGGACGAGGGGTAGCGGCTTCAGACTCTCCGTCAGTTGGTTGTGCAGGCTGACCACCATTGACGAGCTTTCGATTCCCAAGCTGGTCAGCCCGAACTTGGGCAGCCACTCGGCGAGGAAGTCGTGCATCAGCGTGCGCGAAGTCCGAATCTCGACCGTCAGACCGGGACATTCGTCCTGAAGCTGCGTCTCGAAGCGGCTGTCACTAAAGAAGTGTGTCCGGCCGGGGCCGATCAGGAGGTGACTGTCCTCCCCTGAAAAGCCCGTCAGGTAGGAGACGTTTTTAGGATTGGTCACAAGCAGGGCGGAGAGGTCTGCTTTGCGAATGGCCTGAATCAGCTTGGTCCGTCGCGCCAGATAACGATCACTCGACATGACAGTCCCGTTTCTGAGGGTAAGGCAACCCGGAAAAATGCTATATCAGCTTAGTTCGACTGTCTGAGCCCGCCAGATGTAGGGTGGGCTGTGCCCACCATTCCGCAACGGTTTGTGGTGGGCACAGCCCACTCTACGGAAAGTCAGACAGTCGAATTAGAGAAGCCTGACGCGCAAGCGAAGGCAGGAAGACTTCGCTTGCGCGTCAGGCTTCACGGCCTACGACACCGACTTCGGCTCGGATTCGACCGGTTTACTTGGGATCGCCCCCAAGAGTGGGCCGAGGCGACCGAAGCGGCCGGTGTTGAGCAGCACAAGGTACGCAGGAACAAGAATCGGGCGGATGACGAACGTGTCGAGCAGCACTCCAAACGCGAGGGCAAATCCAAGCTGACACATCCCACGCAGCGAACCGGCCGTCAGAGAGGCGAAAGTCCCCGCCATGATGATCCCGCAACTGGAGATGATCCGACCGGTCTTCGACAAAGCGTGAATGACTCCTTGGACGGGACCGAATCGTTCCTGCTCCTCTTCAATGCGAGTCATCAGAAAAATGTTGTAGTCCTCACCGACGGCGATCAGGATCGTGAACAGGAACATCGGCACCTTCCAGTCCAACCCGGCAAACGTGCCGGTGTCGATGGCCCAGAAGAACAGGTATGTCGCACCGAGAGCCACCAAATAACTGAACAGCACCGTGACGATCAGGTAAGCACAGATGGCCGGTCGTCGCAGCAACACAACCAGAATCAGGAAGACCACCACCACGACCAGCACATCGATCCGAATTTGATCGCGATCGGTCACCGACTTCAGATCGCGAATGCTCGCCGTGGAACCGGTGACGTGAATGTCCGTCTCCGCTTGGATTGAGTCTGGCAGGAGCTTGCGAATCTCGGACTCCAGCCTCGTCAAATGAGAAATACTGTCGCGGGCGAACGGGTCGAGTTCCGCAGTCAGTTCGACGCGCGTGACGTGATTGGCCAGCGGGCCAGTCTTGCTGACGTAGTGTTCGAGTGCCCTCGTGAGTGTCACTTTGCGAACGACCGGCTTCTTGATCGCTTCGATGGAGTCGTCACGGCCGAAAGGATGCGACACGCTGCGAATGTCGGCCAATCGCAGTTCCTTCTTTCTTTCACCAAGGGCCACGGTCAGATCGTGAACCAACTTCAAGCCGCTTGCCGCGTCATCGTCGCCGCGTTGCGAGAAGTCGATCTGATCATTTCTCAGCAGGACCGTGACCGGCCCGGTCGCTCCGGCAGGGAAGTGTTCTCGCACCGAGCGCGTGCCCTGCACGCTGATCGATGTGGCCGGGAGATCGGACAATAGGCCATAGCTGAGATGCGAAAAGAACATCACTCCCACCGTCGCGAACGGCAGCATCAGCGCAATGCTCAACAGCCAAACGGTCATCGGGCAGCGAAGTAGTATCTGTCCGACGGTATCCCAGATATTCTGCAACCAGCGGACCTGCCCCAATCGCGACGAGAGCGTTGCCGTTGGCAACCACCCTCCCATGGATGAGACCCGCTCCGTTCGCATCTGTGGCCAGAAGGCCCAACGTCCGGTCAGTCGCAGGAGTGCTGGAGTGAAAGTGAGCGAGGCCAGCAGCACGACGACTAGGCCGAACGAGATTGCGAAGCCCGCCTGACGGAACTTGCCGAACTCGGCAAACATCATCATGCCAATCCCACAGATGACGGTCCCGGCGCTGGCTGCGATCGCCGCGCCCACCTTCGCCACGCAATTGGTCACCGCCTCATCGAAGCTGGTCCCGTCGTCCAACTCTTCCTTGTAGCGGTCGATCAGGAACAGGCAGTAATCGACCCCCGCTCCATACACGAGCACCGTCACGTAGGTCTCGGCACCGGGGAACAAGATTGCCAGTTTGCGTTGAGCCAGCAGGATCAACAGCGACATCGACAGCTTGACGGAAACAAACACCGTGATGAGCGGGATCAGCGCCAAGAGCGGCGCGCGGTAGATCGCGATGAGCAAGAACACGACCAAGCCGATGGTCAACGTTTCCGTGGCCTTGGCACTGTCGCGGGCTGCCGCCTGCATGTCACGTCCAACGGTCGCATCGCCGCTGAGCGACAGTTCCAAACCGGCGGGAATCTGCTGGCGGAAAGCCGCGTTTTTCTCGGACGTATCGAGGATCAACTCTTGGATTTTCGCGACGATCTTCTGATTGCGGGCGTCGAGGAAATCCGTCGTCAGATCGATCAGGATCAGCGTGGACTTGCCATCCGCGCTCAGAATCAATCGCCCGAGATTCGTGTCGCGGAACGTCCGAACCGCAGAGATCAACGAGCGCGTTCCGGCACCGATTCCAAGCGGCTTGTTCTCCGCTGCGGCATCATTGTCATCTTGGCCACCACCATCCGGGCCAGCCGCCAGTCCGCCAGCATCCTCGGCGATCTTCAGCAGTTGCTCACGCAGTTCAAACTCACGCGTCGCGTCGTTTTCATTGACGCCATCGTCCACCCATTCCTTGTCTTGTTCGGTCAAGCCACCATCGGGGCGACTCACGACGATGACGACTCGGCTCGGAACGAGGGTCTTGGGGAAAGCCTCTCGAAACAGCTTTTCACCCACCAAGCTCGGGCTGCTCGCGGGCAGGAAGGCGAACTCTTCGGTCTGTACGACATCCCACAACGGGGGGGCCATCGTGGCCGCCAAGATCACCACACCAATCCACCCGATCAGCAGGCCGGGCCACAGCCGGTTAATCAGATTGCCGAGTTTCAAAAACATCGAAAGCAGGGCCTTACATCGGGGGAAAATGAACCGCCAGAGAATTGGCGAAGCCCTCTGGCGGAATGGCGAGGGCAGAGCGAATTCGGCGCGAACGCGCGAATATCAATGGGCGTGAGCGTGGCTGTCGTGAGCCTCCGCCACATGACCGTGACCATCGTGGTCATGGCTGTCATCGCCGTGACCACCGTGATGATCGTCCTCGGGAGCATCTTCCTCGAAGTGTGCCAGCGATCCGCAGGCCCCTGACAATTGCACCGCTCCACAGAGGAACAGGATCGTCAACAGTGAGGTCACATAGACCGCCTTCCCCACGATGTTCGAGACATTCAGGCCGAAGAGGTAGTGCGAACCATTTTCTGGCGGAGCCACTACGGACCAGACTAAAACCATAACCAGTCCCATCAAGGCAACCCCGATCCAGCCCCCTTTGACCATGACCTCTCGCAGCTTGACCCAGTTGACAGCCAGCATCCAAAAGGCAACCCATGCGAGGAGCGGCGTCCAAGGGAACACCAACATCAACACCGCAAGGACCACATCCCAACTAGCAACCAGCAGGCTTTGCAAACTCGTCAGTAACTGATTCATGCCACTCACATCCCGTAATAGACCGGAGCCACAATCGACCGGAACCGCAAACTGAAGGTGTCACAGTCGCCAGGGCGCGAGGGGGAAATCCAAAAGGAGCTGAAATTTCGCCCACTTTTCCCACCTCAACAAACCGCGATACCGCAGGCGGTTGAGGATGGCACATTTCACACTAACCCGAAGCGTAAGCGAGGACTAGTGTTGCCTCCTCGCTTACGCTTCGGGTTAGTGTCAGCTTCAACTGCGAGCGGTATAACTCCTTCGCCTACTCGCGAATGCGACAGAACGTTGACGGGCGGGAGAGATAACAAAATCGAATCCACGAAGCCAGCGACTGGAGATGTTCCGGCAACGACGGGCACAGGATGTCAACGAACAATTCCTTCGGCGAATCGCGTCATCGCCGTCGCGTCATCACGCTCGAAGCCGTCCACATGCTGTCGGTTCTCTCGCGAACATCCTCGCTCGACAAAACGATCGCGCGCATCACTTGGCGACCACCAGTGATTTCACCCACTCGGCTTCCTCGGCGGTCAGCGGTGGGTCGAGTTCTTCGGTGTAGTCGATGTCGTCGTAGCCGCCGAGTTGGTACGCGCGGTCGATCAGTGGCTGGAGGTCGATCCGGATCGGAACATCTGTCTTTCGCAGCGGGATGCGGATCGCGGGGAGCTTCTTGCGCAGCGGCATCGTATAGAGTTGGCGTCGTGAGCGGTTCCAACCGGGGCTAATGCAAACGAGGTAGTCCGCTTGATGCTGTGGCGGAACCAGACTGTTCGGCATCGACATCACCCGGTGGCCGCCGCGCACGAGGTCGATCTCCACGAGCGTCGCATCCGACTGCAAGACCTCATCCTGTTTGCGACGGTATTCCTTCTGTCCTGAACCCGGATACTTGTTGGCTCGACTGAGAACCTCGATCACCGTGACCACACGCCCTCCGCCGCGTTCGCGAATCTCGATGTAGCCTTCCGTGATTTCGAGGCCAAAGAGTTCAAACACGAAGGGTTCCGCGTCGGCCTCTGCCTCGTCGATTTCTGTCAATTCGGCGACTGCTGTGCCGCCGCCGCCAAAGTCCCTGACATCCGCACGCGGGCGTGAGGTCTCCAGCACGCGCACATCCGGGATCAAGTGCCGCGACTCACCTAGGTCTGATTCGACAAAAACGCGTTCTTCAATGCGGGCGCGCAGGTCATTGGGTAGGTTGGGTACGAGTGCCGCGCGAATCTCGTAGATGAGCGCGCTATGCACGTCTCCCCAATGCTGTTCCAAAAACGGGTCCATGCCGGGGAAGGGGCTGTTCATGATGGTCGTCCTCGTGGGGCGCGAGCGGATCGTATCTGGTCACTCAGCAGACCGGAGTTCATTCAGACGGGCGTCTCGCAAACAGATGCCCCGCCGTTCCGTCGGCGGAGCGACGGGGCTACGGTACAGGGACCAACTGCACCGCGTCCACAATCACATGTCCGTCAGTGTCGGCGTTGGAGAGGGTGATGATGACTGATTCATCCGCCTCGTAGGCGAACGTGCCGAGGGATTGAAAGCCGTGTTCCTTCGTGGCTTCGCGCTGGTTGAGACGCAGCTTTTTCAAGTCGCCCTTCGTTTGGATCGAGACCGGGACGTTGGTCGCCCGGTTCGGATTGGACGTGTAGACGACGCGGATTTCGTAGCGGCCGGCCTTCGGAATCTTGGTGGTGAACGTGGCGGAGAGGCTGCCCTTGTTCTCGTTGGCGTCGTGGAGGTAGTCGGTGCCAACGAAGCCGCTGATCGACGCGCTGCTGGTCCATTCGCCGGTCAGCTTGGCGTCAAGGTTGTCGATGACGATGCCGGGGAGCTTCTTCGGGTCGATCGCCTTTGATTCAGCGGACACTCGTTTCGCGCCGGTCCATTCGAGGACTTGGCCCTCGTCCAGCAGACGCTTCTTGAAGACGGCAAGGTCGATGTCCTGCACGCTCACCTTCGCATCAATCGCCATGCAGGCGGCCGTTGCGGAACTCTGGCCAAGCACCATGAACACCGGCTCCATGCGGATCGAGCCATACGCGATGTGCGAGGCGGCGAGGCAGACCGGAACCAAAAGGTTCTCGCACTCGGACTTCTTCGGCCGGATCGAGCGATAGGCGATCGGGTACGGTGCCACGCCGATCTGCACGTCCCCCTCGTTGCGAACCTTGCCGTCCTTCGTGACGTAGCGCTGGGCATTGTGCGAGTCCATGTTGTAGGCCCCCAGCCCGACGGGGTCGTCGCACACGACCTTCCCCTGGCAGTCCTTCTGAGACATCACGTATTCGCTCACCAGGCGACGGGCCTCGCGCACGTACATCTGGTGCGGCCAGTTGTCGTGATCCTGAAACTCATCCTTGGCGAGTGCCAGCCGCGTGAACTCGTCGCGGATTTTCTGCGGCACTCGCGGGTGATTGGCCAGCGTGTACATCAGCCCCATCTGGTAGAGCATGTGCTGGCGGAAAATTCTTTCGCGCGTCGGCCAGTCGCCGTCGGGATAGGCGTAGTTCATCCCGATGTAGTCGGTCGAGATCGCGTAGTTGTTGTTCGTGTCGGTCTTCCGGTTCGGCATGAAGATCGGGTTCCACGGGCTGCGATGGTCTCCCGCGTCGAAGTTCCTCAGCAGCAGTTCGTACTGCGCCGGGTCGTAGCCTTCAGGCTTGGGCCACGCGCGGCGGTTCTCGGCCACGTCGGTCGTACACATCCGGAAGTTGAATGCTTGCAGGCGGTGATCGCCCTCGCCGTCCGTGCCGGGCGGCTCAGCTTGGATGAGCGGCAGCAGACCGCTCGACGGATCGCCGGGCTTCACGTAGGGATCGACATCTTTCGTGAACTGATGCTTCGTCGCGTTGGCGACCTGGATGCCGTTGATCGTCTCGCCGTAGACCGAGTTCGCTTCGCGACCGACGTGATACTTGCAGCCCGCCGCCGCCATGATGTCCCCCTCGTAAGAGGCATCAATGAACATGCGGCCGTAAAACCACTGGTCGCTCTCCATCCGAATGGCCACCAGCCGCTTCCCCTCCATTTTCACGGCGTCCTTCAGCCGGAACCGTTCCTGCTTGATCGGGACTTTGAATTCGGCGAGCCACTCGCGGTAGACCTGCTCGGCGACGTGCGGCTCGAACGTCCACTGCTCGTTCTCACCAGATGCCTTTCGCTTTTCGACGTAGGCGTCGCGCGAGCCGTACTTCCACGCCGACGTTTGCAGGTAGTAGGCCCCGATCTTGCGATAGAACTCGCGCGACAACCCGCCGATCGCCCCCTTGTTCCCAATGTCCGTCGCCCCCAGCCCGCCCGAGGTCAATCCGCCGATGTGGCCGCTCGGCTCGATGAGGACCACCGACTTCCCCATCCGCGCGGCCTGAATGGCCGCCGTCACGCCGCCCGATGTCCCGCCGTACACGACCACGTCATAGACCGGCTCGACTTTTTTGACGGGCGGCTCGGCGGCGCAAGCGGAGTGCAAGGCGAACAGGCTCAGAAAAAGTACGGCAGCGCTGGCGATCCAGCGCTGCCGAGGCCGCGGCGCAACCTGCAAACACTCAATTCGAGAACTCCGCCAGCGTGCGGCGAACAATGTGAATGAGTTCAAAACAGGTGTGAACAGCGTTGGTGTTTGCATCAAGGACTCCAAGGGCAACCGGTCTTGTCGTGCGTCACGGGATTGATACGGCCTCACTGATCTCGTCGCAACCAGCGTTCGAGTCTATACCTGTCGGAACCACTCTGCGTGAGCTGAGCGTCATCAACGAAATTGGCTTGAGGCACCGGCCCCAAGAGCATTTTCATTTGTTGCTGTGGCAGACGCGGACGACAGTATTCATTCGCCGATGGAATTCTTGACGTGTCCAACAAAAGTAGCAGGCACACTCCGTGTGCCGCTCGCGAGACCGTGATTCGCCGAGGAATTCGGTGAACGGCACAGGGAATGTGCCTACGACTTTGACTTCTGTCGGACACGTCATTCTTCAAGTTGAGGAGTCCTGATAATGAACCGACTGGCCGTGATCTTGCTGTTCGTGGCGGGCTGCTCGGCGGCCCAAGCCGACCCGTGGCACGACTATTTGATCGCGCTGCAAGTCCACGACTTCGAGTTGAAGGCGGTACGGCAGCCCGAGCAGATTGATGCCAGCCCGAAGCAGCAGGAAGCATTGGCTCGCTGCCGCGAACGTTATGAACGAGCGCTGTCTCATTTGCGCGAGTGCAGCGATCAGTTGGGGATGCCGAAGCCGAAACAATAAGCAGCCCCAATTTCACGCCCCGCTCGAAGCCCGATTCCTTCAACAACTCAATCCGGCCTGTGAACGGTTTCACGAAAATCGACGCAGCCGAACCCCGCGATAGCGCTGCCGAAACTCGGTCCCGGCGGTTTGAGGATTCTCGGCGATGCGCAGGAGGACGCGATTCAACTCGTGTGTGAACCCTTCGGCAATTCGCTCATCCGCCCGCGCGGCGTACCAACGGCGCGCTTTCAGAGACTCGCGACTGGCCAGGCGGTCGAAGATCACTTCTGTCGGCATGATCGTCCTACCGCTGAGACTTCAGTTCCGACCACACGTCATGAACTTTTCGCTTCAGCGGGAAGCGGGTTCTTCCGAGCCTTCAGTCGTGAAATCGACGCGTTCGTAGACTTCCGACAACGGCAGGTCGATGCCGTTGGAGCGAAGTGGGATGGTCTGATCGAGGCCCGCCACGGCGGTCAGCGTCCACGTATTGTCGTCATTGCGCAGGAACCGTTGAATCGCCGCTTCGTCCTGAGAGACGAGGACGTATTCACGAAGAGACGGGATCGTGCGGTAATTGTCGAACTTCTTGCCGCGGTCGTAGGCTTCGGTGCTTTTCGACAGGACTTCAATCAGCAGCGTGGGATTGAGCACCGTGTCCCTTTGGTCGTCATCAAACTCCAGTTCCGCACAGATCACGCTTGCATCGGGATAGGTGTAAAGGCCGGTCGGGCATTTGATCCGGAGGTCGCTGTCGTAGGGCGTGCAGGGTTGGCCCTTGAGTTGGCTGTTGAGTTGGCTAATGACGTTCGTCTTGATGCGACTGTGTTTGGGCGACCCGCCCGCCATCGCGAAGATTTCGCCACGGAAGTACTCGCTGCGGTACGTGGCCGCTCGTTCGAGATGCAAGTATTCGGCAGACGTGTAGACAGCAACTCGTTGTGGCAAACCCATGTGACACCTTTCTGTTTGAACGCGGGGTGGCCCAGCTTGATCAATCTATCAAATGGGACGTGCCACTGCTGGTCGGCTTTGGGACAAGCAGTGCGAGTGGTGAGCCGATCCTCCATCGGCAATGCTTGTCCCAAAGCCGACCAGCTGTGGCACATCTTTGAGACTGTGAACCGATTGAGCAGGACTACCCCGCCGCGCGCAATCCCAACAGCGCTGACTGGCACTATTTCAGTAGCTGAAGCTTTGAAAACCGAGGGTTGAACTCCGCTTTTGACGTGCTGATGGCCACCACGCCGACGTGAAGTTCCGGTTTCCAATCGGCGGGAATCTCCTTGGGGTCCAGAGAGGTCCATTGGCGTCCGTCTGGGCTCACAGCGCCGTGCATCTTCTGGCCGCGCCGTTCCAGTCGAAGAAACAGGGGACCGTCTGGTGGAATGCGATGGTCGCCGGTGAGACCGATGCGCTGCAATTTGCCGTCCGTGCGAATTTCAAAATTGACGTAAGAGGCGGGTTCCTTGCCGGGGTGTTGCAGGACGGCTCTCGCCAAGGTCACAACGTTTTTCGGGTCGAGCACCGCCACCAGGCCCGCCCCGTTGTATCCGCCTCGGCCGGGCTGAGTTGATGCGTCGCCCGGCATAAAGCGACCATCGACCTGAACCTGGAGAGTGAAGTCACCTTGAGCGGGTTGTAGAACTCGCGGCGCGTTTGAGGTGTTGATGTCGGCTGCCAAGTCATGCGGGCGTTCCGAACCTGGAACGGTAATGAGCAGCATCCCTTCCGCCGCAAAAAACTTGCAGTCGCCGTCGGGGTCGATCGCCTTGCCCCAGGTCGCGAGTTCCGAAGTGAGTCCGTCGCCTTGGGCGACAACTCGATCATTGGCAAAAAGGAATAGTGCAGCGATGGCTGCGACGAGTCTCAGAGTGAGTCGACTTTTCATTTTGGTCTTTCGTCTTGGTTGTTGAGAACGAGTAGAGAATTCACATAACGACTGGTTACGCGGACTCACAAAAGCATCGGAGCATTCGATTCGTCACGATCACATGGGCAAGGTGGCTCTGCTTGCGGCTTTCCACCACATTGGACGTGCCACTGCTTGTCGGCTTTGGGACAAGCACAGTGCGAGTGGTGAGCCGATCCTCCATCGGCGCTGCTTGTCCCAAAGCCGACAAGCAGTGGCACATCTTTGATACCGCAAACCGATTGAGCAGGGCCACTCCGCCGGTGGAACACCTCAAGCAGGGTCAACCCGTCCTATGAAGTCTCAGCGTGGCACGTCCGGCTTTATCTGGTCCAAGAAGTATTCGACCCGTTTATGGAACTTCGGATCGGGATTCTGCGTCGCCAGTCCTTTCGCGTAGGTTCTCGCCGCCGTCCGCGATTTTCTGTGTATTGCCGTATACAAGCCGAACTCCAGATCTTGGTCACGACCCTTGAATTCCAAAAAGGCATCGACGAGGGTCGGAACCGCTGCATCACCGAACATTTGAAGGGCGTCTCGGCACGGGAATTCCGGGCCATCGGAAACAACGGCCTCGGGATTTACAAGTTTGATGTAGCGAATCAACGTGGGAATGGCTGGCGTGTACCGCAGGCGCCCAAGCCAAATCGCCGCTTCAAGCCGCAGGGCAGCCGGTCGGTTTTCATCGGCAAGTAGCGCCACCAGTTTGGGACCGACGCCATCAATCGCTTTCTGAGTTGCTTGCGCTTCAGCGAACTCGGGTGGAGCCAATACCTTTTGATTCCCTTGCGCCAGCAGCATTCCGGATGCTGCGAGCAAGACACCGCACGCGCTCGCGGTGCGAAAAATGTAAATTAGCTCTTGCCATCGTCGGGCTCTCATTGCAGTTTTCTCCTGTCGTTGTTGAAGTGAAGAAAGCGCTACCGTGGCAACAGCGGTTTATGGCAGGGTGGCCCAGCTTGCTTCTCTTTAGACCGGCGACAAGGGTAACAGTCGTTCGGGGACATGGGTAACAGGTTGAAGGAGACGAGAACTGGTTCCAAAGTCTGCGGCGTGGGGTTTGGCTCACGTCGAACCGGCCCAGGGTTGGGTGGGCGTAGAACACGTCATAGACGCCCGCTGTCGGAGTGGCACGCACGCCGACCGGCTCGCCACGGAAGGCCCGGCCGATGCGGATCGAACGCGAATCGAATTTGATCACGCCCTGGAGCGACGCGCGGCGGACCGGCACGTCGGGAGCGTACTCGATCACCGGCAGTGTCTCCGGGTACGAACGCTCACGGGCGCGGTCGCGACTCGCGGGAACGGCCAGGCTCAACGCTTCGTGAGGCCGCTCGGTATTATCGACCTGACGCCACGGATCGAAGGCCTGTTGCGTATCGAGCAGGTCGCTGAAGCTGCGGTCGCGCAAGACCTCGGCCGCCAGTGTGCGATGGAAACGCTCGTCCTTCCCCTGCGTCTGCGGGTGATACGGACGGCCGTG
>JAYSQC010000209.1:0-23436 GCA_043721755.1 Schlesneria sp.
GGCCTGTTGCGTATCGAGCAGGTCGCTGAAGCTGCGGTCGCGCAAGACCTCGGCCGCCAGCGTGCGATGGAAACGCTCGTCCTTCCCCTGCGTCTGCGGGTGATACGGGCGGCCGTGACTGATCGAGATTCCCAATCGCACCAGCCACGCCGTTAAGCGCGTCCACGGCTGATCGGCCATGTCACCCCACGGGGGGCCGTTGTCCATCAGCATCCGCCGGGGCAGACCCGAATGACGGAACATCTCGACCAGTTCGTCTTGCACCGTTTCCGTCCGTTCGTTGTCGCACGCCCGCAACCCGATCGAGTAGCGCGAGTGATCGTCCAGCACCGTCAACGCCTGGCAGCGTCCGCCGCGCGTCATCGCAAAGTGTCCCTGGAAATCCCTCTGCCACAGATCGTTCGGTGCCGCGTGCTCGAACCGTTGCCGGTTCGGTTGACCCGCTCCGTCACGCGCGTCGAGTTGACCGTGGCGACGCAGAATCGCCGTGATCGTGCTCGCCGCAGGCACCCCAACGTGCTTCAAATCCTGCAACCGCCGACGCCGCTTGCGACCACCCCACGCCGGATGCTCGACCCGCAAGGCCAACACACGCTGCTCCAACTCATCACTCGTTCGACCCGCCGACTCCCACGGACGACGAGACTGGTCCACCAACCCCGCATTCCCCTCGGTCGCGTAACGCGACAGCCACTTGTCACCCGTCTTCCGACTCACCTCGAACCGGCGACACAACGCACTCACGTTGGCTCCGTCCGCCGAGGCCAACACCACAAACTCCGCACGCTGAGACATCGGAGACACCTCTTTCCAAGCCATGACCAACCTCCTTCCAGAGGTCGGTTACCATGACAGAAATGTGTGACCGATGTCCCCGAACACCTGTGACCCATGTCCCCAGTCTATACAGAAGCCAGCCGGGCCACCCCGCGACGACGACGATGAGCCTCGCACGACCGACGACCTGGAGCAAGAGGCTTCCGGGCACGACCGACGACTTTGATGACGCGTGGCGCGACCCTCGATGCCGAGGACGCGCACGACCAATGACGACCGAGAACGGGACGCCGCCCAACGCCAGGTCAGGCGATTCGCCTGCGACGACGCCACCGGGCCCCGAGCCCTACGATGCCCAGTGAGGTCAGGGCGAGCGAGGACGGCTCGGGGACGACGCTAACGCTAGTCGTGATCCTCAGCGTGAAATCGCGGAACCGCAGAGAGTCTCCACCGGAGGTGTCCGCGATGAAGAGCGTGAACGGGCCGAGGGCGGATTGGCCGTCGAAGTCGCTCAAGAGCCCCGGGCCGACCGGCCGGAAATCTCCGGCCTGGGGCCGGCTCGGATTGACGTTGACGAACTGGGCCGCCTCATCGTCGAACGTGATGATGCCATCGAAGCCCGGCCCCGAACCAAAGTTGAACGAGTCCTCGCTGATGAGGTCGGCGACTGTCGCGCCGCGCTCGAGTCGGAAGACGATCTCGTTGAAGTAGGGCGTCCCGCTGGGGAACGGCGGGTCGAAACTTTCGCCGTCGGCCTTGGCGAAGTTGATGACGACATCGACATCGGTGATGATCCCCGTGTCGAAGCCCGGCTCGAGGCCAGTGAACGTGACGATCCGTATGCCCGAGTCACCATCGAAGTTGCCGGCCGTCGCGTTCGTCGCGACGATCAGTCCCGCCAAGGCTCGATCGGCGGTAGCGACGACGAGCATCGCCATCGCCACGACTGCCAGCCCGCCGCGCTGAATCACAGTACTCATCTTGACCTCCTGTTAAGTAAAGCCTCATCGCTGTGCGAAACCCCAGGCTGGGGTTTGACGCCCAACTAATCATTATCCGCGATTGGTGGTGATCGGCCCGCCATCGCGGGGAGTACTGTACTGTTCGGATCGGAGATGGCAAGTGTGTATTTTCTCTTTCTGAAGGAGGCAGGCGATGGCAGTTGAGGTGTTCACCACGTTGTTGCCCAAACGCGATATCGGGCCCAATTCCATGAGTGGTTTCTCGTTTGGGCGGGGTGGCTGGGGTCGGGTGACTTCGACCGCAGGGTGGCCCGGCTTGCTTCAAGCCGGGTGCGTCAGCACAAGAAACAGTAGGTTGACGTTCTGTGGAATGGAACGCTCGTTTTTGTTCAACGCTCGTGCTGACGTTTCTTGTGCTACGCACCCAGCTTGAAGCAAGCTGGGCCACCCCGCGCGGCGTGCGGTTCGTGCAGCTTTATCACCGTGGCTGGGACCAGCACTACGACATCCCTACGGACCTGCCGTTGCAATGCGGCGATGTCGATCAGGCGTGCGCGGCCCTCGTGACGGACCTCAAGCGATGCGGGTTGCTCGACGAAACGGTGATCGTCTGGGGCGGCGAATTCGGTCGCACGGTCTACGCCCAAGGGAAGCCAACCGCCGACAACTACGGTCGTGACCATCACGGCCGCTGCTTCACGATGTGGCTCGCCGGAGGAGGCATTCGTCCCGGCATCACGTATGGAACAACGGACGACCACAGCTTCAACGTCGCTCGCGATCCGGTCCACGTCCACAATCTCCACGCCACGCTCTTGCACTGCCTCGGCGTCGATCACACGCGGCTGACACACCGCTTCCAAGGCCGCGACTTCCGGCTGACCGATGTGCATGGTGACGTGGTGAAAGGGACCCTCACCTGAGATCGACGAGAACAAGCCGCGTCGTACTACCAAGTCTCGTAATCCTGTCGTACGGCGCGCATTTCCGTCTTCAAAAGTAGCCTTCATCGCTCCGCGTGAAGGAAGCCGAGTCCGATTCCAGCATCGATTGGCAGCAGCCGCTTCGACTCCCCATCGGCTTCCTTCACGCGGAGCGATGAAGGCTACTTTGGCTGCGGCTACGCCGCGTCGTTTCACCACCTGGCCCCTGATCGTCGGTGTACTGCCCACGATCACTCGCGGACTTGCTTGACCAGCTTATGAACCGACGCGGCGATGCGTTCTTCGATGCCATCGGCCCAGCGGAAGGCGGGACGGCCGTACTCGTACAGGTTCGAGCCGCCCTCGTAGCCGCCCTCGTTCCAGACGCGGCGCGAGGGGATGTACGAGATCATGTCGTCGGCATATCCGCAGACCCACGTTCCCGGCCCGAGCTCTTGCTTGAACCGCAGCGCGTAGTCCACGACGGTCTCAGCTCCCTGCCCGATGACGAGCATCTCCTTCCCGAGTCGCCACGCATGAACGGGGTACGGATAGCCCGCTTCCAACTTCTCGCCCGCATCAAGCTTCTGGAGCAGTCGTCCGGCCCAGCGCGCCTTGATGGCGTTGGTGTCCTTGAGTAGCTCCTGCAATTCCTCGCGCGAGACGACCTTCAAGTATGGCAGCTCGATCAACTCGAACGCCGTCTTCAAGCCGGATGAGACCGGCGTGAGCGGTTGCTGCAACGCCTCTTCGACTCCGACCGCCAACTGATGACCGTACTTCTGACATAGCTCGACGGTCCGTCGCGGCAGCGGGTTTTGGTCGCCGCCGCAGGTGTTGACGAACATCGCCGTCGCGCCGGGGTGATTCTTCTCCAACTCCACTTGCGCGAAGCCGGGATAGTCGCCACACCATGTGAGAAAGCTGAGCGTCGTCGGGTGACAGGCGTAACCGAACAGGATCGCGTCGAGCCGACCGTCGGGGCGCGTCACCGTGAGGACCGGCACTGCATGATCGACTGGCCCCACGAGCGGCGTTCCGTTGGCGAGCAGCATCGGCACATCGGCCTCACGATTGTTGCGACGGTTTACCGCAAACGTCGCTCGCCCCTCACCCATTTGCAGACGGGCCGGTGCGAGATTTTTGAGTGCCTCGCCCACCATCTGCACCGATTTTGTGACCATCAGCGCCGTGTACTCATTCACCAACGCAACCTGTTCCGCGTCGATCGGATAGTAATCGACGAGATCATCACCGAGCCTCGGGCCGCAATGATTGTGCGAGAACGTGAACATCACCTGCGCCCGCTTCAGCCCGAACTTCTGTTCCACCTGTGCGAACACGAGATCGCTCATCACGCGGGGCACGCCCTGAAAGTCGCTCGTGATGAGGACGGCCCGATGCCCCGCCGCGTCCTCCAACGCGAGCGCCTTCATCCACAGCTCATGCAGCTTCCCATCCGGCGACCGCTTCGACCCATACCCCGCCAACCAGACGGCTTTCTCAGGCGTGATGACCGCCTTCGCGATCCCCGCCTTCCAACCCGCCACTCCGAGGGCCGTGTCCGCGGGTGTCTCCTGTGCGATGGCACACGCACTACTAAACGCGATCATCATCAAGCCGATAGCCACAATGATCCGCGTCAAAAACTGAACGCGACAAACGCGAACGAGTCGTCCAAGCGATGCAATGAGCGGCATGAGCATACTCCAACAACGAGTCGGGGCTTTTCGATCTTAGTCAATTCACGCCACAAGATTGCCGAATCGGCTGCGTGAAGGAGGTGTTGCCGCTTGGCTGACTGCTCGACCACCACAGGCGACTAGCGCGGAGGACTTGACGTGAGAATCAGCTACAGTTGTGTTATTGGCAAGCGGCGACTTCATCATTTCTGGTCAGCACTCAACCTTCACTGCAAGCCTTTCCAACGCTTCAACCCACGCATTGAAGTGTGGACACTCCTCTCGCATGTGTTGGATACCGATTCGGGAAGCCGCGATCACACCATGCAATCGTTTTCGATAATCGGCAAACAATCTTTCGAGTCGCTTAGATGGAGCCGTTGTGGGGCTGTCATTGATTTCCTCTGGTGTTACGAAACCGTCTCGCATCTTCTGAATGTGATCGGCTTTCTCCGGTGATCGAAGCACTTCACAGACGGTCGCGGGATCTGAAAACAGCAGAGCCTCAAATTCGTGCAGTTGGATGTACGGGATGAATCGAGAACCGTTGAACGAGTCTCCCATCACTTTCGATATGTCATCGTGGAGTAAATTCTCAAGGAGTTGGGCCTTGCAGGAGTGAGTTTCTTGCTTGGCCAGTGATCGTCCTGGCCAAGACGTTGGCATTCCATAGAAGTCGAACATCGTCGTGACGATCACTGTTGGATCACTCTTCAACACGACGAGTATGTCCATCCGAGCTCGCGGGTACTCGCCAACGCCACCCTTTTGACCCGGCTTTCCAACTAGTCGTGCCGTGAGAAAAACGCCTCGCGCACCAAGCCACGGGGCGAGGACATTTCGCACGAAGTCCTGCTCCGTTTGTCCTTCTACAACTGCGACGACCCTACTCATGCGCGGGGCCTCCTCCGTACACATTTTTCTGCCACAACTCGCCCAACGTGTACTCGACTTCGAGCCAACTTTGCAGTTCAGCCGAATCAAGACGCCTAAATCGAGACTCGCCCGCTTCGCGATCAATCACGACAATTTGTGCTGGATCAAAAGCGTTGAGCAACAGCGCCGACTGTGTGGACACGATCAACTGGGTTCTCGTTTTGGCCTGCAGAATGAGATTGGCGAGTACGTCGAGCGCGTAGGGGTGAAGCCCAAGTTCGGGTTCATCAATCAGGATTGTCCGCGGGGGTTTCGGTTGCAGCAGTGCCGTCGCCAGCCCAATGAACCGCAGCGTACCGTCCGACAACTGGCTGGCATGGAATGGATAGTCGCTCCCCTTTTGCTTCCATTCCAATTCGATGATTTCGTCATCCTTGGATTTTCTCGGACGGAGTATGAACTCGTCAAAGAACGGAGCCGCCAGCCGAATGGTGTCACAAATCAACGAGTAAGACGATTTCTCTTCGTCTCTGAGACGGTACAAGAAGGCGGCAAGGTTTCCACCGTCATGACGAAGGCGTTCGTTATCCCGAATTGAACCTGTCCGCCGCATGGCGGCCGTCTCACTCGTGTCATGGAAGTGGTAGACCACCCAATTTGAGACTGCATCGTAAATGTACTCGCTAATTGACTTATTCTTGTTGCCGTCTTTGATTTGCTCTTTCAGTTTGGACTCGCTCTGTCCCGTACCAATCGAGCGGTCCACGTCATAAGGGGAACGCCCCGACCACTTGATTCGCTCATCTGCAAACACGAGACGGTTGTCGGCAGTTGGTTCCAGCGTGAAGTCGTAACCGTTCTCACCGAATTTTAGGCTGACACCGATTTGCTTCGTGACTTGAGGGCCGAGATAGAGATGAGTGTCGGCACCGCCCGCTCGGTTCACCGTGAGTGCTAGTCGTCCCTCAACGATTTCTCGCAACATAGAGAAGAAGCTGACGAAGTTGCTCTTGCCTGAGCCATTCGCACCGATCAGCACATTGACGGGACCGAGTTCAAAATTGTCGAGACTCCGGATCGAGCGGTATCCTTTGATTGAAATTGTTTTAAGTGGTTGTGCCATGAATCATCCTCGTCGCCAGAGCGTCTGATCGGTGCGGTCCTCCAGCGTGATCTGGAGTTCGTTGAGTTTGTTGCGGATCAGGTCGGCGACGGCGAAGTTTTTGTTTTTGCGGGCGTCGGCTCGGATTTGGATGACGAGTTGCATCAGACCGTCCAGCAGGCCGTCGTCGGTTGAGGCGGTCTTGGCCTTCGCTTCGCGGAAGACGCCGAGGATCGAGGCGAGTTCCTTGAGGAGCGTCATCCCGGCGGTGAGGGCGGGGAGTTTGCTCTTGTCTCCGGCGACGGTGTCGAGCTTGTGGTCGCCGATGAAGGCGTTGAGGGTCTTCCTGAGATCAAACAACACGCCGACCGCTCCACCCGTGTTGAAGTCGTCATCCATCGCGTCGAGGTAGCGCTGACGGAGCGTGTGGAGTTCGGCAATGTAGCTGGCACTCTCCGAGTGCCCAGCCTCCGCACTCGGAGAGTGCGGGCGACTTTGGTCGCCTCGTGTCGTCGGTGCCTTCAGTGAGTAGAACGATTGGCCGGTGGCTCGTTCATAGGACTCGAACAAGCGGTAAAAGCCTTCGAGACTCTTGCCCGTCTCGGCGATCCGTTCGTCGCTGAAGTCGATCGGGCTGCGGTAGTGAGTCGCCAGCAGAAAGAAGCGGATCGTTTCGGGATCGTGCTTGGCGAAGAGTTCTTTTACCGACGCAGCTCCCTTGGAACCGGCGAGTTTGTTGGCCTCTTGAGCCTCCTTCGCGGCGGTGAGATCGGCGGGCTTGTCGCCGTGTTTGTCGTGGCCTCCGCCGACCTTGCCCGGTGCGCCGCTGGCCTGCATCAAGCCGTTGTGCATCCAGTAGCGGGCGAACGGTTTTCCCGTGCAGCTTTCGGACTGAGCCAGTTCGTTCTCGTGATGTGGGAACATCAGGTCGAGGCCGCCACCGTGGATGTCGATCGAATCGCCGAGGATCTTCTTCGCCATCGCCGAACATTCGATGTGCCAGCCCGGTCGGCCCGGTCCCCACGGACTTGGCCACGCGGGTTCACCCGGTTTCGATCCCTTCCAGAGGGCGAAGTCGGCGGGATGCTGCTTGCCGCCGTGAGACTCGATCCGTGTTCCGGCCAGCATGTCGTTCAGGCTGCGTCCGCTGAGCTTCCCGTAGTCCTCATCCTTCGTGCAGTTGAAGTACACGTCGCCGCTCAGTGGGTACGCGTAGCCCTTCTCGATCAGCGTCGCGATGATGTCCTGCATCTCTTGGATGTGCTGCGTCGCATACGGAGTGTGATCGATCCCGTCAGCCCCAATCGCGACGGCCATTGTCTGGAGATTGTCGAAGTAATCCTGAGTCATCTCCTGCGCGAGAGCCTCGACGGTCATCTTCCGTTCGTTGGCGCGATTGATCAGCTTGTCATCGACATCGGTGATGTTGACGACCCACGTCACTTTGTAGCCGCTGTAGGTCAGATAGCGTTTGACCGTGTCGAAGATGACCGGCCCGACCATGTGCCCGATGTGAGCCGGCTTGTAAACCGTCGGCCCACACAGATACATCGAGACCTTCCCCGGCTCGACCGTCTGAAAATCTTCCTTCGTCCGTGTGAGCGTGTTGTAAACGCGAAGTGGCATTCCGTTGGTCCTGCTGGTGGGGAGTTTCGATTACTCGTTCGCGGACGGTTCGCCGTCGCGAGGTTTTCGTGGTTTCGGAGGAGTCGGTCGTACTTCACCTTCCGGCGATTCAAGGATTTGAACACGTCCAAGTACAGATTCAGCATGGGGCTTCCGAGGCAAGTGGTGTCCCCCGCGAGGGTCAGTTCCAGCATCGAGTTCATCACCCTGATCCGCTCAGAGATGGAGAGCGATTGGAACCAGCGGGCCTGTGAATCCATCTCGCCATCCGCGCGGTCGTGCGGTCGTGCGAGACTCCGAAGCCCCAGCAACGTGATGACTCTGTCTTCATGAATGATCGCCCTTCGTCTCGGCAGAGGGTTCGCGACAGAGGAACCGAAGACCGAGCAACACCACCGCATCGGCATCGATCGCTTCGAGGCGTCCCACGGGGCCGACCTTTTCTCCGGTCTTGGCCTTCACATTCACGCGGTCTTCTGGGACACCGAGCAGCCTAGCGACGTTGGCTTTGATTACCGCTTTGTGTGGCGAGAGCTTGGGCCGTTCGGCGTGGATCGTGCAGTCGAGGTTGACGACTTGCCAGCCTCGGTCCTTCACGGCGGAGAGGGCGGCTTGGAGGAAGACCGCCGAATCGGCTCCGGCCCATTGCGGGTCGGTGTTCGGGAACCAATCGCCGATGTCGCCGAGGCCCGCCGCGCCGAGAAGCGCGTCGGTGATCGCATGCAGCAGCACGTCGGCGTCGCTATGGCCGTCGAGACCCAGCTCAAACGGAACTTCGACGCCGCCGAGCAGCAGCTTGCGACCCGCGATCAGCCGGTGCCGATCATGTCCCAAACCGATGCGATACTCGGGCGATGTCATGTCTCATCCTTGATGACGGGGCGAAGTTCGCGCGGATGATAGCTGGGGGTGGAGAGGCTGACAATTCGCGTGTGGCGAGGTCGCACCGACGGGGCGAAGCCGAACGGTTCAGGCGAGCAGCCAGCAAAAGCTGCCCCAGGCAAGCCTGACGCGCAAGCTTTGAAGTTGCGCTCTTTGGGGATTTCAGCCCCCACGGGGCGGTGCTATGTCAGCCCAGGGCAACGCCCCGGTTTGGCGGTTTCCGGTGAATTAAAGCCCTGAAAGGGCGGCACTATTCCTGCGAGCAACATCGGGCCGCCCCTTCAGGGCTTGAGATTCTGTGACGACCGGAACCCAAGGCGGCGCTCCCGTTGGTCGCTGGCCCAGGGCTGACTTACGGCTGCCCCGTTGGGGCGGAAATCCAGAACAGCGCAACTTCAAAACGCGCCAGCGAAGGTCGCTCGACAACCGATCCTTCGCTGGCGCGTCAGGCTTGCATGGGGCAGACAACTCTTGCCGTCCGGCTCAGTAGTCGCCGCTCACGATGATCAGGCGTTTGCCGTCGGGCGTCCAAATGATGTCGGTGTTGTTGCGAGTCTCATCCTGCCCCGTGACGAGCGTCGGCGGATCGGCCTTGTTTGGGTTGAACTCGTACAACTGAGTCCGTTCTCGTTCCGGGCAAAGATTGGTGAATACGATGCGGTTCTCGGTCGGGTGCCAATCGAAATCTCGCACAGTGGATTTGGGAAAAGAATGATGGATCTTGATCTCGGGAACGCCGGTTGCCTGTACGGTGACGATGTCCTGTGAGCCGTCGGCCTTCGTTCCGAAGAAACAAATTCTCGCTCCATCCGGCGACCAATTGGCGTTACTGTAGATCATCGAGTACGAGAGCGCCGCAGCGTCCACGACCGTGCGCGTCGTTTCCGTATCGAACTCATAGACGCTCAATGTTTTTTGGTCCGTGAACGCCATGAAACGACCATCGGGCGAAGACTTCCCACCCCAGCCGTTTGTTGCCAGTTGCTTTGCTTCTGAGCCATCTAGGCTCATGAGGTACATCCCAACAGGCGGCTGATATCGGTAACACACGATTCGTTCTCCGTCATGGCACCATTCCGGGTTCCACCCCGCCTCAATCTTGCGTGGCGTGCCGCCCTCGATGTCCATGACGTAAACCTCAGGAATGCCGCCTTGCGCGGCGGCCGGGTCCGCACTGAAGGCAAGCTGCTTTCCATCGCGTGAGATCGCCGGGGAGCCGAGCGAGGGATGGCCCTCGAACCGGAAGAGCTTCTGCCAGCCGGTGCCGTCCGCGTTCATCACGAAGAACTCGTCGTGCTGCTTCAAGCGGAAGGGGAACTCTGACGATTCGAGAGTCCCACTGCGGTCGGCGTCGAGCCGGTGGAAATAGAAGAGTCTCAGGAACGGAAAGTGGATTGAGCCAAACTGAAACTCGCCAAATGACAGCTTTTCATCACCATCAGAATCGAGTGGTTTCATGTCCCACGGCAGTTGTCTGTTGGCTGTCATGGTGAGTCGATACTCGGCCAGCGACAACTGGCCGTCATGATCCAGATCGAATCCACGGAAATCAGTCGCGGCGATTGCTGGTGGTCTTTCTGACAGTCCTTCGCTGAGTTCTTTGATCGAGAGAAACGCATCGCAATTGGTGTCACGCTGACAGAACTCACCAACCGGATCGGCCCAAGAGCGTCCCGGCACGCGGCACCATTCGTCGAACGAGAGGTTGTCGTCGTCGTTGACGTTTGCTGCGTCAAATTCCTTCGCAACGCTGGCGTCGCCTCCAGATCGCTCGATGAACTCGGCCCGCTCCAGCTTGTCGTTCTGGTTCTGATCGATGTGCAGATAAAGCATGTAATTGACGACGCGACCGCCCGGTTCGCGCAGCAGCTTGCCATCGGCCCGACGCACTCCGAACTGAATCTCGATGAAGCGGCGAGCCTCGTCACGGCTGATCTTTTGGTTTCCGTCGGCATCCGCTTCCTTCTCGGAGAACTGCATCCCGTACTTTTGAAACCGCAGCGAGAACGCCGTCAGGAAGCCGCGCGCATCGACCTCCACCTCGGGCTTTTCGTGCCAGTTGTCGAGTGACTTATCGAGCGCCGTCATGACCTGATCGACGACCGCCGTCATCGGGTCGGGCTGCGCCCCGCGATGCTCAGTCGCGACGACCGTCGGCACCGTCGAGAACTCGGCCAAACTGAGGGCCGCGTCCGCGTCTTGATCGAAGAGCAAGAAGTCTCGCCGTGCCGCGTTGGCCTCGCCCCGCTTCAGCAGGAACTCGTCGAGAGACAACCGCTGGTCGCGGTTTTGATCGGCGGCGGCAAACGCCCGCGACACAGACTCAACAGCCAGTTGCTTCGCATCCGGCTTCTCGTCCGCCGTACGACTCGGACCCGAGCAGGCCGCGACGGTCGCCACGATCCACAGACTCAACGCCACTCGCCACGGATGTCGTCGGGATCGGTGCATGATTTTGTCCAACTCGGGAAAAAGGAACGGGTTCAAAACAAGTTGCTGGTTTAACCGCGTGGGCAACGCCCCGCGCGTCGAATGGCGAAACAACTTTCCACGACGCTCGGCGCGGGGGGCGTTGCCCACGCGGTTAAACGACTGAGCGTCACTTTCGGCCGCGCGGGGTATAAAGCGACGGGGAGTTCTTCACGCGGAAACGGCGTCACGTTGGCACTCTACAGAAGACCGTCCGGTCGAACCAACCGAGTCACCACAACTCTTCGCGTCGTCAAAAATACAGAGTGGAACTGGTTTCCCTCGGTCAGGCGGTTTGGTATGAACTTGGTCAGACTGATTGTCTGCCCCGCTTGTGGCAGGCTGCTCGCACTTCGTCCACGTCTCGCCATTCACAACGCGTCTTGGCTGTTCTTCAGAGGATTCATTCATGGCTCACTCGTCCGACGCTGCGCCCGCAGGAAGTCTCAGCGATAACGATGTGGAGGCGATCGACCGCCTGCGCGAACTGTATGGCCGACTGAGAAAAGAGCTGGGGCGAGTCATCATCGGTCAGCATGATGTCATCGAGCGACTGGCGATTTGTATGTTCGCTCGCGGGCACGGGCTGCTGATGGGAGTCCCCGGTTTGGCGAAGACGCTCCTCGTGAGCAAGCTCGCCGAAACGATGACGCTGCACTTCAGCCGCATCCAGTTCACTCCCGACTTGATGCCGATGGACATCACCGGGACCGACATCTTGCAGGACGGAGCCGACGGTCGGCGCGAGTTCCATTTCGTCAAAGGCCCCGTCTTCGCGAACATCGTCTTAGCCGATGAGATCAATCGCGCTCCCCCCAAGACGCAGGCCGCCATGTTGGAGGCGATGCAGGAACAGAAGGTCACCGTCGTCGGCAAGACCTTTCACCTCGAATCGCCCTTCTTCGTGCTGGCGACTCAAAACCCGGTCGAACAAGAGGGAACGTACCCTTTGCCCGAGGCACAACTCGACCGCTTCATGTTCTTGATCGAACTCGACTATCCGTCTGAGGCGGAAGAGATTCTGATCGCGCGCACGACGACGGGCGATGCGCTGCCGGAACTCGACCACCTGCTGACGGCGGCCGAAATCATCGAGCATCAACATCTGGTCCGTCGCGTCCCGGTCCCCGATCACATCTATCACTACGCCGCCAAGCTCGTTCGCAAAACGAGACCCCACGGCACAACAGCCCCCGCTTGGCTGAAGCCGCTCGTCGCGTGGGGAGCCGGTCCCCGCGCGGTTCAGTTCCTGATCCTCGGTGCCAAAGCGCGAGCCGCTCTGCACGGCAGCTACATGGTGAGACTGGAAGACATCCACGAGGTGGCCGTCCCCGTCCTGACCCACCGCGTCATCACCACCTTCGCCGCGCAGGCGGAAGGACTCGATGCCAAGCAGATCGTGAAGCGGCTGATCGCCGAGACAATTGAAGAGCGATGAGGCGCAGTGCAGTCGGGAAAATCTGAAAGGAGACCACGAAGGTGTCCCTGCAACTCGAAGCGACGTATGAAAACGGCGTGTTCAAATTGGACGAAATTCCTCCGCTGAAGGAACATGAGCGTGTGACCATCACAGTGCAGCCGCGAATGACTCGTGCTCGCCAGAGCTTTGGAATGATCGGTTGGACCGGCGATCCAAATGTGCTTCGTCAGATCGCTGAAAACGATGAGTGTGGTTTGCAGGAGTCACCATGAAGTTCTCGGACATCCCTGCCAGCATGTCGGTGTTCGTGAACGCGAATGTTTTCGTCTAACTTGGAGATCACCCATCATGACACCAGCTTGTTTCGTTCTATTCTGTTCACTCCTGTTTGGAGCCGACGACCCCAAGTCGGCCGCGTTGATTCAAACGTTGCCCGCAGACGGCGCTTGGGTCACGTTTGAGGTGAACATCAAGGCCAACGGTACAGATGTCTCTCCGACCTGGGTGGTCCGATCCGTCGGGAAGTCCGAGTGCGACGGCAAACCTTGTCGAATGATCGAACTGGAACAGAAATGCCAGACTCCGCCGTTTGGCAATGTGACGTGGAAGCTTTTGGTTCCCGAGTCCGAATTCGGTGAGGGGAAGCATCCCTTCGGCAACGCGCTCAGAATCTGGATTCAGCGCGAGGCCGAAGCACCGCAGGTTGTCGAATCGATCGCCAAGGAAGACCCGATCTTCGGGACTCTGATTGTCGGCCCCACGTCGGATGTGATGGTTTTGAAGGAGCAAGAAAAGGTGGGCTGGCAACGCGGCAACCTCGACTGCGCTGTCGTCACGGGGACTCGCGAAAGCGACTTCTTCGGTGCGAAGATGAAGATGTCGCATCGAGTCCTCCGTCACAAAGAAGTCCCGTTCGGGCTGGCGGGAATGAAGCAGGAGTTGAATTTCGGAGTCGGTGGCGCGAACCAAGAAGTGAAGATCACGATGACGCTCCAAGACCACGGCCTCGATGCGAAGGCCAAGCTGCCCGATTTGAAACCGTGAGAACTCTCGTCTTCGTTTAACCGCAAGCCGAAGGCGAGCGAGGTGCTTGGCCCCTTTCGCGATTCCAACGTGAAACCAACTCTCCGCTGGCAAATTCTTCCACTTTGCACTGATCACTTTTCACTTCGCACTCCTCTTCACGCTGAGCAGCAACAACACGGAGCCTTTGCCGCATGTTCTCTGACCGCCAGCCACGCAGCTTCATCGACGCGCAGGTCTTGTCGCGTCTGGCGGGGCTGCCGTTGTTTGCGAGGCGGCCGATGCAGGGAAGCGTCTCCGGGCGACATGCCAGTCCGCATCGTGGCTCCAGCGTCGAGTTTGCCGAGTACCGCAAGTACGTCCCCGGCGATGATCTTCGTCGGTTGGACTGGCGGGCTTACGGCAGGTCAGACCGGTTCTATGTGAAGGAGTTTGAGGCCGACACGAATCTGCGGTGCTGCTTCGTGGTCGATACCAGCGGCTCGATGGGCTTCGGTTCGACGGGGATCACGAAGATCGAGTACGCGCGAAGTATTGCCGGGACGCTGGGCTACCTCGCCAGCCAGCAAGGTGATGCGGTCGGAGTCGCCTGCGTCGCGAAGGGTGTCGTGCGGAACTTGCCTCCCAAACGGAACGCGGCTCACCTGCGGCAAGTGTTAGACATCCTCGAACAGACTCAGCCGAAGGGTGAGACGCAGCTCGCCGCCGTGCTGCATGAGTTGGCCGAGACGATCCGCCAGCGGGCGCTGATCGTCGTGCTGTCGGACTTCTTCATCGAGCCGGAGCAATTACGGAGTGCGTTCCAGCATCTCCGATTTCGGCATCACGATGTGACCGCGTTTCATCTGCTCGATCCGTTGGAGTTGTCGTTCAGCTTTCGACGCCCGATGCGGTTCCTCGACATGGAGGGCGGCCCGGCCATCTTTGCGGAACCGAACGACATCGCCGACCGCTACGACAAGGCGTTGCAGCAATACCTGACGCGACTCAAACAGGTCGTCCTCGAATCGGCGATCGACTACCAACGCATCAGCATCGAAGAGAACTACGAACAGGCGCTCGTCCGATTCCTCGTCAGCCGCGCTCAGGCGAAAGGGATTCGATGAGTTTCCTCCAACCGTGGCTCCTCTACGGTCTGCCGATCATCGCGCTGCCGATCATTATTCATCTGATTAACCAGCGGCGGTTTCAGACGATTCAATGGGCGGCGATGATGTTTTTGCTCGCGGCCCATCGGATGGCGCGCGGGTATTCGCGGCTGCGGCAATGGCTGATCCTGTTGTTCAGAACGCTGGCCATCGCGGGGCTGATGTTCGCGGTCAGCCGGCCGCTCGCGAGTGGATGGCTTGGCTTGGCGGGAGGGACTCGCGCCGACACGACGATTATTTTGCTTGACCGTTCTCCGTCCATGCAGCAGCGCGGCGCGGGGACTGGCGAATCGAAGTTGGAAACAGGCCGGAAGCAACTCGTGCAGACTTTGGAGACGCTCGGGTCGGGACGTTGGGTTCTGATCGACAGCACGACGCATGAGCCGCGCGAATTGGAGTCGCCGCGCGCGATGATCAGTCTCCCGACGGCCGGACCTGCCAGTGCGTCGGCCGATCTGCCGATGATGCTGCAAGCGGCACACGACTACATCCGTCACAACCAAGCGGGCCGAACCGAGGTCTGGATTTGCTCGGACCTGCGCGCGAGTGACTGGAACGCCGAGAGTGGTCGTTGGTCCACGTTGCGCGATGCGTTCTTGGAACTGCCGCAAGCCGTGAGGTTTCATCTGCTCGCCTATCCGCAGTCGGCACCGATCAACGTGTCGGTGCGCGTGACGGACGTGCGTCGGCAAGCGGCGACCGATGGCGCGGAACTGCTCGTCTCGTTGCGGGTCTCACGCCCAACAGGCAGCGACAAGACGGGCAACGAAGAAAAGCTCAATCTGCCCGTGCAGTTCGAGATCGACGGAGCGAGGTCGGTGGTGAATGTCGAACTGACCGGATCGTATGTCGATCTGAAGGAGCATCGGATTCCGATCGAGCGGACGCGGGAACGAGGTTGGGGGCGAGTCTCGATCCCGACCGATGCCAATCCCGCCGACGATGACTTTTATTTTGCGTTCGACAACCCGCCGCCGCGTCGCACGATCATCGTGTGTGAAGACCCGCAGACCGAGCGTCCGCTGCAACTGGTGGCGGGAATCTCGCCCGATCCGGCAGTGAAGTGTGAAACGGAAGTCGTCGCCGTCGAGCAACTCTCGTCGGTCGAGTGGGATCAAATCTCGCTCGTCCTCTGGCAGGCGTCACTCCCGACGGGAGCGACCGCCGATCTGATTCGCTCGTTCGTCGATCGAGGCGGACGGGCGGTGTTTCTCCCGCCGCGAAATCTCGGCAGCGATGAACTCTTCGGAATGAAGTGGCAGACGTGGCACACGGGCAACGAACCGTTCCCGATTGAATCGTGGCGGAGCGATGAAGACGCACTCGCTCGCACGCTCAGCGGTGCCGCGCTGCCGGTCGGTCAGCTTGAGATTCGTCAGTACTGCGGATTGACCGGCGACGCGACGCAGCTCGCCACGCTGAAGGGAGGTGCGCCGCTGTTGGCACGCGCACCGACCGAACGGGGTGGCGTCTACTTCTGGACGACAACGCCGTCACCGCGCGATTCCTCGCTCGCGACGGGCGGTGTCGTGCTGTATGCGTTCATGCAGCGAGTCCTCGCCAACGGCGCGGCGGTGCTGAGCAGGGCCAGACAACTCGACGCAGGCGATCCGGGGAGCGAAGACCCGGCTGCTTGGAGTCGGCTCAACGACGGAGACCAAAGCCTCTCGACCGAGGCCGCGTCTCAACACGGCGTCTACGCGGGAGGCGACCGGTTGCTGGCCGTGAACCGCCCGGCGACGGAAGACGCCGCGAAGGTTTTGCCCGATGCCCGTGTCGCCGAACTGTTTCGCGGGCTGAGCTTCGTCCGCGTCGATGACCAAGCCGGAAGTTTCAACTCGTTGATTCAAGAAATCTGGCGCGTGTTTCTCGTCGCAATGCTGGTCTCGCTGGTACTGGAAGCGGCGCTGTGCCTGCCCAAGGTGGCTCGTGCTGCGGGAGCCACCTCATGAGCAACTCCGGAACTCTCAATGCTGATTTCGGAGCGGGGCGGCGTCAGCCTCCTGGCTCTTCGTTGTCCGTGTTTTCTTCTCCTCGTTCTTCATCTTCTGAGCGGGGTGGCGTCAGCCCCTTGGCCGTTTCCAATCGCGAAGCGATGTCAGCAATTCGCTGCGGGCGTCAGCCCGCAGAGATGTCCGCCCCCGATTGCCAGAGCCGCGAAGCGGCGGCAGCAGGAAGTCCTATTCCGCCCCATTTCTGCCGCCGCTTCGCGGCTCCAGATCCGCGTGGTGGTTGCTTTCCGTGGGCTGACGCCCACGGCTATTTGCTGCCGTCGCTTTGCGACTCAAGACTGCGGCTCGGTAGCGGTCGATTCGAGGTTATTGAACGGGATTGGACACGTCGAATCGCGAGGGGCTTACGCCCGAAGAGCCGGGGGGCTGACGCCACCCCGCTCAGAAAAAACAAAGCCGCCGCCCCGCTCCGAAACCTTCAGCAACTGTCGCCAGTGGTCACTCAAGTACGACATACGGGAGCCACCTCATGACGACCGTTCGTTCGCTGACGTTTTTGTGGGTGCCGTGGTCGGTCGCGGTGTCGGTGTTGATTGTCGTGGTCACGGCAGGGCTGTGCTGGGTCGCGTGGCGGCGGAGCGGCTATCGGCGCGACTTCGGTCTGTTGGAGTTGTTGCGGCTGGCGTTGGTTGCCTTCGTCGCGTTGCTCTTCAATCAGCCCGAGTGGGTCGAGGAGTATCGTCCCGAGGAGAAGCCTTCGGTCGCGGTGTTGTGGGATGACTCGGCCAGCATGGAGACGCGCGATGTCTCCAGCAGTGAGGCGGCGTCCGCAACATTGACCACACGGCGCGAGTCGATTGCGAAACTGACGAGCAGCGATTTTTGGGCGTCGCTGAATGAGAAGCTGACGGTGGTGATCCAGCCGTTCTCGTCGGTGGGGCCGAAGCAGGACGAAGTGAAGAGTGGAGAGAAGAGCCCCTCACCCCCGGCCCCTCTCCCGACCACCGAAGCGGCGGTGCCCGAGCCGGGGCGAGGGGAGGAAGCAAAGACGCTTTCGCGGAGCGAAAGCACTACAGAAGCGAAGAGCGTTGCGGCGCGAGGCAGCAACTTGCACGAGCCGCTGGCGACGGCACCGCAACGGTTCAAGAACTTGCGGGCGGTGGTGTTGGCTTCGGATGGGGACTGGAACGAGGGGGCAGCGCCCGTGCTTGCGGCGTCGGCTCTGCGGCTGAAGGACATCCCGGTCTTTACCGTCCCCGTGGGGAGTTCGTCGCGGTTGCCGGATGTCGAGTTGCTCAGTCTCGATTCCCCGACGTTCGGCATCGCGGGGAAGTCGGTGCGGATTCCGTTCTCGATCGACAGCACGCTGCCGCGCGAATATCTCACGACCGTCACGCTGAAGACTTCGGATGGCGATGAGGTCACGAAGGAAGTCCGCGTCGCGCCGATGGGGCGGACCAGCGAATGGGTCATCTGGAAGCCGAAGGTTGTCGGCGACTACACGCTCACGTTGGAGGTCCCTCGTCACGCGGAAGAGTTGCTCGGCGACAACAACGCGTTGACGGCACCGATTGCCATTCGCGAAGAGAAGTTGAAGGTGCTCGTCGTCGAATCGGTCCCGCGTTGGGAGTACCGCTATTTGCGGAACGCCCTGTCGCGCGATCCGGGGGTGGAGGTCTCGTGCCTGCTGTTTCATCCGGGCCTCAGCAAAGGGGGCGGCGGCAACAAGGACTACATCAAGCAGTTCCCCAAAGGACTGGAAGAGCTGTCAAAGTACGACGTGGTGTTTCTCGGCGATGTCGGTCAGGAGGACGGACAACTCACGGCGGAAGACTGCCGGTTGTTGAAGGGCCTTGTCGAACATCAGGCGAGCGGGCTGGTCTTCATGCCCGGCTGGCAGGGACGACAAATGAGCCTGATCGGGACCGAACTGGATGACTTGATGCCGGTCATCATCGACGAGTCACAACCAGGCGGCTGGGGTTCGCGCACGCCGAGTCACTTCGAGCTAACGGAGCTGGGCCGACGCAGCTTGCTCACCAAACTGGCCGACACTCAGGAGGACAACATCGAAGTTTGGGAAAGCCTCCCCGGCTTCCAGTGGTACGCCCCCGTCGTGCGCGCGAAGGCCGGTGCCGAGGTCTTGTGCGTGCATAAAGATGCCTCGAACGAACACGGTCGCTTGCCACTCCTCGCGACACGGACGTTCGGCGCGGGGAAGGTGCTCTTCATGGGGACCGACGGCGCGTGGCGCTGGCGCAAGGGAGTCGAAGACAAGTACCACTATCGCTTCTGGGGACAGGTCGTCCGCTGGATGGCCTATCAGCGGAACATGGCCAAAGGCGAAACGATGCGCATGTATTACTCACCCGAACAGCCTCAAGTTCGCCAGACGATGGCCCTCAATGCCAACGTGATGGAGAAAAGCGGCGAGCCGTTGCCGAAGGGCGATGTCACCGCCCGCATCGTCGCTCCGTCAGGCAAGGCCGAGACCGTGCGGTTCCATTCGTCGGGCGATGAATGGGGCGAGTTCTCGTCCCGCTTCACGGCTGAAGAGCCGGGACGCCACGAAGTGACGCTGACCTGCAAGCAAACGGGAGCGACTTTGGAAGCATCGTTCTTCGTTCAAGGAGTCGCCGTCGAACGGATCGGCAGAGCCGCTCGCCCGGAAGTCTTGGAAGAGATCGCTCGCGTCTCGCGCGGCCAAGTCATCGCCATCGACCGGCTGGAACAAGTCCTGAAATCCTTGGCCGCCCTCCCAGAACCCGCTCCGTCCGTGAGACGAGTTCAGTTATGGTGTCACCCGCTCGTGGCGTCAGTGCTGGTGGTGATGCTGGGCGTGTTTTGGGTGGGTCGCAAGATCGTTGGTTTGATTTGAGACGGTTAGCCTCATTCAAGGAGTAACTCGAAATGAGCGTCGAACAACCAAAGGCCAGATTGCAGTTGCCCGAGTCGTTGCAGGCTCAGTTGCATGAGTTTCGTCGGCGGGTCTGGACGATCAAGTCGATGGAGGCCGCGTGCGGGGCGTTGTTTGGCGTCGTCGTGTCGTATCTCGCGGTCTTCGGTCTCGACCGAATGCTGGAGACGCCGGGGTCGGTGCGGCTGGCGGTGTTTCTCGTCGCGGTCGGTGGCTGTGCGTTTGTGCCGGTTTATCTCCATCGTTGGATTTGGTGTCATCGGCGGTTCGAGCAACTGGCGCGACTGGTCAGCCGGAAGCTCCCTCTGGTTGGCGACCAATTGCTCGGGATCATCGAACTCGTGCGGAGCGAGTCGGAGCAGCAGCGCTCGCGGGCGCTCGTGGCGGCGGCGGTCGTGCAGGTCGCGGGTGAGACCGCGAAGCGCGACCTGCACGCGGCGATCCCTCATCCGCGTCATCGGATGTGGGCGTGGATGGCCGGTGTGCCGACGGCGGTGGCGGTGCTGTTGCTCTGTCTGTTTCCGGCAGCAGCGGCGAATGCGTGGGCGCGGTTCGTCGCGCCGTGGCAGGCCATCCCGCGCTACACCTTCACGATGGTCGAGCCGCTTCCCGAACGATTGGTCGTCGCGCACGGCGAGCCGGTCACGGTCTCGATCAAATTGCTCGACGAAACGAAATCGAAGCCGCCGCGCGGAACGGTGCAACTCGGGACGCAACTTCTCGTCACGGTCGAACTGCGAGACGGACGGTACGAGTTCGCGCTGCCCGCTCAGATCGACTCGGCGTGGTTGCAGCTTCACATTGGCGACTCGCAGCAACGTGTCCGTGTTGAGCCGATGCTGCGGCCGGAACTCACGTCGGTCGTGGCCGATGTCCAACTCCCCGAGTACCTGAAGCGACCGCAGTCGATTCACAAGGACGTGCGTGGCGGAGCTGTTTCATTGGTGAACGGCAGCATGGCGACGTTCACTGCGACCGCAAACCGAAATGCGGCTGGCGTGTGGTGTATGGATGTTGGCCAAACCTGCACGCCGACTTTCACCGTGCTTCAGCCCACGACATCAATCTCGGTCAGTCCGGGAACGATGCCGATCTCAAGGTCACACAAAGTGGCCGTCACGTTGCGAGACGAATTTGGACTGACGAGCCTCGAACCGTTCAACATTTCGATCACCGCGCGCGAGGACGAAACGCCGTCGCTGTCGTGCGAAGACTTGCCGCGACAGAAGGTCGTCATCGACTCCGAGACGCTGACGTTCAAGGTCCGCGCGCAGGACGACTTTGGGATCAAGGTCGTGGGGATTGAATGGCAGGGAACCGACAAGTCCGTCGTCTCGAAGCCCGCGAAGGGAGAACGGATCCTCGCGGCGGGAGCGACTGACAAGGAGTTGCTCGAACTGGTCGGCACCTTCAGCGCCAAGACGCTCGATATCGAACCGCAGCCGCTCAATGTGCGGCTGTTCGTCGAAGACTACTTCCCCGGCCGGTCGCGCACGTACTCGCCCAGTTACATGCTGTACGTTCTCAGTGCCGATCAGCATTCGATCTGGATCACGGAGCAACTAAGCAAGTGGCATCGGCAATCGCTCGAAGTCCGTGATCGCGAGATGCAGCTTCATCACACCAACCAGCAACTGCGGTTGCTGTCGGCGGAAGAACTTGATGAGCCAGACAATCGCCGCAAGATCGAAGCTCAATCGGCAGCGGAACGAACGAACGGGCGAAGACTCACGGGACTCGTCACCGGCGGTGAGGAGTTGGTTCGTCAGGCGATGCGGAACCCCGAGTTTGGTGTCGGTCACTTGGAGAAGTGGGCCGAGATGCTGCAGATTCTGAAGGACATCTCGGGCAACCGGATGCCGAACGTGGCCGACCTGTTGAAGCAGTCGTCGCAGGCTCCGGTCGTCGCAGCGAACTCACCCGCGAAGCCTGCTCCGGCCGCCGGTCAAATCCGTGACACGCGACCGGGGACCGGCAAGCCGGGCGAACCTTCGCAGCCTCAGCCCGTCGTGCCGACTGTCGTCGATAAGGAATCGTCGCAACAGCCTGCGAAGCAGCCCGATGGCGAAGAGGAAGCGCCGAACAAGAGCAACTCCAAGCCCAGACTTACGCTGCCGGTGACGACGGTCGCGGGCAGCGGTGCGAAGAAGCAACCGCCTGCGCCCGCGAGTGAGAAGCTCGACGAAGCGGTTGTGGCTCAACAGGACTTGCTGGCCGAGTTCGACAAGATCGCCGAAGAGCTGAACAAAGTGCTGGCCAATCTGGAGGGCAGCACGCTCGTGAAGCGGCTCAAGGCGGCATCGCGACAGCAGTACGTCATCGCGGGGAAGATTAACGATCAAGTCGGCGGGACGTTTGGTCTGCGCGGCAAATCGGGTGGTGCGGCGAAACTGGTGCTCGACGATGTTTCCAACTTGGAGACGAAGAGCAGCCAAGACCTCTCGAACATCATGGACGACATGCAGGCGTACTTCGACCGGCGACGCATGCAGCGGTTCAAGACGGTCCTCGATGAGATGCGCGAGCAAGACGCCGTTGGCAGCTTGAGGCAACTGAGTGACGACGTGAAGATCGAGACCGGTCTCTCGATGGCTCAGGCCGAGTTCTGGTCGGACACGATGGACCGCTGGGCCGATGACTTGGTCGATCCCGCCTGTGCGGGCAAGTGCCCCGGCTGCAAGTCGAAGAGCAGCCTACCGCCGTCGATTGTCTTAGAGGCGATGCACATCTTGGAGGCGGAGGTCAACCTGCGCGAAGAGACGCGCGTCGCCGAGCAAGCTCGCCCCGCGTTGGCCAAGGTGGAGTTCACTCAACACGCGGGCAAGTTGAGTCTCACGCAGTACGAACTCGCCGAGCGGGTTGCCAAGCTGACGGTGCGCATCATCGACTTGCCCGATGGCGAGGAAGAGTTCGCCAAGGAGATCGCCCTACTGAACAAGGTCGAGCAAGTGATGCTGGAAGCGGCCGACATCCTTGAACGCCCCGACACCGGTGCGCAGGCCATCGCCGCCGAGACCGAAGCGATCGAACTGCTGCTGCAATCGAAGCGCATCAACCCGAAAGCTGGCGGTGGCGGCGGTTCGTCTCCGGGCGGCGGTGGCGGCGGAACCACGAACGACTCGGCCCTCGCGCTGATCGGCTCGGGCGTGAACGAGAAGGAAGTGCGCGAAGACCGAGGCGTCTCACAGGCGACGGGCGAGTCGGGAACCGCGCTCCCGGAAGAGTTCCGCGCGGGACTGGATGAGTACTTCAACCGGCTGGAGAAGGATGGCTCGAAGTGAATGTGGAAGAGAGTCCAAAGTGAAAAGTGGAGCGTGCCATGACTGACGGTGACCTGACGATTGCGGCAATGGCGAAGCGATCAAACTTTGCCGTGTATGGAATGACATCGTTCCTTGCGATAGCGGGATCGCTATTGGTTATCTGCTTGGGTGGACAAGCTATTTGGGGTGTGTGGATTCCATTCTGTTCCATCACGATCCCGCCGATTCATTATCTCTGTCGAGAGGTTGTCACTTTGCGTCGGAAGCTTGAAGAAATTGAGAAGCGGTTGGGTGAGTGATGCTGGACGTGACCGACAAAAGTAGCCTTCATCGCTCCGCGTGAAGTCAGCCGAGTCACCAGCGACCCGGATACGCGGGAAACAGCGTCATTCCGCGTTCGGCTCTCTTCACGCG
>JAYSQC010000210.1:0-9816 GCA_043721755.1 Schlesneria sp.
CTGTAGGGTGGGACCAGCGGCGCTTCGCCGCGCCGGCCCACCATGATTTCTCGACGTTTCCGGATGGTGGGCCGGCGCTCGAAGCGAGCTGGTCCCACCCCACATTGAAAAAGGCGATGGCCCTGCATTGCCTCAGAGGACCACTGGCACGACCACAAATCGAGATTGATCCGAACGGCGAGATCGTCGTTCGCAGCCGCCGTCACGTCGAAGATTTTCTGTTTGCGGACATCGACACCACCATCATCGACCGCGACTGGAATGTTGGCCGTTCGATGTGGAGTGCCCGAAAATTCGGGCAGCAACTGTTGAAGATTTCCCGTCCGCGGCGGTCAGGATTGGCGACTGCATCCCCTAAAGATTCGATTCGATTGAGCTGATTGACAGCCGGAAGGGTGAGGGATATCAACCCCGCGTCCGTTCGCTGAGCCAATTGGTCACCGTCGCAATCCCCCGAACTGCGTCGGTGGTTTCTGCGACTGGATCGTCGTTGTCCCTCATGCCTCCGTCTCAATTAAAGGTTTTGGAATGATCTTCAAGAAACTTTGGGCTTCCCTGCGGGCACAGGTCAACAAGGTTGCCAACTTCTTTTGGACGGCCGATCCGATCGCACAGATGCAGTACGAGTACGACACGGCCGTGGCGCAGATGCAAGACGGGCGCAAGGGGTTGGAACAGTATCGGGCGCTGGTCGAGCGGGTGTCACTTCAAGTCGTCAACGCGCAGAAACATGCCATCAACTTGGAAGCCAAAGTGAAGGCGTATTTGCAAGCGGGGGATCGCGAGACCGCCGCCAAGTTCGCGCTCGAAATGCAGAAGGCCAAGTCGGAACTGGAAGAGAATCAGGCCCAGCTCAAGTTGCACGATGAGTCGTACGGCAACAGCCTGGAGAAGATCAAACACGCCACCAGCAAGCTCGCCAAGATTCGCGAGAAGATTCAGAAGTACGACGCCGAGCTGAAAATGAGCAAGGCGGAATCGGAGATCGCTCAACTCGCCCAGACCTTCAATTTCGATGTCACCACCGATTTCGGTCAGATCGAACAGGTCATCCAAGAAAAGATCGGATTGAACCGGGCGAAGGTCCGCGTGGCTTCCGATCTGTCGCAGGAAGGCATCGTCGATATTAAACGCGAGCAGGCGGTCGAGAAGGTTCTGGCTGACCAGGCGCTGCGGCAGTTCGAAATGGATCTGGGACTTGTCACACCCGAGACGGCGGGCGTGAAAGAGGACCAGAAGGAACTCGGCCCGGCAACGGTGACGCAAGCGGGAAAATAGAGCCAGTCCGTTTGAGACGACGAATGGGAATGGCAGAAGCCTGTTGTCGGATGCGTGGAGTCTTCGGAACGCACCGTCTTTGGCCCATCAGGTGCGTTCCGAAGACTCCACGCACCCTACATGCTGGTCTGTTTGCGAAGTGAAAGAGTCCATGAGCGAACCTGACAGCAAGAATTCCGCCGCAGACTTACCACCTCAGCTCCCCGCTTGGTATCCGGCGTGGGCGAAGGAGTTGGCTGAGCTGTATTTCTCCGGCACGATCAACACGTTTGTGCTGCACGGCAACGTGCATGATTTGGTGCGGCAGCCTGCGGCAGACGGCAAGGACAAATTCACTTCGCTGAGCGACTTCGTGGCCTCGCAGATCTTCGGCTCGTGGGAGATTGTGTTGAGCTACGATCTCGGTCGGGGATTGAGGCCACTGGCGGGAGCCGACTCGAAACGATTGCAGCAGATGATGCAGCATGTCACCGCGCAACTCGGAGCGCCGAATACGTGGACCCGCGATCCGGACAAAGTGCTCGACCAACTCGATTCGCTGCTGCAACGGAATCTGTTGGAAGACAACATCGCCAACCGCAAGCGAATCGGCTTGGTCTTCGAGCACGCCCAGTTTTTAGTACCGACGGGCGACTTGGCCTCGGTGGCGCGAGGACAAGCGTCGCGGTTGGTGCGGTTCATGAGTTGGGCTTCGAATCCGTACCTCAAGCGGCTGAACATGGCCTTCTGTTTGATCACGGACAAGCTGTCCGAGATCAGCGAGCGGCTGGTCAACAATCCGTATGTCGCCTCGCTGGAGATCCCGCTGCCGAGTGTTGAGGACCGTCGTCAGTTCGTGGCATCGACGGCCACGAGCATCGCACCGGGCGGCCTGACGCCGGAAGGACTCGTTCAGAATTCCGCCGGGCTGAATCTCGTCAATTTGAACGTGCTGCTGTCGAACGCCAGCACACGCGGTCTCGACCCGAAGCAGTTCCGCAAACTCAAGAAGAACATGATCGAGCGGCAGTGTCAGGGGCTGGTCGAATTCGTCGAGCCGCCGCACACGCTGGACCTGATTGTCGGTTCGCCCGAAGCAAAAGCGCGTTTGGAGCAAGACGCGAAATGGATTGCCGAGGGCAAACTCGACACGGCTCCGATGGGGTACTTGTTCTGCGGTTCGGTCGGCACGGGCAAGACGTTTCTGGCCGAGTGTTATGCGGGTTCGATGGGCATCCCCTGTTTGAAGCTCCGCAACTTTCGCTCGAAGTTCGTCGGTGAAACCGAAGGTAATCTGGAGCAGGTGCTGACGGTCTTGAAGTCGCTCGGCCCGGTCGTGGTCATCGTCGACGAGGCGGATGCGACGCTGGGCAATCGGAACCAGGATGGCGACTCGGGAACGTCAGGCCGTGTGTTTTCGATGATCGCGCAGCAGATGGGTGACACAAAATATCGCGGCAAGATCATCTGGATGCTGCTGACGTGCCGTCCCGATCTGTTGCCGATCGACTTGAAGCGGCAGGGGCGTTGCGAGGTTCACATCCCGCTCTTCGCACCGACGACCAGTGAAGACATCGCCGCCATGTTTCGGTCGATGTCGAAGAAAAACAAAGTGCCGCTGGCGGCGGATGCGATCCCCGAGGTCTCGCCCGACCGTCAGTTGAGCGGCGCAGATTTGGAGAGCATACTCCTCGCGGCACGTCGCGGGGCGTTGGCCGACGGGCGGGATACCGTCGAAAAAACGGACCTCGAACAGGCGGTCGCCGAGTTCATCCCGTCGTCGGAAGGCTTGGAAAAAGAGATGCAAGAAATCGCCGCCGTGCTCGAATGCACCGAACGCAATTTCCTGCCGACGAAGTGGCGGGAACAAGTCGGCTCGCCCGAAGCGCGTGCGAAACTGCAAGAACGGATGGTCGCCATTCGGCAGTTGGTCGAACGCTGAGGGAAGATTTTTGATTGCCGTTTTTAATTTTCGATTGCGGACGGAACGATACGGAACGTGTGATACAGGCCGATCAGGTTTCAATCTCTGATTTGAAATCTGATATTTCAGATTCATACCTCAAAGGACTTCGTGATGGCTGACTCCCCGGTGCGGCAAAGCTGGTTGGATGACAAATCCCAAACGACGTTGATCGACGAATACACCCAGAAGCTCACCACGTTCATGGAGGCCATCTCCGACGGATTCGTGGACGAGGCCGAGTTGGCGGCGCAGGAACAACGGCTCGTCGCGCTGATGAAAGAGGTCGAGCCGTCGCTCAATGACGCTCTGCACGGCAAAGTGACGCGGCTGTTGTGCGAGCTGTCCGCCTTCAACATCATGCAGACGTTGCACTCGTTGCAGTCCGGCCGCCCGAAGACGAAGTTCCAAGGATAGACGGCAATTTGAACCGTAGAGCAGGCGGCTCGCCTGTTCATTTTGTCATTGGCATCACAGGCGAGCCGCCTGTGCTACAGAAAACAGAAAGCACATCATGGCGGGTCAACCGAAAGCTCCGTTTTATGCGGCTGTGGGATGCGTGGTCCTCGGCCTAGTCGGGTTCGCGATGTTTCGGGCGGATCTCTTCGCGCCGAAGGGAAATCAGGACAAGCCCAACGAGGTCATCGATCCGAAAAAGCTCGTCGGGGGCGGAGACGATTTGAAGCCCGGTGCCGTCGAGGCGCATGACGATTCGAGCATCACGACGCTGAAGGAATACACTTTCAAGCCGTCGGAGAAGCTCCCGCCGGTGAAGGGGATCGCGGCCTATAAGCCGCTCGCCGACAACACGGTTCGCTTCGCACTCAACGTCTGGGCCGGTTGGGCTCCGATCATTCATGCGAACAACGGATTCAAACCGGAGAAGGTTTGGAAGTCGGCGGACGGAAAAGACTTCAAAGTCGAGTTGGTGCTGATCGACAACCCAATCGAAATGCGGGATGCCTACACGGCGGGTGACGTTCAGATCGGCTGGGCGACGCTCGACATGTTGCCGCTGATTGTGGATGGCTTCGTCGATGCGTCGGGCCATCCGAAAGACAGCCGGGTCATGCCGCGCGTCTTCCAGCAGATCGACTGGTCGAACGGCGGCGACGGCATCGTAGTGCGAGACAGCATCAAGACCGTGACCGATCTGCGCGGCAAGTCGATCGCCCTTGCCGAGAACTCACCATCACATTACTTCCTGTTGAACATGCTCGTCGCCGGTGGGATTCAGCCCGGCGAGGTGAAGTTGAATTTCACCGGGACCGCGTTTGAAGCGGCGGCGGCATTCAATGCGGACAAGAACATCGCGGCGGCGGTCTCGTGGGCTCCCGACATCTACAAATTGTCGGAGGTGAAAGGGAACCGGCTGCTCGTTTCCACGGGCACCGCGAACAAGCTGATCGCCGATGTCTGGTTCGCCCGCGCGGACTTCGCTCACGATCACATGCCGATCATCGAGGGATTGACGCGCGGCATCTTCGACTCGATGGCGGCTCTCAAGCTGGACGCCGAGAAGCAGAAGGTGTCCGAGTTGATGGCCGCCGGATACGGACTGCCGCCCGCCGACGCGCTGGGAATGCTCGGCGATGCGCACAGCACCAACTGGGCCGAGAACCATCAGTTCTTCAAGAACCAGAACAACCCGACCAACTTCGCGCGGGTCTGGAACCAAGCCTATTACCTCTATCGCTCGATTCGGCAGGTCAAGAACCAGCCCGTGCCGTTCGATCAGGTCATGGATTTCACGGTCATCGACAAGCTGTGGCAGGACGAGAAGTACCGCTCGCAGACGGATGAGTCGGTCGTGCAGTTCGTTCCCAAGTCAACGACCGAAGTGCGCGGGGCCGAAGAGATCCTCACCAACACCGTCGTGATCCACTTCTATCCCAATAGCTTTGAGATCTTCAAGAAGGTGACCAAGGATCAGGACGGCAAGACGCTTGAAGTCGACTACGACCCAAAGGCCAAGTTTGTCGTCGAAGAAATCGCCAAGCTGGCCGGTCAGTTCGGCAACGCCCGCGTCATCATCGAAGGCCATACCGACGGTTCGATGCGCGGCAAAGTCCCCGACGAAATGGTGAAAGGGCTGTCGGAGAACCGAGCCAACGCCGTGAAGCAATCACTGGTCCAGCAGTTCAAGATGGATCAGAATAAGTTCAACGTCGTGGGGCATGGCTGGGAACATCCGGCCGACTCAACCGACCCGCTCAACCACGCCAAGAACCGCCGCGTCGAGGTCAAGATTTACACGGCGGAGCAGGAGTGAGATGGGTTGACGATTTTTGATTCCCTCGTTCCCAAGCTCCCGCTTGGGAACGAGTTGTTCGGCTGTTTTGGAGCCACGCGGAATGAACTCCACTTTTCTGAACAGGCTGTCGCACAACTGGCTGACGTTGCGCAAGCCGGTGTCGAGGTTGCAGGCCATCGGTTTGGGTGTGGCCTGTGTTCTGGTTTGCCTGGCCGGATGGTGGTTCCTCACGCGGGGGGCGTATGAGTCGCGGATCGTGGGTCCGCTGACATTGCCCAGTCCGGCCGAAACGTTTGGCAAATTCCCCGAGCTGTGGAATGACTTCGCCCTGACCCGCAATGTGCTGGTGACGTTGCGGCGGGTCAGCATCGGCTTCGCACTGGCGCTGATCGTCGGCGTTCCGATCGGCGTGACGGCGGGGTGCTTTCCGCGAGTCCATGCCTTTCTATCACCGCTGATCATGCTCGGACGCAACGTCCCCTTGGCGGCCGTGCTGCCGCTAATGATCTTCATTTTTGGAGCGGGTGAGAAAAACAAGGTGATGTTCATCTTCGTGGCCTCGGTGGCGTTCGTGATCTCCGACGCCGCGCGGGCCATCATGGATGTGTCGGCGCGGTACATCGACACCGCCTACACGCTCGGTGCCAGCCGGTGGCAGACGATCACCAAAGTCCTCGTGCCGCTGGCCGCCCCGACGATTTTCAGTGCCTGCCGCCAGATGTTCGGCTTGGCGTTCGGATACATTATGCTGGCCGAGTCGATCAAAATCGCCGACGACGTTGGTGGGCTGGGTTATCAAATTCAGATCTTCCAGCGGCGCGGGTTTCGCGAACACATCTACCTGATCATTCTCGTGATCCCGATGGTGGCGCTCGTCATCGATCAGGTGCTGGCCTGGGTTCAGCGGCAGTTGTTTCCGCATGTCTATGGCGGCGACGGAGTGCTGCGCTCGCTGGTGCGGGTCACGCTGATCCCGTGGGAGAACATGAAGTCGCGGGCGTTTTATCGGTCGCCGACGAGTCTCCCGTCGGTCGCAACAGCAGAAGGGCCGAAATGAGCCAGCCGCTACCCGCCTCGTCGGGAACCGCATCGCACGAGCACGTCGTCGGAATGGGAACGGTCTTGGACCACGTGCGGACACCGCGCGAAGTCTTGCGTCCGCACGTCGTCGAGTTCCGCAACGTGACGAAGACGTACAACGTCGGCAAAGCGGAGGAATTCACCGCGATCCGCGATGTGAACTTCGTCGTCGAGGACATCGCCGACAAAGGCGAATTCATCTGTGTGCTCGGTCCCAGTGGCTGCGGCAAGAGCACGATCCTGCGGTTGATCGCCGGATTGGAGCCGCAGTATCCGGCCACGGGCGGTGATGTCCTTGTGCTGGGCAAGCCCGTCATCGGCTCCGGCTCCGATCGCGGGATGGTCTTTCAGGACTACACCAGCTTCGATCATCGCACCGTGTTGGAAAACGTGACGTTCGGATTGGAGTGCCTCCACATGCCGCGCAAGCAGCGGGACGAACTCGGTCGCGAATGGATTCAGAAGATGGGGCTGAACGTCGAGAACGACGCCCAGAAATACCCGCACGAACTTTCCGGCGGCATGAGGCAGCGGGTGGCCATCGCCCGCACGCTGGCCCTGAAACCGCGAATCATTCTGATGGACGAACCGTTTGGGGCACTCGATCCGCTGACCCGGTTGAACATGCAGGACTTGTTGGTCAAGCTGTGGAAGGAAGTGCAGGCGACCGTCTTCTTCATCACGCACTCGATTGAAGAGGCGGTGTTTCTCGGCGACCGCGTGTACCTGATGAGCAACTCACCCGGCACGATCACGGAAGAGTTGAAGATCGAACCGGCCACCCGTCCGGCGCATGAGATGCAGCGTCAGCCGGAGTTCCTCGAAGCCGTCTACTACATCCGCGACAAGATCACGAAGCTGGAATCGAATCCGTGAGCCTGCTGAAGTACGTCCAAACCGCGTTCCAAAACCGCTGGAATTTGTTGGCGCTCTTCGGCGGCGTCGGCCTCTCGGTCTTGAGCGGTCATCCCGACATCGCGCTGCCGCTGGTCGCCGCTGTCGAGATCGGCTACTTGACGATGCTGGGGACTCACCCCAAGTTCCAGCGCGCGGTGGATGCCCAAGACGCGGCGGCGGCGCGGGACAAGAATTCGAACTCGGCCAACGGGGTACTCCGCCAGATCCTCAAACAACTCCCCGCCCCAGCCCTGACCCGTTATGAACGGCTCCGGGCAAGCCTTCAGGAACTGCGGCAGATCGCCGACGACTTGCAGCAGTCCGGAACCCTCGCCTCCGGCCAACCACTGGAATCTTTTCAACTCGCCGGTCTCGATCGGCTGATGTGGATTTTCTTGCGGCTGATGTTCACGCAGTTCTCGCTCGGGAAATTCCTGGAGCGGACCAGCCGCGACCGCATCGTGGCCGACATCAAGCAAGCCCAGACGCGCCTCAACGCGATCCCCGCGACGGACGAATCGCCGCACGCTCAGAAGATGCGGCGCACCCTGCAAGACAACGCACAGACCTGCCAGGAGCGTCTCGCGAATTACGAGAAGGCCCAAGCCAACTATGAGTTCGTCGGCCACGAACTCGACCGTCTCGAAAACAAGATCAAGTCGCTGGCCGAACTCGGCGTGAACCGCCAAGAGCCGGACTACATCTCCAGCCAAGTGGACACCGTCGCCCGCAGCCTGCTCGACACCGAACAGACGATGAACGACCTGCACTTCGCCACCGGCCTCGGCCCCCTCAACGACGAAACCCCCGACCTCATCCAGCAACGGGTCGTGCAGGCCGAAAACGATTGACGCATTCCAGTTTGGGCTTGGGACCGGCGCGCGAATAACTGTCGTTGTTTCTTCAGCAGAGGAAATCAAAGTGGTCAGGAGTCGTTGTTGTCTGACTTGTCGTTGAAGCGGACCTGCGGACGGCCGCGCGGGTTCAAGGTGGGAGCCAGCCCGAGGCGCTGCCCGGTGGCTTCGAACCAGTCGGAATCGCCGAACGGGTTGCCTCGCAGGGCCGAGCGGCGGAGTGCGGTCAGTTCGCCGTCTGTCAGTGGCTCATTGACGCGCGCCAGCCAATGGGGAGCACGCGGGATCGGCCACGAAGACCGCAAGGTCGGAACCGGCTCAACGGGTTGTTGCCAGCGCCGCAGCGAACCCCAACGCCAGTCTTCGGCACGAGCCGTCAGTTCCGCTTGCAGCGCGTTCCGCGCGACATACCGACACACGGTCAGGAAATGAGCGTCGTCCTGGATGGGAAAACTCTTGAACCGTCCCTGATAGACGTGGCCGGTGCCGGACGTGTGGTAATGAGCGTGGTAGCGCATCGTGTGCGTGGACTCAACGCAGGAATCGACTCATCTCCCCATCCTGAGTGGAACGCAACACCAGATGCCAGTGATTGGGCATCAACTGGTAACAGAACAACTGCACGGCGTATCGCGCCAGCCCTTCGCTGAGTATCCGCACCCCTTTGATTTTGATTTGCGCAAAACGATTGCGGCGTCTCGGAGAGACGCCGCAACGGGAATTGAGGTGAGTGGCCCAGCATCGCGCTATGCCGGTTCGTGATACTCGGGACGGAGCGTGATGATCGGGAGGACTCGCCACTTGTCAGCCAAGGCTGGCACCACTCCACTGACCGACTGTCATCGTCCACGTCAGTCCTTCTTCACGATCGACTTGATTTCCGGCTTCTTGGCGTCCTTCTTGGGTTTCTTGTCCTTCTTGTCCTTTTTCTGGCTGTTGTTTCCCTTGCCCATGATTGACTCCTTCTTACCTAAGCGTGTTGAACGGTCCCGATCGCGTCACTCGAAATCGGTGAGGGAGGCTGACTCAAGCACTCCGGGGGGCGGCAACAATACCAGATGGCCGCGTTGGCTCAATCCGAGGCCGAGGCAAAATGTGCGCGCGGAGTCACGAACGAACCCGACGGTCGGGTATGGTGTCCGGGGTGTTCGCTGCGAGTCACGCGGTCCATCGAAACTCAACCTCAGGCTTGGTTCACGTTGGGTAGCAGCTCAGCAGAAGCCCCTCTCCCCCTAACCCTCGCCCCCACAAAGCTGGGCGAGGGGACAAGAGAAGGCATCTGCAACGCATCGCCACCGCGATTTGAACGAGCGCTTTGTCAGCCCTCAGTTTTGGGGTAGCTGAAGTCGTGAGACTTCAGAAATGCCAGAACTCTCACGAGTTCAGCTACCCACGTTTTTAGTCGTGATGACGCACTAGTGGTCCGCCAACTTGATCTTGAGGGGTTGACCTCGTTTAACCGCGTGGGCAACGCCCCGCGCGTGGATGGGGAACAGACTCGAACGTCGCTC
>JAYSQC010000211.1:0-17635 GCA_043721755.1 Schlesneria sp.
CAACTATCGCTGGACTCACAATCCGGACGACACCTACGACGTCTTCCGAGCCAAGCAACTCCCCGAGTTCCCCGCCGCCAAGGCCAAGCCCACAACGACAACGCCCTAAAAGTGAGCGCGCATTTCAAAACGAGGCTTTGTTTTGAAACTCACCTCACCGGGCTTGCCCCGGTGGAATCAGGTCTTTGCACTACTCGGCGTCACCGAAATGAGGGAGTAGTGCAGAGACCCGTAAACCACCCCGACAAGCGGGGGGCAAAACAGAGCCTAGGTCTCGAAATCCTGTTGTACGGCGCGCATTTCCATCTTCCAAAAGTAGCCTTCATCGCTCCGCGTGAAGGAAGCCGATTCCGTGTGGGGCGTTGATGATGCCAATCCCTGTTGGACTCGCGCACGGCTTCCTTCACGCGGAGCGATGAAGGCTACTTTGGCTGCGGCTTCGCCGCTTCGTTTAACCGCGTGGGCAACGCCCCGCGCGTCGGTGTGAAACAGGATCGAACGTCGCTTCCCGCGCGGGGCGTTGCCCGCGCGGTTAAACGAAGCCACCAAATCACCTTCCTCCCGCGTGGAGTCTAGGACAAAAAATGTCTGCCGAAATTATCGCGGTCGGTACGGAACTGACGACCGGCGCGAAGCTCGATACGAACAGCCAGTGGCTCAGTTTGGAACTGGCTGAGATCGGCATTCCGGTGCGAGCACATCTGACCATCGACGACGACCTCGACGCGATGGCCGACGCGATCCGCTTGGCGGCGTCACGCAGTGAGATCGTACTCATCACGGGCGGTCTCGGCCCGACACTCGATGATCTCACGCGCGAGGCTCTCGCCCAGATGGCGGGTGTCGAACTGGTCCTGCACGCGCCGTCGCTCGAACATGTGCGGCAGATGTTCGAGAAGCGGAACCGACCAATGCCCGAACGCAATACGATGCAGGCGATGTTTCCCCTTGGAGCCGAAGCGCTCCCCAATCCGCGTGGGACGGCTCCCGGAATTTGGATGAGCGTTCCGCGCGAGGCCGGTGGTACGAGTAACAGCGATGGCAAGCGTGTCTGCCGCATCGCCGCCATGCCGGGCGTGCCGAGCGAGATGAAGCAGATGTTTCGCCAACAGGTTCTGCCGCGACTCGACGGCGGCGGGCGAGTCATCCGCCGAGCACGCATCAACTGCTTCGGTGTCGGTGAATCGCAGGCGGAAGAAATTCTGGGCGACCTCACTGCGCGCGGCCGCGATCCCGATGTAGGTATCACCGTGCATGAAGCCACGATCACGCTGCGAATCATGGCCGAAGGGGCCAGCGCCGACGAGTGCCTCGCCAAGATCGACAAGGTGCGCGACACGATCATCAACCGCATGGGGACGCTCGTCTTCGGTGTGGAAGACGAAGAACTGGAACATGCCGTCATCAGACTGCTCAATCAACGACGTGGTTCGCTTTCGACCGCTGAATCGGGAACGGGCGGCCTGCTCGCGCATCGTCTTACCGGCGTGACTGGCTTCGAGACGTGCTACAAGGGAGGCGTGGTCGTTCCCACCACCGCCGCCAAACGCGACATGCTCGGCGTCGATCCGATGCTGCTGCGGCAGTACGGCGAGATCAGCGAACAAGTGGCTGGAGTCATGGCCAAAGGCTGCCGCCAAAAGTTCGGGACCAACTTCGCGCTGGCCATCACCGAATGGGGCCAGTTCAAACCCGATGACCCGTTTGCAGCGGTCCCTGCCAGCTTCGTGGCTCTCGCTGGCCCGAACGGCCTGCTGGTCGAAAAAGTCCAACACTTCGGCGACCCCGAGATCGCCAAGAGCCGCACCGCCAAAGCCGCCGTCAATCTGCTCCGTCTGCACCTGATCGGCGGTTGAGCGCCTGTTGTAAACCGTAGGGTAAGCGTCTCGCTTGCCCGTGATTGCAGTTGGAAAACGGGCAAGCGAGACGCTTACCCTACGGTTTTTCAACAGGCTGTTAAGGGCGCGGTGTTTGCCTTGCCTCCTCTCTCGCCGCCTTGTGAACGAAGACGTTTACAGAGCATTTCAAAACTAGCCCGACGCGCAAGCGAGGGCCTTACCGTCATTGAATGTTCAGCACTCGCTTGCGCGTCGGGCTAGTTTTCGAGGCAAAAATAGGTTTTGAAATTCCCTCTCGGGTAAAGTGGGCTGCTGTTCGATCTCAAGTATTCCGTGCCGCACTCACCAGTGCATGACCTGCCCGCCATCGACGTTCATCGTCTGGCCCGTGATCTGCCCCGCGCGGGCTGACGAGAGGAACGTCACCAAGTCAGCGACATCTTCGGGCTGTTGCCAGCGGCCGAGCGGCACCAAGTTACGAACCTTGTCTCCCGCCCAGTCCTCGTAGCTGCGGCGTTTGTCCGGTGGTTGTTGATCGTGCCACGCCTGCCAGACTTGGCGGTTCAGCGGCGTCTGCACCATGCCGGGATTGACCGTATTGACACGTACGTTATGCGGGGCGAGATCCTTGGCCAAACACTGCGCGAAGTTGATATTCGCCGCTTTGCTCGCGCTGTACGGTGGATCGGTCTGCGAACCGATCTGTCCCGCGATGGACGCGACGAACACCATCGTCCCGTTGCGGCGCGAGATCATTCCCGGCGCGATCGCCTGCGCGACATGAACCATCCCCAGCACATTGATCTCCCACACGCGAGTCCAATCGCTCGGCTGGAGGTTCGTGAATGGAAAGCCAAACTTGCCCGAGGTGATTGCGGCCCCATGCACGAGATGCGCGATCGGACCCAGCCGCGATGTTGTCTCTTCCAACGCAGCTTCCACCGCAGAAAAGTTCCCCACATCAACGCTCAGCCCCAGCGTGGTCCCACCGAAATCCTCCAACAGCTTCGCCGCTGCCTCAGTCACTCCCGTCGAGACATCCCACAGCGCGACCCGGCAGCCTTCGCGAGCCAACCCCCGCGCGCAGGCCAGTCCAATCCCGCTTGCCCCGCCTGTCACCACCGCCACCTGCCCGCTCAGTTCCAGTTCCATGCTGCTCCAATCTTCGATCTGCTGAATAACCCTGTAGGACGGGCACTCTGGATGTGCCCGCCAAAAGTAGCCTTCATCGCTCCGCGTGAAGAAAGCCGAGTCGCCAGCGACCTAAATAGCCGGGGAAATACGTCTTTCGTCATTCGGCTTCCTTCACGCGGAGCGATGAAGGCTACTTTTGGCGGGCGCGTCACTCTTGCCCGTCGTTCGCCTTGAAATCCAACGGACAAGAGTGCCCGTCCCACCTGTTTCAGGTCCGGTCGCATACTCAGCGGCATTACCTTCCGCTCGCCCCGACGCACCATACCAGCAAGGCTGATCGTCGGCACTTGTTCTGGTAGTGTCAGCCGGGACGATGCCCGTCTGCGGCAGTCACGATCGTCGGCAGGCCAATCGCTAAGAACCTGTCCAAAATCAACTCTGTGTTTTGTGGCGTCGGAAAAACTAGCCCGACGCGCGAGCGAGAACTGGACGTTCGATGAGTGCGAAGCCCTCGCTCGCGCGTCGGGCTCGTTTTTGAAATGCGGACTCAGACTTCGCCAGGTTCTGAATCTCACGCGGACGCTGCCCCCTACTTGTCACACTTCACGAGCTTGCGATAGACGATCAAGTCATCGCCGCGCGGGACGATGACGATGAGTAATGCGTGCGCCGTGTCAGTGGGGTCGTAGAGGGGCAGGTCGTCGAGATCGGGACCGCCCTTCGGCGCGATCCCCGAGACCAGCCCGAACAGTCCACGCGGCACGGCGACCGAGTTCTGATAGATCCAGCGGAACAGTCCCGCCTGCTGTTGAATGTCGTCCGGAAGCTGAGCCGTGGTGTAGTTCTGCATGGCTCCGGCCTGCATTCGCGCCAGTCGAACCTGTTGCTGCTGAATCGCCGTCAACTGCTGCTGTTGCTGGAGCGAAAGTGAGGGATCGACGAACGCTTGGCCATTCGTCTGCCACAGCACGGCTCGGTCGAACGCCCAGCGCCCGCGCGGACCCAGACAGGCGACGGCCGCAGCGTTTCCAAACTCCTTGCGCACTCGTTCGAGCAGTTCGGCGGAAATCACATGTCCGTCCAGCGACGACTGCGTGATCTGTCCCTCCGCGAGAGCCTTCCAATCGACACGCGGTTCGTCGGTCGCGCCGGTATTCGAGGGCAGGGGGAGCGAGAACATGCGGTTCAGTTGGGGAGTCCACTTCGCCAACTGTTGCGTCGCGGTGTATTCGATCGGGATGCGACCGGTCAGATGCGGCGGAGACCGATGGCCTCCCGGCGTGTCGATTCCCGAGCGCAGCCCGCGCTGTGTGACGGCCACTCCGTACTGACCGTACTGTTGGTACAGAGCATCCATCGCCGTCGTCGTGGACAACGGTGAGAACAGCCCCTTCTTCACGTCCGTCTGCACGGCGCGCGATGCCGAAAGAAACAGCAGCTCGAACCGGTTCGTTCTCACGACCGAGTCGTCGTCGCCAATGTCGCAAAGCACCAGCCCGCGTCGAGCCTCTGCCACCAACATGTATGAGTTCGAGATCAACACGGTCAGAGCCGTCACGAGAATCGTGGCCACTGGAAACGTGACCCACGTGTACTTGCGAGCCTTCAGCATCCCGAGCCCGATGTAATCGACCGGTCCGATCACCACGACGAAACTCAGCAGAATGAAGCCGAGCAACCACAGCGGCACCATTCGCACGCCGTTGGGCATGAGCCGTTCGAGCAGCTCACTGGTCGAAGTCAGCAGCTTCAGTCCCAGCGCATTGCCACCACCACCTGCCAGACCGGAGCCGTTGTTGACTACGATTTTTTGATCGCTCTGACCGTCTGCATTGGTGTCGATGCTGACCACCAAAGTCCCCGTCAAACCTCCTTCGACTCCCAAGATCGTTCCCTTCAGCAGGGTGCCCGTGTCCTGCATCAACTTCAACTGCGGAGAAATCACCGGCGCGAGTTGACCGTGCTGCACCACAGCCTCGACGTGTTCCTCACGGAGCTTCCACAACGCAGCGACCGCACGTCGCCACGTCGCGGTTTCAAAGTCCGGCTTCAATTCGGGTTCCTTCGATCCCGCCTCGTCCTCTTCCTCCACGCGAATGACCGCACAACCCAGATCGACCTTGGTGGTGAAGACGCGGTCGTCTTCCCAGATCGTGCCGGAAATCAACCGCCCCTTCGAGTCCGCTTGAAACACGAGTCCCCGCTCGTCCGTCGCCGTCAGCCCGCGCAGGAAGTCGATGTGGTACGGCTCCAGCACGCCGGTCGGTTCGACGTACACGCGGCCTCCCGCGCGGACCCACGTTGTCAGCGCTTCGAGGTGCGGTTTCTTGAGCGCTCGAAACTCGGGGCCGAACAGCACCACCAAGTCATACGCGCAATACGCGAGTGGTTCCTGCGGCAGATCGTGAGGTTCCAGCGCCGCGAAGACCGTCTGCACTTTTTCCGCGAGGTCCGCGACGGAGAGCGATTCAAACGTCAGTCGCTTCGTCACCCGATCTCGTTCGATCGATCGCTTCGGGCTGAGACGCGAAGTCGCCGTCAGCGCGACGAACGTGCGCGACGTGACCTTGGCCACGCGCACCACATGCCGCCCGAGATTCTCAGTGAACCGCCGGCCGCGAAACACCGCGTCCACCTGTAACTGGTCCACTCCAATCGGGTCGTCCACCGGTGGCAGCACTACGCGAATCCGTTGTTGAGGCCCCGTCAGCGCCAGTTCCTCCGTGGTGAGCGTTGCCAGCACGTTGCCATCGTGCCGCACCACGAACTCGAACCGCCCTTCCACGAGGGCCGTGCCTTTGACTCTCACGTCCCACCACGTCGGGATCGGTCGCCCCACTCCCACCGGCGGCTGAATCGTGGACGGCTCGATCTCCATCAACCGCTCGGCGACGGGCTTCTGCTGCGCGAAGACAGAACCGACGGAGAGCAGGCCGAAGACGAGCCACGCCAGCAGTCCTTGCCCAACGAGACGCGCCCGGCATCGCGTGTCCCCTCGCCCCGGCTCGGGCACCGCCGCATCGGTGGTCGGGAGAGGGCTAGGGTGAGGGGGCTTCTGGTTCGACCAACAACTCCCCAACCGTCGTTTAACCGCGTGGGCAACGCCCCGCGCGTCCAGCGACGTTGAACCTCGTCGCGCAACCAGCGCGCGGGGCGTTGCCCACGCGGTTAAACGAGACGCAATGAGTCGAGCCTTCATCCCGGCACCCCGCTCGGCTTCTTCTGGAAGTACCACCATTCCAGCACCAGGAAAGCGAGGCCCGCCAATGCGAACCAACCCCACAACGGTTGGTCGCTCTTCACGGAGGTCTCGGTCGCCGCGACGGCCACTTCGGGGAATTGCAACTTTTCAACGGAGACCAGAGAGGACTCGCGCGAGGCCATCAGGCTGATCCCCACCGAGATCGGTTCCGCAGCGCCGGTCACTTCGTAGAGTCCGACGAACGGCGCTTCGATGCCGCTCAAAAAACCGTTGTCGTCGCTCTTCGCGGTCTGACTGAATCCCCGCGGTCCCGTCACGGTGTAGTCGGTGTTCGCGAGCAACTTCTGCGTCGGCAGCGATCCGGTCGGAGAACCCTTCGCTTCCGACAAAGCCGCGCGTTGCAGGGCGACTTGCGTCGCGTTCTGAATCAGAATCGGAAAGCCGACGCGATAGACGAGCGACGAGCGGTCGGGATGGAAGACGAACTGGAACTCGGTCCCCGCCTCACTCGGCTTCTCCAAGATCAGCGGGCCGGTGCGCGACTGCGCGAGGATCTCATACCCCGCCAGTTCGAAGTCGCGTTCGGTCGCTCCCTTCGTCAGTTTGGGCTGATCGCCAATCTGCACATCGAGCAGTTGAACATGCTGGAGCAGCGGTGCCGTCCGTTGCCAATCGACGATCTCCGCCAAACCCGGTTCGACCTCCAACAACGACGCGATCACCTCGGGGACGTACCCGACATTGAACGACACGCGCGCGGGCGGTCCCGTTGAGATCGGGCCATCGGCGAACTTCAGATCGACGGCCACTGGAGTCGGATCGCCACTCGGATACAGATTGAGGTCGGGGATCGTGGCCAGTGCGTTCCGGAACGACTCCATATTCTCGGGGCAGTACACCGCGAGCGGCCTCGGTTTGGGCAGGTCGAGGAACGCGACGTTGTCCGCCTCTAGCGAATCGAAACTGTCCGGCTTCACGCGCAGTTCGAGCGACACGGCGATGTCGGTCGAGATTTTGAAGACCAGCCGTTCCGCCTGGCCATTGTCGATCGAGACCGACTCCTGCTTGAGCGACTGCCCGTTCTGAAACAGTTGGTACTCGCAGAGCGTCTTCGCAGTCGGCGGCCCCTTTTCACCTTCGGGCTGCTTCGTCCCTTCAATCCGCGCGAAGACATCCCAACCGCTCTTCGACCGCCGCGCGTTGAAGTCCACGATCCCCACGTTCGCCCCGCCGTAACCGAGCCGCTGGTAGTTCAGCTTGAACGGCAACTCGAACTCGACATCCGCCGGCACGTTTCCATCCGATAAGAGCATCACCGACTCGATCGGGAACGCGCGCGACAGCGCCTGCGCCAGACGGAACCCGTCTTCGAGACGACTCGACACATGCGACACTTCAAGCTGCGAGAGCGCTTCGCGCAGCAACCGCTTGTTGTCGGTGAAGTCGGTCAACTTGCGGGCCGTCGAATTGACCGCAATCAAACAGAGTCGCTGGTCCGGCAACAGGTCGTCGATCAGCTTGCCGATCTTTGCCTTCGCCTCATCGAGTCGCGACTGGCCACCCGCCACATCGAGCGCCGCCATGCTGGCCGACGTGTCGATCAGCACCGGCAAATACTTGGCCCGCTGCGCCCCGCTCGACAAGTACGGCTGCATCGCTCCCAGCACGAGGCAGCACAACAACAGCATCTGCAGCAGCAGTAAGAGATTTCGTTTGAACTTCTGGAACGGCGAGTTGACTCGCTGATCGCTGATGACCTGCCGCCACAGAGCCAGCGACGGCATCTCCACGCGCGGCCGACGCAGCTTCAAAAAGTAGAAGACGATCAGCGGGATCAGCAGCAGAAACCACCACGCATTGAGGAGTGCGGAGAAGCCGGGCAGTGTCATGGGCGACCTCCGGTGAGTTGGCCAACGTGAAGGCCAGTGCGAAGTGAGAAGTGATCAGTGCAAAGTGCAAAGTGGAAGACATGACATCCACGATGCGACTCTGTTCCTCGCTCTTCACTTTTCACTTTGCACTTTGCACTTCTCACTTCGCACTGCTTCATCTTCCCCCTCATTGCACCCATCCTTTTCGCTTCAGCACATCAAACATAATCGTGTCGATCGGCGTCGAGGAATCGAGGCAGGTGAACCGGCCGCTCCGCTGGCGACAGAGCGTCGAGAGATGTTCCTGCAACCCATTCAGATGCTCGTGATAGAACCCGAGCAGATCGCCCACCGACGAGACATCCAGCGTCATCCCGTTCTCAGCATCCACGAACCGCAGGTCGCCGGTCAGTTCCGGGTTGAGTTCGATGCTGCTGAGAAGCTGCACGCCGAAGACTTCCAGTCCCGCACTGAACAGCATGTTCATCGGACGCTCCAACGCCCCGAACGTCAGGAAGTCCGACAGCAACACCGCGATCCCGCGGCCTCGGTGTTGTCTCAACACAGCCTCGACAGCCTCTTCAATCGGGAAGTCGCCTCCCGCAGGAATCGACTCCAAGAACGAGAAGACGCGCTTCATGCTCATCCGTCCGGTACAGGGCGGTGAGATCAGCGGAGTCTGTCCCGCGTGCTGACACGCAAACAAACTGACCTTCTCGATGTTCATCAGCCCCATCACGGCGAAGCACGCGGCGATTTGCTTGGCCCGTTCAAACTTGTCGCCGAACTGCATCGAAGCCGAAGCATCGACCAGCACGACCACGTGCATCTCTTCTTCGTGCCGGTACTGCTTCACGTAAGGCCGGTTCAGCCTGGCAAAGATGTTCCAGTCCACGTTCCGCATGTCATCGCCCGCCACGTAGTCGCGGTAGTCGTTGAACTCGGTGCTCGTCCCCCCTTTGCCCGCGAGATGCTCGCCGCGACTGCGGTTCGTCCGACGCCGCATCGGCAGCATCCGCATTCGCTCGACGCGACCAAGCGTCGCGTTGTCGAGGAGTGTGGTGAAGTTTTTGGTGGTGTCCATGACGATGATTGTCCGTTGTCATCGACGCTCAATGCGTCCCGGTCTCGAAAGTGATGCTCAATTGAACCAGAACCCAAACCCCACGAACCGCCCGCCGAAGGCGCGGTTGATCTGCTGCCACGTGTCGGGCTTGGTGAGTTCGCCTTCTTCGAGGTACGGCGTGGTGGCCGTTCCCTGAATCCACAGGACGATGTCGAGCTGTCTCGGTTCGAGAAACACCCTGCGCAGATTGACGCCGCGCGTCGGCTTGCCCCGCCAGAACGGAATGAGCTTCTTCCCCTGCACGATCTGCTCGGATTCGTCGAGTGCCCGCAGCCAGTTATCGACGATCTCCTGAGTGACGGGGATGTTGATCGCCCCCTTCTGTTTCGGGCTGGGAATCCATTCGCGATCGTTGTCGGTCTCGGCGAGGACGCGCTTCCACATCTGACGGCTGAGCGACAGCGTCTGCTCGACGTGCGCCAGTGCGACGGGCATCCGCTTCGGCTCGACCAGTGGGAACCGCAGCATGTGGATGATGGCCACGGCGTCGGCAAGCTCTTCAAACTGGAACCAGCCGCCGTTCGGGGTGCGGTTCGGTTCGAGCAGGAACGGATGCGGAATGACCGCGTGTTGAAAGAGCCGATGTGCCGAGATGTCGAACAACTCCTGCCCGTCGTATGCGAGCATGATCTCCGACAGAGCCGACAGCAGGTGGCAGTAGCCTCGCAACCAATCGACATCCGCCCGGTCGAACGCGATGACAAAATCGGCCTCGCGCCCGTTCTGCGTCAGTCGAAATTGCCTCAGCATCGGCAGCAGCGTCAGCGATCGGGTCTCCGCCGTGCCGAGGTTCATGGTCACGCGACCGACATGCAGTGGCAGCTTGACCTCCTCGCTGGTGATCTTCGCCAGAGTCGCCTCGATCCGCGCGAGATCATCCAGCCACTCCTGATTGATCTTCCGCAACGCCGGGTAAGTCAGTGGCTCGGCGGGAGCGGGCACGTCCGCGATCGCTGGCCTTCCCGAGAAATCAAACCGGGGACGCGGACCATACACCGCCAGCTTCTGCCCCAGCCGCTGCACGGCACCCACAAACTGAGTGACCCCCAACCCCAGGCGAGCGGTGTCGTCCTTCGGCTGCTCCTTGAGATGAGCCTCCAGCGCGGCAACACTTTCATCGAATTTGCCCGACGACAGGAAGGCGTCTGTGTCGTGCGAGGTGGCCCCCACAGCAGTCGTCATTCCGCCCAAGGCGCACGTGATGAGTATCCAAGCGAACAACCATAGAGAAGGGGGATTCCAGAACTGCATGGTCTAATTCCTGAAGCGTGCAATTAGTCAGCTTTGTACCGGTGTTCAACGTCTTCACTGCCAAACTTCCGTTCTAAACGACGGACAATAAAGTGACCGCGCGCCATATTCTGAAAATGGTCGATGAACATCGTATTGATGATTGCGCCACCGGCAGCGCCAATCACCGGCAAGCCTTGAGCAACTACCTTCTCTGATACGACGACACCAAATCTCTCCGCAACCGTTGCGATCAGTGCAATCAGAGGTGGAGCTGCCGGTCCCCCAACTTTCCCGCCGCCTGCTAGAAATGCAGCGGCTCCCGCAACTGCTTTGGCCATTGCAGCCTTTGCGGCATAGTAAGCCGTGTTTGCACCGTCATCACTAGGCAGTCGGCTACCCATTGCGAAGACTTCAACACACGCAACTTGCGCATCTGCTGTTGCGATCTTTTCGCCCTCGCTCCGTGCGATAGCTGCTATTGATCGGAGCATGATCGTTGTCGAGATTGGCAGTTCTATTGGTAATGCGGCTACTCCAAACAAGCCACCCGCGGCACCACTCAATGCGACCGCAGTCTTGTGAATCCATTCGAGAGCGCCTTGTTCGCGGTCTTCCATAGTCGTTACCGCAAATTTCAATGCCGTCTCAATCGCACTCGTCGTAGCGACGTTAATAGCGTTTTGAACACCATCAGGCAGATGCGCCAGTGCCCACTCAACTGGTGTTCCGAATGCACTCGCAAAGCGTGCAGCGAGGCCTGGGTTCTCTAATAGCGACTTTGCATACTTCAAATCCTTGATGTCTTCGTCCGTCCAACTCTCTCTGTTATTCAAGATCGTTAACTCCTCGGGTCATGTCATTGGATTGTTCATTCATCTCATATCGTCTCTTGAAGCCCGTTGACGTTCCCAACCAATCATTCACATCGTCTCCGTCAAGTTCTTCACGCATTTCAGGACCAGTTCACCGATGTCGAGTCAGCAACAGGTGAATTGGCTCCTCCAAATCAGCTTCGTCACTGGTGTTGGTCGGGTCGGGAGTTGGCAGCGGTTCGCCGTGCAGCAGATTTGTTTCGGCCATGTCAACGAGGGCACCATGCAGCAGCGACCGGGCCTCGTCGAGTGTCGCTCCACAGGTGATGACGCCGGGGAAGTCGAGCACTTCCGCATGAACGCCCCCTTCGACGAACTTGAATATCGCTCGGTAGGTCAGCATGACGTTTCAGTCCTCGGGAAGTTCACGGGTGTGACACAAATCGTTTCGCCACTTCGTAACGAGCACGCTTACGCAAACATCAATCGTCCGCGCGGTTCCGGGATCGGACGGCCCAGTTCGCGCGCCGCCTCAATCCACTCGGCGATGACAACCTCGATGTTCGACAACGCCGCTTGATACGTAACTCCATCGGCCGCACAGCCGGCAAGTTCCGGTACTTCGGCGATGAAAGCCTGATCGGCCTCACTCCAGTGCAGGATGATCTCGTAACGGATGTCATTGCTCATCGAAACCGTCCATTTACCACGTCACATCGTCTCCATCAGGTTCTTCACGCACTCTTGCACCAACTCGGCAAGGTCGAGGTTTTCGGCTTGGCCGTCGTAGTTGAGCAGCATTCTGTGGCCGAGGACTTCTCCGGCGAAGTGGCGGACATCTTCAAAGGCGACATGGGCGCGGCCTTCGGACAGGGCGCGGACTCGGGCGGCGCGAATCAAAGCTTGAGCCGCGCGCGGGCTGGCTCCCCACTTCACGAATTGGCGGACGCGCGGCGGTGCGAAGTCGGTGCCGGGGTGAGTCGCCAGCACGAGCCGGACCGCATAGTCGCGCAGGGCGTCCGTCACGACGACCTTCTCCAGAATTTTTCTCAAAGCCATGATGCGGTCCGAATCGAGCAGCTTCGGGATCTCGACGGCCGTCCGCAGGATCGTGCGGCTGACGACCTCGTTCAGTTCTTCGCGGTTCAGGAACGGCACCACGACCTTGAACATGAAGCGGTCGAGCTGCGCTTCGGGCAGCGGATACGTTCCCTCCTGCTCAATCGGGTTCTGCGTGGCGAGGACGAAGAACGGCTCCTTGAGCTGATACGTCGAGCCGCTCGTCGTGACCGAATGCTCCTGCATCGTTTCGAGCAACGCGGACTGAGTCTTCGGCGACGCGCGGTTGATTTCGTCCGCCAGCAGAAGCTGCGTGAAGATCGGTCCCTTGCGGAACTCGAAGCGGTACTGACCGTGTTCATCGGTGGACATGACGCTCGTCCCGATAATGTCGGCGGGCATCAGGTCGGGTGTGAACTGGATGCGACGAAAGTCGAGGTCCAGCACGCGCGAGAGAGCTTTCACCAACTCGGTCTTGCCGAGACCGGGCACGCCTTCCAGCAGCACGTTGCCACCACAAAAGATCGCGGTGAGACAAGCTTCAATCGTCCGCTCCTGCCCCACGATCACGCAGCCCACGGCCTCGCGCGCGGCGGCAAATTCCTCTTTGAAGTGCCGAGCTTCGGTCTCCAACATCTCGGGCGAAACGGCAGCAGGGGCAGGTGCGGTGGCGGCGCTCATCGGTGAACCTTTGGGAAGTGATTGAACCACGAAATACTCGAAAGGCACGAAAGGAAAACGAAGAGAGTCAGAGGATGAGCGTGTCGAAACAGATGATGTCCGGTTTGTACAAGGTACTCCATGTGCAGCGATCCGACTCGCGATTCACTGCCGACCTCAAAACAGGCTCCCTGAATCTCGTAAGACTCCTGTGGATAAATGATCTCGGCCACGCCTCTTCCTTTCGTACCTTTCGCGTATTTCGTGGTTCAAACTCATCGGCGCTCATCAGTGAACCTTTGGGAAGTGATTGAACCACGAAATACGCGAAAGGCACGAAAGGAAAACGAAGAGTTTCAGAGGATGATTCGTTCGATTTCCAGTTTGGGGTGGTGATGAAAATTGACCAGCAGTCCCAAGCGGAAACCGGAGGAACGAAGGTAATGCTGAACCTTGGCTCGGTAGATGTTTGCCAGTGACGTGACGGCTTTGATTTCGAGGATGATCTTGTCGAAACAGATGAAGTCCGGTTTGTACACGGTACTCAATGTGTGCCCCTTGTAGGCCAGCGGCATTGGTTCTTTGGATCGAAACGGCAGGCCGCGAATTGCAAATTCAATCTTGAGGCATTCGTGATAGACCTCTTCCAAGTATCCGCATCCTTTGTCTTTGTAGACCTCAAAGCAGGCCCCCTGAATCTCATAAGACTCTTGTGGATAGATGATCTCGGCCACGCCTCTTCCTTTCGAGTATTTCGTGGTTCAAAGTTTTTCGACGATCACCGCCGTTGCCCTGACCCTCAGGTTCGGGTTCGATTCCATGAGCCACAGCAACGTGTGTGAATCGAGCAGGAGGTTCACTCCGTGTACTCCTTCAGGCAATCCAGCGGGGCATCAAAGTCGGGTGCGATGTAAGTAATCATTCCCTTACCCAGTCCGGGACCGGGTCGGGGTTGCGAGGCCGGTTTCGGGCGTTCACTCACCAGCTTTGCCACTGGCTGACGGCCTCGCGTCAGAATGACTTCATCCCCCGGCGTGAGGCCATCGAGCAACTCCGGCAACGTCATCACAATGTCTTCCACTGCCATTGTCGTTTGCATGGTTACTCCCCTTTTCTTCCTTTCGTGCCTTTCGAGTATTTCGTGGTTCAAACTCTTCGGTGCTCATCGGTGAACCTTTGGAAGAGATTGAACCACGAAATACTCGAAAGGAAACCGAAGAGATTCAGAGGATGAGCTTGTCGAAACAGAGCAAGTCCGATTTGTGCATGGTGTTCAATGTGCAAGTATCCGTCGCCATTTCACAGTAGACATAAAACAGGCCCACTGAATCTCGTAGGACTCCTGTAAAGAGAGGCACTCGGCCACGCCTCTTCCTTTCGTGTCTTTCGCGTATTTCGTGGTTCAAACTCTTCGGACTTACTTGTCTTCATCCCGCTTGCGTTTCAGCGCGAGCAAGCGTTCGGTGGTGGAGGTCGGTTTGCCTTCGTGGCCGGTCGGCGCAGAAGGAGTTGTCGGTGATTGAGACTTCGCCGTTGGAGTCGCGGGCTGCGACGAACTGGATCGGGGCGGGACGTTGCTCGATGAGATCGGCATCGTTCGTTCACTCTTGCGAGATTGAAGGGCCGCGCTGACCGATTGCTTGCGTTCGAGGAGCGTGCCCATCGTGGCGGTCGAGGGCGCGCGGCGTTGTATCGTCAGCGTTTTCCAGATCGAAGCGAAGTCGATCTGAATCCGGCGGATCGCCACGTCGAGCGGGATCAGAATCGCGAGCGCGATCAGGAACCAATCGAAGATCGGCTTCGAGCTGCGTTTCGGAGCGCGGCCGCGCGTGTAGATCGCGTCCGTGGTCGGATCGCCGCTGAGCATCTTGCCGCCGGTCTTGTCGGCGATCTCTTGCAACGTCGGGCGGTTCGATCGGAACCGCAGGTACTCAGGTGAGTACGAGACGATGAAGCCGCCGAAGGCCAAGTCTTTGCGGTCGCCTCCCAAACCCTGCGCGATCGCGTGATAACGGCCATGCCCCCAGAGCGGCACCGTCGCCTGATAGCGTCGCGGGCCAACCTGTTTGAGTTGTATGTTCTCGGTCTTCTGGCCCGGTCCCGACAGCTTCGCGTTCAGTTCGAGGAACGCTTCGTCGGGATGAAAGTCCTCCACCACGATGACCGCGTCGCCGCCCGACGTTTGTGTGGACATGCGGAGATGCCCATCCTTCTTCACGCGGCTGATGTCGGTGAGCAATTGTTTGACGAACGGCTGGAAGCGGTCCCACGTCTGCCAGTTCGTGCCCCAGTTGGTGCTGAAGTCGGATGTAAACGCCGCCGTCTTGCCGAGGCCGTGCTGCCAAATCGAGAGGACGGGGTCGATCGAATCCGACTGCTCGGCGTCGGGCGGGCCGTTCAGAATCTGCATGGCCGGGTGGCCCTTGGCGGTCGTGATGACGTAGCCCTTCAGTTCGGGCATCCCCTCCAGCCCTTTGACCACGGGCGACGGGAAGCCGATCGTCGGCACGAAGACTTTGTTTTGGAGCAGACTCCGTTTGAGCGTCTTCGACTCCTTGATGAAGATCGCCGGAAGTTGGTTCGGGTCTTCGGGAAAGTAGTACCGACCGCCAGTGACTTCGGCGACGCCCTGCATCTTCGAGATGTCGAGGCCGCCGTGCGGGAAGACTGCGACCATCGACACGCTGATCTGCGCGTCGATGAACTGCTTCACGAGCGCTGGCGTCGGAGCCTGCGGATCGCCATCGCTGATGATGATCATGTGCCTCGTCGCGGCATCGCTCTTGAGCAGGCCCTTCAAGCCCAACTGCATCGTGTTCTGAAAACTGGGCATGTCGCCGATCGAGGCCCCGTTGATAAGCGGCACCAGTTCCTCGTACTTGGCGGCGGGCGTCAGCTCGAACAGCCAGTCCTCACCCTTCTCGGTGTAGGCCAACACGCCGACTTCGTCCTGCGCTCCCAGAACCTTGATCGCCTGCTTCGTGATCCGCTTGCCCCACGTGTTCCCCTCGGGGAATTCGCACGTGTGGAGGATGATCGCGAGTGCCCCTTTCGGCAGCACCTTCTTCTGCGAGACATCCATCGTCACCGGCAAAATGTCTTCGATGACAGTGCGGTGATAGCCGCCGGGGCCGAAGCTGTTGGGGCCGCCCACCATCAAGAAGCCCGCGCCGAGGTTGTAGACCGCGTCGCGCACGGCCTGCATTTGCTGGACGTTGAATTCGTCATGCGGCACGTTGCAGAAGATGATTGTGTCGTAGGGCATCAGCGACGCGGCGTCGCTCGGCAGGTCCGATCCCGCGATCACCTCGACCGCTCGCTCGCCCTCCTTGATCGCCTTTTCGAGCCGCTCCCAATCGCGTCGGTCTCCCACGCTGTCGGTGACGAGCAACACTTTGCCTTCGCCCTCAACGAAGATGTAATTGAGAACCGTGTTGTTCTGGCTGAGGCTGTCCTGCGCCTTCGGCACTTCAATCGTGGCCGTGTATTCGTAGTAGCCCGCCGACCGGAGCGTGATCGGGACCGAGTACCGGTTCTTGCCCGCCTTGTAATCCACTTCCTGCTCGGCGATGACGTTGCCGTTCTCGCGCAGAATCAACTTCCCTTTGCCATCGCTCAGCGCCGACAAGACCATCGCCGTTTCATAGGTCTCGCCCAGCTTGACCTGCTGCGGCAGGTCGAGTCGCTCGAGCCAGACTTCTTCGTTGTACGTGTAGTCGATCGGCAGGACATCGACCGCCACGCCGCGCGATTTGAGATCACCGAGAATCCGCGACAAGTTCCCTTCCGTCGCGACGCCATCGCTGACAAGGACGATGCGCCCCTGATTGTCCTCCGGCAGCATGGCCGCTGAGAGAGACAGCGTCTGTTCGAGGTTCGTCGCGCCGCGATCGACCTGAGAATTGAGAGCCTCGAACGGGAAGCTCATGCGCGGCGGCAGCTCGACGGCGGGCGTCTTGCCGAAGATCACCAGCCCCGCTTCGTCCGCCTTCCCCTTCACGCGATGATTCTGCACGGTCTCGGTGATGTAGTTGATCGCCTGATCCGCGCTGTAGATCGAGTCGCTGACATCCAAGGCATAGACGACTGACATCACATCGCGCGACCGCACGGCGCGCGGTTCGGCCAACACCATCGCAAACAGGCCCAGCAGCACGAGTCGCACGAACAGCGAGACGGCTCCGCGCGTCTTCGGCAATCCGCCGAACCCCGCCACGTGCATCCACCAGAACCACGGCACCAGGACCGCCAACCCCAGCATCATCGGCCGAGCAAACATCAGCACATGGCCAAACTCCAACCACGCGCAGAGGCCACCAAACAACACCACGAACACCACCAACGGCACCGCATCCCGCCAACTGACCGGTTGCCGGCGCGACGGAAGAAAACTCGCGATGATGTTTCGAAGCCGGTTCATTCAGCCCGCCAGTTCGAGATGAGTCCAAGAGATTTGAACCACGAAATACACTAAAAACACGAAAGGGAAGAGGCAGGGCAGGAAAGGCAGAGTGGAACCACGAATCTCACGGCGCGGCCCTTGGCCGCAACCCAAGTCGCCTTCATCGCTCCGCGTGAAGAAAGCCGTGCGCGAGTTCGGGGCCGAGTGCTGATGTCATGGTCCACTCACAATCGGCTCACTTCACGCGGAGCGATGAAGGCGACTTTGAGGCAGAAGAATTTGCGCAGGCCGACAAGAA
>JAYSQC010000212.1:0-4114 GCA_043721755.1 Schlesneria sp.
GCAAACGGGCTGACGCCCAAGAGCCAGGGGGCTGACGCCACCCCGCTCAGATGTCTCATCAACGATTTCACGATGGATGCCACCGACATCCTCGCTCACGCTGCGGGTTGGTGTGAGGGCTTCGCCCTCACGATGACCGGAACTCCGTCGCATGAGCGACAGCCCGCGTTGGCGAACCAACTCAGCAACAGCTTCAAAACGTTCCTTGTGTCGCGGGACGAGGATCAACCGCAGTGCCGGAAACTCGCGCTGCAGGGTTGTCCACGTTTCGATCGCGAACGACTCTTCCGGCTCCTGCGTGCTGCCTGCGATGAAGACTTGCTCGTGAGGTGCGAGGCCGAACGCGCGGCGCAGTTCTTCGGTTTTGGAGTTGTCCCGGTTCGACTCGACGCGATCAAACTTGATATTGCCCGTGACGGTGACTCGGTCGGTGGGTGCCCCCAGTTGACGAAGGCGTTCGGCGTAGGTTTCGTTCTGCACCGCGAGCAGATCGAAGCACGAGAGGACTCGCCGCAGCAACGGCTTCACGCGCGAGTAGCCTCGAAAACTTTTCTCGCCGATGCGGCCGTTGATGAGTGCGAGTGGAATGCGCTGCCGGTGAGCCTCGCCGATGAAGTTGGGCCAGAGTTCGAGTTCGACCAGTACGACGAGGCTCGGCTGAATCGCGCTGAGTGCGCGACGAACGGCCCAACTGAAGTCGAGCGGGAAATAGGCAATCGTGTGCTGCGGATACTGGGACTTGGCCACGTCGTAGCCGGTGTCGGTCGTCGTGGTGATGAACAGCTCGGCATCCGGAAACCGCGCGGCGGTCTGGTCGAGCACCTGTTGTAGCTGGAGGACTTCGCCCACGCTGACAGCATGAAACCAGATGCACCGACGCTCGGGATATTTCCGCGTCAGACGGCCGGTCAGTTTCTCACGCCATCCGCCTCGGTACTTTCCGTGTGCGATGCGGCGATAGACGAGCAGCGGCGACACGGCGAGCAACAGCAGCCCGTAAGCGACGTTCAGAAACCAAGCGACGAGGAAGGGCATCCGTTCCCTCACGAGACGAGTTTGAGATGAGGCGGCGTGCTGCGGGGAGCCGTCGGCGGGGACTCCCGAAGTCCGGCTTAGCTTTGTCAGCCGGACTTCGAGATGTTCACGCCCCGTGGCACTTTTTGTATTTCTTGCCACTGCCGCAGGGGCACGGGTCGTTGCGCCCGACTCGTTCACCATCGTTGCGGATCGGTTCCGCGGCGCTGCCTTTGTTCGGCATCACGCCACCACCACCGGCCAGCGCGGGGTGATCGTCGGGGATGTCCTCCACGGGCGAGGCGTGTTCGGTCGAGGTGATTTGCCAGACGGAACCGGTCGATTCGGGAAGCTGGGTCTCGACGCGGAAGATCGTGCCCGTGACTTGCGCCGCGATGCGGTCCCACATCTGCTCGAAGCCGTGCATCCCTTCTTTCCGGTATTCGACTTTGGGGTCCTTCTGTGCGTATCCGACCAGTCCGATGCCCACTCGCAGATGATCCATGAAGTACAGATGGTCTTTCCACTGCGTGTCGAGCATTTCGATCAGGACCGAGCGTTCGGTCTGATAGATCTCGCGCCGATATCGGCGTTCGTAAGCTTGGCGGACGGCCCCCTTCAGCGCGTCTCGGTTCGATTTGGAAAGCGTCTCCGCATCGAGTTCCGTTTGAAATTCGCGGTTGGCCCACTGGACCAACTCGATCGCGGCGGTGGGATTCGTCACCGGTTCTGCGGTCGCGGTTTGTCTGAAGGATCTGGCATTGCGAACGTGGCCATTGATTCGATCTTGGGTGCAGGCCGCGTTCAGCATGGGCTCAAGCTGTTCGATGCAGCGGCTCCGCTCCAGGAACTTGGCGCTGAGATCCATCAACAGATGGGCAATGTCATCTCGAGATTTCGGTTCCAACTGTTCCACCGGCAGCGACACGTCGAAACGATCAGCGGCCCAGTCCGCGAGACCGGCTCGGTTGTAGCGTTCGCCGCCGCCTTGCTGCGTTGGTGCCATGAAGTGGGACATCCCCACCGCCACGGGAAACTCGACCTCTTTGCGGTGATAGCGTTCCACAACGTGTTGGCGAATGATGGTCGCCGCGTCCTCATTGGACTGACTCACAAACGCCGTGAACGGAATTTCGACCAGGTACTGTTGCTTCACCCAGTTCGACAACGATTGCGGCCCCCATTCGGGCTGCAAAAAAGTTTTGACGGGGGAGAAGTCGAACCGACCAATGGATTCCAGTGCCCGTTGGTACAGGTACGACTGCATGTCGTCCAAGCCGACCTTTTTGAGTTCGCGGTCATTCGTATTCAGGCCATAGCGCCGGTTGGCCCAGAGTGCCATCGCCTGCCAGTTCCGCAATCGGTCGTCTTCGACTTCGCTCGGCAGGTTCTCCGCGATCTTTTCTTTGATCTGCGCGTCGGCGTCGCGGTCGGCCTGATCTTTGAGGTACTCGATCAAGTCGTCCGGTTCGTAGTCCTTGATGAACCGCAGTTCGAGTTCCAGTTCGCAGCGCACCCTGGCCCATTCGATGACGGTCTCCCAGCGATACGTCGGCTTCAGGAAATGCGCCGTCCAGTGTGCGAGCTGTTTGTCGATCTCAGCCATGATCAGTCGGCGGCAGTCGGCCCCTTCGAGAATCGCCTGCCGGTACGAATAGACTCGCTTGCGCTGCTCGTCCATGACTTCGTCGTATTCGAGCAGATTCTTGCGCTGTTCAAAGTGTCGCTCCTCGACCTTCTTTTGCGAGCCTTCGATCTGCCGTGTGACCATCTTGCTTTCGATTCGCTCACCCGGCTGCATCCCGAGCGCGGCGAGCCAATTCTTGACCCACTCGCCGCCGAACTTCCGCATCAGGTCGTCTTCGAGCGACAGGAAGAATCGGCTCGATCCGCTGTCTCCCTGGCGACCGGCGCGGCCGCGCAACTGAAGGTCGATGCGCCGCGACTCATGCCGCTCGGTGCCGATGACGTGGAGGCCACCAACTTCGGCCACCTGCTTGCCTTCGTCGGCCATTCCCTCACGAACCGCGATCAGGCGGGTTCGTTCTTCCCAGACGGCCTTTGAGACATTCAGCCGAGACGGGTACTTGAGGTTTCCGTCCTCATCGACCTCGTGCTTGAGTTCATCCCACGCGAGGTATTCGGGGTTGCCACCGAGAATGATGTCCGTACCGCGACCGGCCATGTTGGTGGCGATCGTCACGGCGTTCATGCGTCCCGCCTGAGCGATGATTTCCGCTTCACGCTCGTGATACTTCGCGTTCAGCACGTTGTGCTTCACGCCGTTGCGAGTCAGTTTGCCGCTCAACTTTTCCGAGTTCTCGATCGACACGGTGCCGAGCAACACGGGGCGTCCGGTTTCGTGAACTTCCTTGATCTCTTCGACAACGGCGTCCCATTTTTCGGGTTCGGTGCGGTAGATCGCGTCCGGAAAGTTGATTCGCTTGAGCGGCCGGTTGGTCGGCACCGTCACCACGTCGAGCTTGTAAATCTTCAGGAACTCGGACGACTCGGTCATCGCGGTTCCGGTCATGCCCGACAGCTTCCGGTACAGCTTGAAGAAGTTTTGCAGCGTGACCGTCGCCAGCGTCTGCGTCTCTTCTTTGACCTTCACTCGTTCTTTGGCTTCGACCGCCTGATGCAAACCGTCACTCCACTGGCGGCCTTCCATCATGCGGCCGGTGTGGTCGTCGATGATGATGACTTCATCGTCGCGCACGATGTAACTGACATCGTTTTTGTAGAGGTGATGCGCCTTCAGGGCGTTGTCGATCAGATGCGGCCACTCCATGTTGCCCGCCGTGTAGAAACTCTCCACTCCGGCGAGTTCTTCCGCGTAACGCACGCCCAACTCGGTGAGATGGCACGAGTGTTCCTTTTCCTTCAGCTCGAAGTGCAGGTCGCGTTTAAGCTGTCGCGCCAGTTTGTCGGCCACCGGGTACTTCGACACGTCATCGTGGGCACGCCCGGAGATGATGAGCGGCGTGCGGGCTTCGTCGATCAGGATGTTGTCGATCTCATCAATGATCGCGTAGTTGAGCCGCCCCTGAACCTGCTCGTATTTGAACGACTTCATGTTGTCGCGCAGGTAGTCGAAGCC
>JAYSQC010000213.1:0-10019 GCA_043721755.1 Schlesneria sp.
CCACTCGCCACTCGCCACTCGCCACTCGCCACTCGCCACTCGCCACTCGCCACTCGCCACTCGCCACTCGCCACTCACGGCTGACCCGGAATCGTACTCGTCAGGTCATTGACCAATTTCGCGAGTAGCTCGTGCGTCGCTTGGATCGCAGCGGGGACTCGACCGGGATTGGAGGCATCGTTGCGGTAACGTCGCAATGAGAATCGACCGGCACCGTGGGACGAGAGCTGAACCTCATAGTACTTCGTGGTGCCGGGGAGTGATTGTTCGGGGGGAGTCGATCGGATCAGCACCTGACTCCCTTGCGCGTCGTACTCCAGCGGCCCGAGGTTTTCGAGCAAGTACGTGATCCGCTTGCAGAGGGCATCGCCCCACTTCTTGAGGACATCCAGCGTCGCCGCGCCGAGCGACGGCACGTCCAGCCGCAGTTCCTCACACGAGACTCCGAGCGACTCGACGCTGGTCACATCGACGGACAGTGCCACACCGGTGCCATCGGCGACGGTGATCGTCTTCGCGGGATCAAACGCCTGTCCAACGAGCGGAATCAGAGCGGCGGCAAGATCGAGGCTGAGCGACATCGGCAATCCTTCATCGAGTCATCACGACAATTGCAGTGGGAACGGTGGTCAAACAGTGGTCGTCTGAAACGGCGGTCGCATTCTATGCCGCGCGCGGCCAAGAGTAAGGCCGTTGGCTCGTTTAACCGTGTGGGCAACGCCCCGCGCGTCGAGCGATGTGTAACGTTGTTTTGCGATCGACGCGCGGGGCGTTGCCCACGCGGTTAAACGACCCAGTTACGGCCGCGCGGAGTATATGCACGGCTGCTGCGGAACAGGAACTTTCGGCGGAAGCGCGTGAGATCGCGATCAGGGTCATCGCCTTGTTCACAGTAGGGTGGGTCGAGTCTTCGAGGCCCACCGACTACGAAACGACTTACGGTGGGCCTCGAAGACTCGACCCACCCTACATCTTTTCGGCGGAAGCGCGTGTGAGATCGCAATTGACCAGAATGGACTGATGGGCTACATCCCCGCCTCCCCCGACCCCATTTCGATTCCCTGCGTTCAGGCTCACTCGTTCGTGCGTGAGGCGGTTCGTCGCTCACGCGCGGTCTCAAGTGTCGCCCTGCACCGCAGACCTGTCCCACCGTCTCGTTCGCAAGGAGGCCGACGATGAATGTTCGTCAGTTCGTGTTAAGCAGTCTCGTCTTGGCCGCCCTCGCGCGAGCCACGTCTGTTCTGGCAGAAGAGTCCTCGGACGGAGCCGTTCTCGGCCCGGCCGAACCGATCGGCAAGCTGCTCGTCGTGAAAGCAGGCTTCGATGACGAACCCGCACCGCTCCCGTCAGTGCCGTTTCCGCTGCTCGAACCCGAGGAGTTTGCGTCACCGGCGGCAGCACTCGTCCCCGTATTCGCTCCGACTCCGGAAGGTTTTTTTGGTGTACTGCGCACCGCGAAAATCTCGCCCAACGAAGAGATCGCCTTTCATCTGAGTCAAGCTGCTCTCAGACTGACGATTGCCGGACTGGCCGAAGAGGCGAAACAAGTCCACTCACTGCTGCACGAGTTTCAAACCAAACATCAGACGCGGTTGCTGCTCGCCACGAAGCAGGCTCAGTTGAACGAACTGCAAGCCGAGATCGAACGGCTCAAGCTGCGCCTTGAGAAAGGGATCACGGCGGATGAAATCCAAATTTACGTCAAGATCATTGAAGCGGATGTTCGAGTGGCGGAGGAACTACTTGGCGAGTTGGCAAACGACGTGCTTGGTGAGAACGGAAAGCTGCTGCTCCCAGAGCCAAACAATCGCTTGAGAGTTGTGACCAGCGTGTTGGATCGAACGGAGTTCCTGCGACTCATCGAGTCCAAACGGAAAGACGGGACGCTGAGAGTTCTCTCCGAACCGGTCTTGATAGTGAGTTCCGGTCGTCCGGGGTCGGTCCACTCGGGAGGATCAATTCCCACGCCGAAGATTGCTCAGGCAGGTGGTCCCGCCGAACTGGATTTCGGCACAACGGTCCATACCACGGCGACCATTCTCGACAAAGATCGGATTCGTGTCGCGCTGATTGCGGAGTTTGCAGAACTCGATCATGCAAATACGGTGAATGAGATTCCGGGCGTGACCAGACGCCGTGTGCAATCGACTTTGGAATTGAAGGACGGCCAGACGGTAGTGCTCGGTGGGCTGGTCACATCAACCGAGACCAAGTCCGTGTCAACGATCATCACCGTCACGGCCGAGATCGTTCATTCGCTCGATGAGATCGCCGCACCGCCGGTAGAAGTGCTCCAGCCGACGCCGACGCGCATCAGACGGGTCAAGTAGCTGGCTCGTCGGAAGGCTCGCCAAGATTGGGTTGATCGACAGCCTCCACTGTGGGGGCCGTTTCTGTTGATGGCTGTTCACCGTCGAGCGGCAGTTCACCCGGCGGGCGTGGGCCGTAGTACTGGAAGTAGTGGCATTCGATGCGGCCCGCGTACATTTTGCGGCGGCGGTCGGCTTTTCTGCGGAAGAAGCGTTCAAAGCCGGGGTGTGACGTGAGGGCGTAGATCGACCACGTCGTCAGCGGCTCGAAGGCGTCGGCCATGTCGTCGTAGATGTCGGCGGCCGAATCATCGTCGCCGAGGCGTTCGCCATACGGCGGGTTGGTGATGATGCAGCCGTACTCGCGCGTCGTTTTGAACTCCAGCACGTCGAGCTTTTTGAACTCGATGTCATCGGCCACGCCCGCTTCAAACGCATTCTTTCTGGCGAGCGTCACCACGCGCCCGTCGATGTCGCTCGCCTGCAACGTGAATCTCGGTTTGGGAAGCTGCTTGTCGCGCGTCTCTTCGCGCGCCTGCTTCCAATGGTCGCGTGTGATCTGCCCCCATTGTTCACACTGAAACGCGCGGTTGGCTCCCGGCGCGCGGTTGCGAGCGATCATCGCCGCTTCAATCGGGATCGTCCCCGAGCCACAGAACGGATCAGCGAACGGTCGCTCGCGGTTCCAATAGCTGAGCAACACGAGAGCTGCCGCTGTCGTTTCGCGCAGCGGCGCGGCGGCGACTTCCGGGCGGTAGCCGCGCTTGTGCAAGCCGGGGCCGGACGTGTCGATGCTCAGCGTCACCCAGTCCTTCAGGATCGCGACCTCGATCGGATACTCGGGACCGTCCTCTTCAAACCAGTGCCGCTGATAAGTCTGCTTGAGGCACTCGACGATCGCCTTCTTGCTGACGCTCTGAATGCTCGGCTCATTGTGCAGTTGTGATCTCACCGACTTGCCGCTGACGGGAAACTTGGCGTCGAACGGCAACCACTCGTCCCACGGCAACGACTGCACTTGATTGAAGAGCATCTCGTAATCCCACGCCTCGAACGAACCGACTTCCACGAGCAGCCGATCCGCTGAACGGAGCCACAGGTTGCAGCGGCAGATGGCCAGCTCATCGCCAACGAACTTCACGCGACCATCCATGACGGTCTGATCGGTGTAACCCAGCTCCATCAACTCGCGCGAGACAACGGCTTCAAGACCAAACGCGGCGGTGGCAATCAGGGGGATGCGGCTCATGGTGGGGATCAATGTGTGAGGAAGGCGTTCGGGTACGGCGGCAACCGCGATCGCGAGGGCCTTGCCGTCTCGATCGTGTTCGCGCGGGAGGATCACAGGTTGTGAGAGATCAACGCCGACCGTTCGGCGGGGCGAGAGAGTAGCGAGTTTGCTCGCGCACGAACACGAACGAGCCTCGAAGACTCGACCCAGGGTGCAGTCGTTCATTGGTGGCCTTTTCTGGTCCCCTCTCCCGCCCGTCTTCGGGGGGAGAGGGTTAGGGTGAGGGGGGATTTGCTTCAGAGTGGAACGCCTTGGAGTCTCGGCACCCCGATCTTGTGAAACGTCTGACACGCGAGTTGACTGTCTCTCGACGACTCGCCCCTCACCCGGATAAATCATGAGGAACCACGAAATACGCGAAAGACACGAAAATGAAGAGAGTTGCGGTCAGAGCATCGCCAGACATTGCGCGTCGTTCTTTGGCGGTCGCTGGGGAGCAGAACTCTCGTCTCTTCTTCCCTTTCGCGTTTTTCGTGGTGAATCATCCGGTCCCCTCGACCCACCCTACGTTAGATTGAGTCACGTCGCTCCGAGCATTCGACCGCTCGACAACATTTCTCCCACAAGCATCCTGTCACCATGAGCCACTTCCAATTGGACTTTCCTCCCGCCGAGTTCGAGTTACGGCGGCAGCGGGTGTTTGACGCGATCGGCAAGCAGGGCGTGGCGGTCATCGCCGGCGGGCCAGCGACCGGCGCGTTCGATCTGTTTCGACAGACGAACGAGTTCTATTACCTCTGCGGTGTCGAAGTGCCTCATGCGTATCTGCGGCTCGACGGTTCGATGCGCTGGACGACGCTCTATCTGCCACGACGCGATCCCAAGCACGAACAAAGCGAAGGGGCACAGCTCAGCTCCAGCGATCCCGCAGCGGTTTGCAAACTGACCGGCGTCGATGACGTGAAGCCGTTGGAGGCACTCGCCGCCGACCTGACTGACGCGGCGAGTCTCTTCACGCCGATGGCTCCGGCCGAAGGACGCGAAGCCTCGCGCGACACGTTGCTCCACGCCCAGCACCTGCGCGACGCCGATCCGTGGGACGGGCGGCCTTCCCGTGAAGAACACTTTCGAGACAAGCTGGCCACCGTCTGTCCGCAGGCCGAGTTCCACGACCTGTCGCCAATCCTCGACCCACTGCGGCTCATCAAGAGTCCTCGCGAAATTGAACTGCTGCGCCGCGCGGGACGACTGACCGCGAAGGCCGTTGTCGCGGCGATGCAGATCACCCGGCCGGGCCTCTTCGAGTTTGAGCTGGCGGCCGAAGCGGACCATCTTTATTTGCGAAGCGGCGCAATGGGACCGGGCTATCGTCCGATCGTGGCCAGCGGCGCGAACATCTGGAACGCTCACTACTACCGCAACCACGGCGTGTTGAGCGATGGCGATCTGGTCCTGATGGACTACGCGCCGGATGTCGGCTGCTACACGAGCGACATTGGCCGCATGTGGCCGGTGAATGGCACGTACTCGCCCGTCCAGCGCGAGCTGTACGGGTTCGTCGTCGAGTATCACAAGGTGCTCTTGAAGGGGACGATCCGCCTCGGTGTCCTCACCCGCGACTTGGCGACGGAAGCGGCCGAGACCATCCGCCCCATTTGGTCCTCGTGGCCGTGGTCGAAACCGGCGTATCGCGACGCCGCGTTGAAGATGATCGACAGCGAAGTCGCCTTCACGCATCCGGTCGGCATGTGCGTGCATGACGTGGGAAGTTACAAGTCCGACCCGCTGCGACCGGGGCTGGTCTTCGCACTCGATCCCCAATTGTGGGTGCCAGACGAACAGCTCTACATCCGCGTCGAAGACACCGTCGTCGTGACTCCCGACGGACTCGAATCCGTCACGAAGTCCGCCCCGCTGGAATTGGATGAGATCGAACGAATCGTGCAGGCCGGTCGGTGATCGCGGTTCAAAGGACCACTAGCCCGACGCGCGAGCGAGGGCTGGACCTTCGTCAAAAGCGAAGCCCTCGCTCGCGCGTCGGGCTAGTTTGAGCGACTCTTCTCATTGGAAGCCCTGTCACAGGCCGCGACGCGGATGGCAGCGCGAGGCGACATCAGTCAGAATGCCCGTTCATTTTTGGAATGCCCGTCCTCGTTTCGTGATCGCCCCGTTCCATGACCACGCTCACCGTCGAGAACTACCTGAAGGCCACTCTGCAAACGACACAAAGGACCGGCGTTGATTGGGTCACGACCGGTCAACTGGCGACCGCCCTCGCCGTCTCGCCGGGGACCGTCACCAGCATGATGAAGACGTTGGCCGAAGCGGGTCACGCCGAGTACCGGCCCTACGAAGGCGTCTGCCTGACTCCCGCCGGACGGGCCGTCGCGATGCGCATGGTGCGACGACACCGGTTGATCGAGCTGTTCCTCGTCAAGACACTCGATTTGTCGTGGGACCAAGTTCACGAAGAGGCCGAGAACATGGAGCACGCCGTCAGTGATGCCCTGATCGACCGCATCGACGAATTCCTTGGCCGACCTACTTCCGATCCGCATGGAGACCCGATCCCGTCCGCCGACGGTGAACTGCGCGAGCAAACAGATCGCGCGATCCCACTCTCGACCGTGGCCGCTGGCACGCGGATTCGCATCGTGCGCGTCGTTGATCAGGGGGCGGAGTTCCTCCGATTTTTGAGCGACGCGGGTGTGACCTTGAAGTCCGAAGGAACCGTGCGCGAGAACTCGGTGGAGGCGGGCATCGTGACCACACTGATCGCAGGCCAACCCGTCGCACTCGGACACCCCGCCGCGAAACATCTGCTGGTCGAGCCGATCGCCGAGTGATCCCCATTTCGCGAAGTCTCTGATCGGACAGCGAAAATTTGCGTCGTAGCCTGCGCCTACCGTAAGTCTTGGCTAGACTGTGCCCTCCCGTGGCGGTCGCCGTTACGACAGCTAGGACTTTCTCGATTGAAGAGCCAATTTCTCTCATGCTCACCGCAACTCCCCCATCGACCGAATCGCTGCGTCACTCGCACCCGCACTTGTTCGAGAAGCCTTCGTTCTCGCAGGCAACTTCGACCGAACAGACCGCTTCCAACGAACAGCCAGCGACCGACGGGCCTCATGAATCGCCCGTCCCCGCGACGGTCTATCTCGTGAGATACGGTGCCGTTCCCGAGGTCGCGCGGTTTCGAGATGCCTCGCACGCCGCACCGTCGCGCGGGGAGAGCGTCATCGTGGAAACGCACCGCGGGCTGCAAGTCGGTTCGGTGTTGGAACAGCTCAAGCCATCACTCAGCGCAGCGGACATGGAGATCGACTTCGAGATCGTGCGTACCACGACGCCCGCCGATTTACAGACCGCTCGCGAACGAACGCGCGAGTGCGACGAGGCCTTCGCCGGTTGGTGCGACCGAATCGTCGAATGGGAGCTGGAACTGGAACTGGTCGATCTCGAATGGACGCTCGACCGGCAGAAACTGATCCTGTACGTCCTGTGTGATCGCGGTCCCGACAGCACGAAGCTCGCGCTGCAGGCGGCTGCGACAGGGTTCGGCATCATTGAAGTTCAACCGGTCTCCGCCACCGGACTCGTCGTGGTGGAGAAGGAATCGGGCGGCTGCGGCACTGGCGGCGGGTGTTCGCACTGAGGTCGCCCGCTGGGTACCCGTACTATTAGGTCTGAGATTCTTGTCGCCCTGCGCGCGTTTCCGTCTTCAACAAGTAGCCTTCATCGCTCCGCGTGAAGGAAGCCGAGGGGAGTGGACGCGGATAAAGCCCATCAATGTTGGACTCGCACTCGGCTTCCTTCACGCGGAGCGATGAAGGCGACTTTGGCTGCGGCTACGCCGCGTCGTTTCACCGCGCGGGCAACGCGTCGTGCGGCGAAACATCGTTCACACCGCTCAACGCGCGGGGCGTTGCCCACGCGGTTAAACAAATCAATGAATTGTCTTCACGCTGATGAGTCATCACCGTCTGTGAGTTCGCTCCATGCCAATCACCGTCACGCTTCGCACATCACTGATCGCGTGCTGTCTGTTTACAGCAATGTCCTCCCACGCAGCCGAGTCACCCGTCGGGAAGACGTTCCCTGCGCAAGACACGCTCGCACCGCAGGCGGAAGAGAACGTCGATGCCAAGGCATGTCTCGACGGTTTGATCTGGCGGCCCGCTCCGTTTGAAGTGACCGTCGAAGCGGGGACCGATCCGGCGATGGCGGGTCTCGTCCGGTTTCCTTCGGCCAAACCGAGCGGCATCGAGATCAATGACCGCGTGGCAATGGAGTGGTATCCGGCGCGCGACAAAAACTGGGCGGTGATCGACGCTCCAGCGATCGTCGTCGTACACGAGTCCGGTTCCAAGATGGAAGTCGGCCGGCTGTTTGCCAAGGCGTTTCACGCGCAGGGAGTCCATGCGTTTCTGATCCAACTGCCGTTCTATGGCGTGCGGCGACCGCTGGGGATGCGTCCCGACGGGCGGCATTTTGAAGCGACGATGAAGCAGGGGATCGCCGATGTGCGTCGCGCCCGCGACGCCGTGGCCGCGCTGCCTCGCGTCGATGGCAAGAACATCGCCGTGCAGGGAACCAGTCTCGGCGGATTTGTCGCCTCGACGACTGCGGGGTTGGATCGAGGCTTCGCGTCCGTTCACTTGATGGTCTCGGGCGGCGACCTGCATGGCCTCGTGACGAACGGTCAGCGCGAAGCGGGCCAACTGCGCGACATGCTCGCGGAAGCGGGTTACACGGGTGACAAGTTGCGGACGCTGTTCGATCAGGTGGAGCCGCTACGACTCGCGCATCGTCTCGGTGCGGAACGAACGTGGCTGTACTCGGCCACGCGCGATCAAGTCGTCCCGCCGCAGCATTCGATGAAACTGGCGGAGGCCGCTCAACTGGCCGAAGACCACCACACCCGCCTCTGGGCCGATCATTACACGGGAATCCTCTACGTCCCCTCCGTGGTCACGTCGATCGTCAAACACGTCAAAGCCACGAGCGACGGCAGGTGAATCCTGTAGGGTGCGTGGAGTCTTCGGAACGCACCGAGCATGCGATCTCTGTAACAATCAGGGTGCGTTCCGAAGACTCCCGCGAGGGCTTCACCTCAGACCAAAGTCGCCTTCATCGCTCCGCGTGAAGATCGCCGAGTCAGTGGAGAGGTCGATGGCACAATCAACGTTGAATTCGCGCACGGCTGTCTTCACGCGGAGCGATGAAGGCGACTTTGAAGGCGAAACTGGAACTTGACTCAATGAGTCAAGTTTGAAACTCGAAGGACTCCACGCAACCTACGTCACTCACATCACTGGCTCCGCCAATCGTTCAGCCAGCGCTCCTTTTTTCAAACGCAGCGGTGTCTGGCAGTGAGGGCAACGGGGCGCAGGCTCGACGAGCAGTGACGCCAGTCGCGCGGTGGTCGGTTGTCGCGACAACTCTTCCGCGCGCGGCTTCAGTTGCTGGAAGTAAAAGACTGCGAACCGACGCAGGTCCTCCGCGAGCGGCGTCGGATCGGACTTGTGATCCCAAACCCACGATCCGACACAGAGCGAGAAGCCGGTCGTGACGTAGTGGCCGATCGGGGGATTGACCGCGAACCGCAGGTCCGGCCCGCCGTCTGGTCTCGGATAAGTCCAGGCGGTTTGCACGAACGTCCGATTCTCTTTGACGCGGATGTCCGGCAGGTACGTGAAGTCGTTGCCGCGAAACTCGAACGCCTCAAACTTCAGCCGCACCGTTTCTTCGCCAAACAACGCGACGCGCGGCGGGACCGTGCGGGCGAGCAGCGTCGGACGATCATCCGTCAACTTGTGCCGGCCGTCCGCGATCAGTCGTCGCGTCGTGACCAGCCCCTCGGGGATCAGCGCAGACTGCTCCAGTTCGAGGATCGCGAAGCCGTGCGCGAGGGCCGACGCAGGAATGTTCGCCGCCTTGAGGAGCGATCTGAAAGTGGACGGCTCTTTGCACAGCACGGTCACGTCGGTGGGAGTCAGCTCCAATGAAGCGGCTTCGGAAACGAGATGCCAGACGGAGGCCAGCACCTCATCCGGACGCAGGCTCACCAACGAAGCCCCGTGGCGCAGACTCTCGTCGATCGACTTCAGTGGCAACATCCCGCGCAAGGCCTGGCCGATCCAATCCCGCACGACTTCGCCACGCGCGTGTTTGTGAAACGGCAACCGCCCCGCGTCGTCGAACTGCAACCGGAGCAGTTCGGTGAGATGCCTCAACGGCAGCAGCCCTTGCCGGACGAGGGGACTCACGGCGGTGATTGTTCGATCGACGACGCGCCAGCGCGCCGTGGCCGAGCCTCGACCGCAACTCGCGCGCGCCAGACTCGCCACGAATGACGAGTGATCCGGACCCAGCTTAGACCTCACGCGGCACAAAGTGAGAGGTTTCCGAGCGGGGCGGCGTAAGCCCCCCGGTTCTTCCGAAGAGGGCTTACGCCCAAGAACCGGGGGGCTTACGCC
>JAYSQC010000214.1:0-34903 GCA_043721755.1 Schlesneria sp.
TACAAAATTAATGGATGGTCAAGGTAGAGTTTTGGGCGGAATCACTGTTGGTGATGCCGAATTAATTCAAAAAATCTATTTATTTTCTCGACTTACACCCGCTCAGAGGTCTCATCACGGATCGTGCGAGGTATCGCTTTGTTAGCCGGACTTCCCGCTGGAACGACGCACCGTGGAGCGAAGTCCGGCTTTCGGAAAAGCGGACTTCGATGGCACGTCCAATGTCCGCGTCAATCACGCTGATTGAGTCCGAACCCCGCGTCGGCTTTGGCAGGCGTCACGTCGCGGCTATCATCCTCGCCCAACCGAAATCACTTCACGGAATCGCAACGTCAGGACTGAACCTCGCCCATGTTGAAACACATTCCGCCCTGCATCTCACCTGAACTGATGGCCGTGTTGATGCGCATGGGTCACGGCGACGAGATCGTGCTGGCCGACGGCAACTTCCCGGCCGAGTCTCACACGCAGCGCAGCGTTCGAGCCGACGGACATGGAGTTCCTGAGTTGCTCGATGCGATCCTGAAGTTCTTTCCGATGGACACGTTCGTCGATCATCCCGCCAGCGTGATGCAGCCGGTCGATCCCACGACACCTGAGCCAGCCATCTGGTCCGAGTACCGCCAACTCCTCGCCAAACACGAAGGCCGCGAGATCGATCTCCGTCCCGTCGAACGCTTCCGTTTCTACGACCTCGCCCGCTCGGCCTACGCCATCGTCGCCACGGGCGAAACCGCCATCTACGCGAACCTGATTCTGAAGAAGGGTGTGGTGACAAGTTGATGGTCGAAGGTTGAGTGTTGAGGGTCAGACGAGGCTTTGTTTTAAAACTCACCCCACCGGGCTTGCCCCGGTGGAATCAGGTTTTTGCACTACTCGATGACGACCGGATTAGGAAGATGACCGGATTAGGAAGTAGTGCAAAGACCTGAAGACCACCCCGGCAAGCGGGGTGGGGTTTCAAAACAAAGCCTAGATCATCAACCTGAGACCACGCTCCGAATCGTTGTCAGACCGCTCAACCCTCAACCCTCGACCCTCAACCACCATGAACACCGAAGCCGTACTCGCTGACCTCCGCTCGCGCATTCAAGCCGGGTATCCGCTGCTGTTTCTCAAGACTTGGGAAGAAGACCGCTGGGAGCGGGAACTGGCGGACTTGGTTCTCGAACTGGAGCGAGGCCTCGTGACGTGGACCATCACGCAGGGACTGCAACCTCCCGTGAGTGGCGACGAGTACGAAGCTCCCTCCGCGCAGCTGCTGGTGTCACAGATGGCGCGGTTTCCGGCCGAGCATGTCTTCCTCGTGAAGGACTTCCATCCGTATCTGGGGGATCCGCTGATCGTGCGGCAATTGCGAGACGCCTTGCCGACGCTCGTCGCTCAGCGGAAGACGATCCTGTTCTTCGGCTCGATCACAGCAGTGCCGGTCGAGTTGGTGAAGGATGCGGTGAAGCTGGAACTGCCGCTGCCCGCGTATGAAGACTTGCGCGATGAGTTCGACTTGGCTCTGGCGGAACTGCGCGGCGCGGGCGATGGAAGCTCCCCTCACCCTAGCCCTCTCCCCACAGAGCCGGGGCGAGGGGACAAAGCCATCGTGATCGAACTTTCGGTCGATGACGAAGACCGACTCATCAAGGCGGTGATGGGACTGACGGCGCAGGAGGCTCGGAAGGCGTGGCGTCGGGCCTTGCATGGCCGCAGCGAACTCAGCGACGAAGTTTTCACGACGTTGATTGCAGAGAAGCGCACACTCGCGTCGGGGTCGGACTTCTTGGAGTTCTACGACCTCGACGAAGGGGTCGGCGACATCGGGGGCCTCGATCAACTGAAGGACTGGCTGTCGCAACGGGCGCTGGCTTACACGCCGCGTGCCCGTGAACAGGGCGTGCCGCTTCCCAAAGGGATGCTGCTGTTGGGAGTTCAAGGTTGCGGGAAGAGTCTTACCGCGCGAGCCACCGCGCGCTTACTCAGCTTCCCGCTGATCCGACTCGACATCGGTACGCTGCTCAGCAATCAGCGTGGTGAGTCCGAGCGCAACCTGCGCAGCGTGCTGCATCTCGTCGAGTCGATCGCACCGGCCGTGCTATGGCTCGACGAAATGGAGAAGGGTTTCGCGGGAGTCGAAGGTGACGCGGGGGGCGGTCCCGACCCGACGATGCTCCGGTTGGTTGGTACGTTCCTGACGTGGATGGCCGAGATTCAGAAGCCCGTCTTCACCGTCGCCACCGCGAACTCGGTCGAGAACCTGCCGCCGGAAATGCTGCGTCGCGGTCGTTTCGATGAACTGTTCTTCGTCGATCTCCCCAACTTCGACGAGCGCAAGCACATCATCGGCATCCATCTCAGAAAACGCGGTTGGAAGCCCGAGAAGTTTGATATCGATGATCTCGCCCAGCGCAGCGACGGCTTCAGCGGGGCCGAGTTGGAACAGATTATCGTGACCGCGCTGATCGACGCCTTCGGGCAGGGACACGTGCTGTCGTATGAAGATCTCGAACGCGCTTGGCGTTCGACGGTGCCGCTCTCCAAAACGATGGAGGACAAGATTTTCGCTCTGCGCAATTGGGCGCAGGATCGGACTCGTCGCGCCACCTCCGACAGCCGCGTCACCGCAATGCTCGAAGCCGAGCAGCGCAACGATTCGCTGGTGATCCCCGACGACGATGAAGATGAGTTGCCAGCGTGGGCACAGCTCGCATCGGCCGGACAGCTCAAGGCGGCGCTAGTCGAATACGTGCGTGGCGACGGCGATGTGCTGTTCGCTTCACTGCAAGACGCCCTCGCGCCCTACATGGAAGTCGTGGGCGACTATGGTCTCGCGGCACGCTCCAACCCGAACACCGTGCTGTGGACGGGACTCAGCCAGCCGCTCTGCGAGTTGATCGTGGAACTCGTCTCCTCGAAACGGCTCTACGTCCATCCGACCGATGCGGAGCGGTACAAGTCGATGCAAAAGGGGCTGCGGCTGCCCGTACTGAAGGAGCCAACCGACGAGAGCCTGCCACGCGCGTCGTGGCTCCCGTCGTCTCTGCGCTGTGCGCCGCATCCCGTTCACTCCGCCAGACTCGCCCGCATCGGCCGGATGAAACTGGCGAGTGGGTGATACACCACGCGAGCGCGACCCGAGATTGATCTCGTTTGTAGGATGGGCACTTCTGCCCGTCCGGTCTTGTTGCTGAAACACGGACGGGCAGGAGTGCCCATCCTACAAACACACCGCGCAGTCGAGTTCCCTCAACCGGTTTTCGAGCAACTCACGTCCGGCCAAAAACTCGACGCCGATCTCGATCGCATACAGCGGCGGGCCGGTCCACGTTTCCGGCCGCAGCTTCACGTAGTCCTTCATCGTCGTCAGCACGATCTCGGCGCGAGTCGCCTGCGCAGCGCTGGCCACATCGGCCAAGTCGCGCTCGGTGTAGTGATGGTGATCGGGAAAGACTCGCCAGAGTCCCGGATCGAATTGGCCAACATCCACCAGCGACGCGACCGTTCGAGCAAACCCCTGCGGGTTGCCGATGCCGCAGAATGCAAACGATCGCTGTCCTCGAACCGCTTCCAGTGCCAGTGCCAGTGGCTGTTCATTTGCGGCATCTGCACTCAGCGCATTCAACCGCTGCGGAACGAACGCGACCTGCACGGCGTCGTCGGTGCCACGGACTCGCGCCAGTTGGTCCAGCACGGCGCGACGCTGCTCGGACGAAACCTGATCGGCGCGCGTCAGCACAATCAGATCGGCGCGCGTCAGTCCGGCGAGTGGCTCACGCAGCAAACCGCGCGGCAGCACGTGTTCGTAACCCCAAGGTTGCAGCGCATCGATCAACACGATGTCGAGGTCACGGTGCAGCCGCCGATGTTGAAAGCCGTCATCGAGGATCAGCGCATCGCAGCGGTACTCGTTCACCAACCGCTTCGCCGACGCCACGCGGTCTCGCTGTTGCAGATGCGGCACTCCGGGACAGAGCCGATCCAGCACGAGCTTCTCGTCGTTGCCCACCCCGTAGGGTAAGCCTCCGGCTTGCCCGTCTTCTTTCTTTCCGCGTGTCTCCACTTCGAGCGCCCGATACCCGCGACTGAGCAACCCCGGCACTCGCCCTTGCTCACCCAGCCATCCCGCCAACCACGCCGCCAGCGGCGTCTTGCCCGTTCCGCCCGTTGTGATGTTCCCGAGCGAGATGACCGGCGCATCGACCTTCGTGACCCGCAGCCACTCACGGTCATAGGCGAAGTTCCGCAGACGCATCGCCGCCCCGTAACCGAACGACGCCAGATGCAACCCGCCACGAAGCAGCCTTGCCCCGACATCGCGCCGGCGTCCCGAAAGCAGTTCCTGCAAAGCAGCCTCGTCCATGTAGGGCATTCATACTGAGATTGGCCAGACGCGACACGCGGCACTGGCCAATCACGGGTTTCGGTGGCCAATTTATTCCACAATTGCCATCGGCGAAGTCATTCAGGCTTGGACAATTTCGTTGGCGAAGTCGGTCGCCTGACTTGTCTCAACCCGCCGCGGGCTTTCCACCGTTGCCTCGACGGAGGCCGACACATCGTCCTGGGTTGCCGTCGTTGCGGGCAGGGCTTCCAAGATGGCCTTCAACAGCCGATTCACTTCACCCGAGTCCGAAAAGCGTTTGGCGACTTCCGGTTCGAGGTACACGATTCGACCACCGGGGGGCAGTGGCTTGGCGAAACGGTTCGGCTTCGCCTGGCTGTAATCAAAGTCATATTCGTCTTGAAGTTCGTGGCTCATAGTTCTATCCGCCAAAGAGGCTGCGTTCGTGTTTGTCTCGTTCGCGCGGGGTGGCTCGACGGGCACTGATGATTCTGACGGCGGGTTCGCGGTGAGTGAAGCTGACAATCAGCAGTCGGCTGCGGCTCGAGTAGCCGACGAGGATTTCCCTCGGCTCCTCGTCGGAATGCACGGGGTCTTCAAAAATCACAGCCACAGGATCGCCGAAGACAGTCGAAGCTTCCTCGAAACCGATCCCGTGCTTTTGTTCGTTGGTGCGGGCTTTGTCTTCATCCCATTCAAACACGGTGTCCATGCCGCTTCATCCCATTCAAACACGGTGTCCATGCCGCTTCATCCCTCGAACTTGGCCATTTGCCATGAGTGACTCTTTTTCAGAAGGGACACGCTCTGAGGCTGTGATTTGTTTGTAGCTGAAGTCGCAAGACTTCAGGTTTCGTCGAGTAATCTGACCTCTTGCGAGTTCAGCGACTTCATTTCTTCACAGCCTCTCTGCGTGAATCGGTTAGTGCAACGCGTGTTCGTCCCCGCTGTTGGCGACGATCTAGGGAGTGGTCCCCGGTTTCGGCTCGTGTTCCCATTTGGTCAGGATGGCATCAAATCGTCTAGCCTGATCCTCCCAAGTGTCTAACAGTTTTGAGTAGCGTTCATGTATCTGACGATCTCGCTCTGTTTGCTCATCGTACTCGGCTACCTGTCGTTGCCTTTCAGTCACCTGCGTCTGCAATTGTCGTTCGTACTCTTCCTGACGTAGTTTGCTGATTTCAAGTTGCCGCGAAGTCTCTTCCTGTTGAGCCTGTGTAATCAACGACTGCTTCTCATACTCAGCCTGCTGACGTGCCGAGGTTTCCAACTGTCGGGCGTACTCCGATTTTCCAAAAAGACTCATGATCAGAAATCTCTCAGACGTGCGAGTAGTGCAAAGACCTGATTCCACCGGGGCAAGCCCGGTGGGGTGGAGGACAGGCAGCGCGTCAGCCCAGCTCGGCCATGCGCTGGCAGATCGCTTCGGCCATTTCTCGGGTGCCGACGGCGGTGGGGTCGTTGCGGTCGGCCTTCATGTCGTAGGTGACGAACTTCCCTTCTTCGATGATGCTGGCGACGGCGCGTTCGAGCTTGGCGGCGGCGGCGGCTTCACCGATGTGTTCGAGGAGCAGCTTGCCGGACAGGATCAATGCGGTTGGGTTGACCTTGTTCTGGCCTTTGTACTTCGGGGCGCTGCCGTGAGTCGCCTCGAAGATCGCCGCGTCGGGACCGATGTTCGCACCGGGAGCGACTCCCAAACCACCGACCAAGCCAGCGCAGAGGTCACTCAAAATGTCGCCGTACAGGTTGCCCATGACCAGCACGTCGTAGTTCTCGGGCTTCTGCACGAGTTGCATGCACATGTTGTCCACGAGGCGTTCGAGGTACGGCATCCCGCTGCCGCTCGTCACCTTGCCTGCCAGCGTGGGATCAGCCTGCACGCCGTCGGCCAGCTTGGCCTCTTCAAACTTGGCACCGTAAGCCAGAGCCACGGCGCGAGACGTGTCGTACCAGAGGCCGTCGGTGAACTTCATGATGTTCGCCTTGCAGATCGACGTGACCGAACGTCGCTTGTGCTGGATGGCGTAGTCGAAGGCGTGGTTGCTGATGTTGCGACAGCCCTCGACCGACATCGGCTTGATGCTGATGCCTGTCGTGGCGAGACCCGTGCCGATTTTCTTGCCGGTGACGTTGGCGTTGATGAACTGAATCAGTTCGGCCGTCTTGGGGTCGCCCGCTTTGAATTCGACGCCCGCGTACAGGTCTTCGGTGTTCTCGCGCACGATGACCAGATCGATGTTGGTCTTGTCGAAGTACGACCGCACTCCTTTGTAGGTCTTGCAGGGACGGACGCAGGCGTACAAACCCAGTTCCTGCCGCAGCGCCACGTTGACCGACCGGAAGCCCTTGCCGATCGGAGTCGTGATCGGAGCCTTGAGGGCGATCTTGTTGGAGCGGATCGACGCGAAGACCGACTCGGGAATTTTTCCCTGCGCTTCGATGACTTCGATGCCGCACTGCTGGACATCCCAATTGAACTTCACTCCGGTGGCATCGAGACACTTGCGCGTGGCCTCGGCGAGTTCGGGACCGGTTCCATCTCCAGGGATCAGCGTGACGTTATAAGTCATGGTTGCGGGGACTTTCTTCTGATGTTCTTCAAAGCAGGAAATGCAAAAGCGGCGAGCCACTCTGACCGAGACGGCTCGCCGCAGGAAACGCCGAAAAGATCGAGCGGGACGCTATCACGAGCCAACGACGCGCCGCAAGGCAAGCACTCGCGGACCACTTTAGAAATCGGCAATACGGTTCCTGGATCGAGCCAGGTGGTCGTCGATGTGGCAGGTTCTTGTGCTTCATTCGCGCTCCCCTCAATTCGCGCGGTCAGGATTGTGCCGCGCGAATTGAGGGGAGCGCGAATGAAAACAAAAGCCTGAGGCAGGGCCCTCACTAGCGGTTAATTCCCGTACTGAAATTGAAAACATCCCGCACAGGCGAATTCACTGGCGATGCCTCGGGCGTAAATTGAACGTGGCGGGGAAAGAAGACGCCGCCGGCGGGTCGTTCTTCCCGTTGTGGAACGATCAATGTTCCGTGTGCCAGTCCCGGCTTGGCCTCGCTTGGTGGAGTCGCCAGCCAACCCCCGGCTGGGACGAAGACGGAATCGACCTCGCGCGACGCCTGCTGCCTTCCTTCGAGAGCCTCCACGCGACGTTCGAGCTTCTCGATGCGCGCGAGTAAGTCCGTGATCTGACTTGAGGGCGGCGCGACTGCCGCCTCATCGTCGGCTCGCAGGCCGGTCCACCAGACACACGAGGCTCCCGCCACAACGGCCAACATCCACCACGAACGAGTTCGATTCATGAGAGGCATCCTTTCTTCTCACGACAGGTTTTGGAAACAGTCTTCACAAGGGCGGACCTGAATTGAGCCGTAGCTCAGGCGCTCCAGTCCTCGCACCTCAAGCCGGGAACCACTTGGAAGTCGCGCAGATTGCGAGTGACCACGGTCACGTTCATTTCAAGGGCGATGGCAGCGATCCGCAGGTCCATGGCTCGTACACCGAGTTTGAGCCGCCCGAGTTGCTTGACTTGAACAATCGCGGATTCCGACAAGGTCACGATGTTGTGTCCTCCAACGAACGAAGCCACCTTCGCCAAGTGTTCGTAGGCACTGGCTTGGCTGCGAATGGTTCGGGCCTGTCTGAGATACGTGTACCACCCCGACAACTGCTCCTCGACGGTGATGACCGTGATGGCAAGCATGTCTCGCGGCGTCTCGGTGACACGACGCACGACATTGGGATGCTTCTCTTGAAGCAGGCTGATCGTGTCGGTGTCGAGCAGGTACTTGATCATTCGGCCTCCAGCTCCCGCTGGAACTCGAGGTCATCTTGGCGGCGGCGTTCTTCAATGATGTCGAGCCATTCACGAATCTGCGGATCGTCGCGCGAGTACATCTTTTCAAACCGCAACCACGGATGCTGACCGTTTGCCGGTTCAATCACCGTTGTTGTTGCCGACGCAGCTCCCTCCGCAGCGGGGACAACTTCTGAAGGGAGCAGTGGGTTGCTGTTGGTTGTTGTCGGTCGCGAGACAGTCACACTCTCGTTGGACGGGGCCATGCTTGCTCCTTTCGATTCACTTGCGATAGGTCGTTCAATTCCTCACGCGCGCAGGTCTTCAAACAACGCCGTCGAGAGATAGCGTTCGCCGCTGTCGGGGAGGATCGTGACGATCACCTTGCCTGCGGACTCGGGTCGAGCGGCGACCTTCAATGCGGCGGCCATCGCGGCGCCGCAACTGATGCCGCAGGTGATTCCTTCGAGTCTCATCAGCTTCTTGGCGGTGTCGATCGCTTCGTCGTCGGTGACTTGGACGACTTCATCGACGATGCTGCGGTCGAGGTTGTCCGGAACGAAGCCCGCTCCGATTCCTTGAATCTTGTGCTTGCCGGGCGCTCCGCCGGAGAGGACCGGGCTGGAGGTTGGCTCAACGGCAATCGACTTGATCGCCAGATGCTTCTCGTGCTTGAGGTAGCGTGAGACTCCCGTGATCGTGCCGCCGGTGCCGACTCCCGCCACGAAGATGTCGATCTTGCCGTCGAGGTCGTTGTAAATCTCGGGGCCGGTCGTCTTGAAGTGGATCGCCGGGTTGGCGGGATTCTTGAACTGCTGCGGCATGAACCAGCCGTCTTGTTTCGAGAGTTCCTCGGCCTTGGCGATGGCCCCCTTCATGCCGTCAGCTCCCGGCGTGAGAATCAGTTCCGCACCAAAGCTCTTGAGCATCATGCGGCGCTCGACCGACATGGTCTCGGGCATCGTCAGTGTCAGTGGATAGCCGCGCGCGGCGCAGACGAAGGCGAGCGCGATGCCGGTGTTGCCGCTGGTCGGTTCGACGACGTGCATCCCCGGCTTCAGTTTTCCGGTCGCCTCCGCGTCCCAGATCATTGATGCGCCGATGCGGCACTTGACGGAGTACGCCGGATTGCGGCCCTCAATCTTGGCGTAGACCGTCGCGTGCAGGCCCTCGGCCAGACGATTGATCTTGACGAGCGGCGTGCGACCGATGGATTCCGAGTTGTCCTTGAAGACCGACATGAACTGGCTCCTTCCTGAAGTAGTGTGAGTCATTGAAGGCCATCACCACGAACGGTGATTGGCCGGTGCATTACGCAGCGTGCGAGGGATTATGAGAACCGGCCCCCCTCGCGGGAAGTCGTGCGAGGGTGAGTCAATCAAACCCCATCGGGCTTGCCCCGATGGATTCAGGTCTTTGCACTACTCGTGTGTTCATTCGCCCTTTGAAGTGAGAAGAAACCCGAAGCGAGAGGTGAGTAGTGCAAAGACCTGAATCCACCGGGACAAGCCCGGTGGGGTCGTGCCTTCAACTCTCAGTCGCGTTGGCGGCGATAGGGCTGTGGTTCAAAGGACGTTTCGACGGGACGGCACTTTTCCGTCGCAGTGACCGGCGTTGCCAACTCGATGGGATTGGCGAGCGGACTCGGTCGGCGAACGCGTTGCTGAGCAACGTCAAGATCATCACTCCATTCCGCGCGCCGCGTGACCGTGCGATCCCCGGTGGCCTGCGACTCGTGCAACAGGTCGCCGACGAAGCGGCCGCTGGCTTGATTGACGATCACCACGCGACTCGGCACCCCCGGCGTTTTCGAGCGCACGATGCAGATGATCTCAGCCCCTTCGTAGTCCTGCGGCGCAACCGATGGCTCAGTGAGTCCGCCGCCTGCCGCTCCCAACTCACTGGCGAGGAACCGCGTGATGTCGTCGGCCGCAGTGACAGTCGCCGACGCGCGATCCGTCGCCAATCCCCGATCAAACGGTGTGGCTGTCGCAGCGGCAGTATGACTCTTCTGCGAAGCCTCGACAGCCGGAGAGTTCGTCTGGGCCAAGGCCCCTTCCATTGCGAATTGCGTTGGAGCGAGGTGGCTCAGTCCCACCTTTTCGAGTAGTAGCGCGATCGGTTTCATCGCGGCATAGATCCCACGTTTCTCTTTCGGGTCGGCCGCGATGCACACGCCGATCAGTTCATTCCCCAGAAACAGCCCGCCGCCCGATCGTCCCTGCTGCGGCATCGTCGAACATTCAATGTTGTCGGGACCGGCGTACTTGTTCAGGGCGGTGAGTACCTGGTCTTCACGAGTCGGATCATCTCCGCCGCTGCATCCGATGCTTTGCACGCGGTCCTTCACGGACAACTCGCGCGAAGTGCCAAGTCTCACGGTGGGGAGACGCAAGCTCTGGACAATCGTCACCAGACCGACATCGGCGTCGAGATCGAAGTGCAGCACCTTACCTTCCACCGACTCAATCTTCCCCTTCGATTTGGCGTTTATGGCGGGGCGGAAGAGATCGACTTCCACCTTCGAGTCATTCCCCCCTTTTCGGAAGATGTGTCCGCACGTCAGGATCACCGCGCGATCGGGACGGCTGTCGATGATCGTCCCCGATCCGAAGTTGATCCCCGAACCATCCTGCACGCGCAATCGCACACTGGCGAACAGAGGATCAACCGGCCCGGCGGCGTCATCGCCGTTCTGACCGCGTGCAATCGCAGGCTCGTCTTGGAGCGAAGGAACTCCGCGCAAGTCCGTCGCTTTGTTCTGACCGCCCGCTTTGCTTTGACCACTAAAAATCGGCGGCAACCCAATCGGCGATCGCTTCGCGTCGGGGGATCCGAGCGCCCCGATGCTGATCCCTGAGCCAAGACCAGCCCCTCCCGAGCCTCCGTTGCGGCGAGGCACTTCATTCCCCGCGCTGGCGACAGCATCGGCCTTCGGCAGCTTGTTGAGCATCGACCGCAATTGCTTCTCGTCCGTCCGTCCCGTCACGCGATCGATCTCGCGACCATTTGAGACGAGGACGAAGCACGGGATCGACTTCACACCGAAACGCGCGGCCAGCGCCGGTTCCTGATCGATATCGACCTTGCGAACCGGCAGGCCCTGTCGTTCCAGCTTCGACACGGTGGAACTCATCTGCTGACACGGCTTGCACCAAGTGGCGGTGAAGTCCAGCAACACGTTGTCGAGCTCCGCCGCCGAAGCGCCACGCAGCGCGACGAGTACGAGCAGCACCGCTCCCCAACCACCGCGCCTCTCGACAACTCGCTCGGGTGCGGAGGACTCCGCCCACACCCAACGCCGAAATTTGCGAGCGACACCCAATCCGAAACGCGATGCGGAACGCTGCATGTGTCGGGCCTCCTTGCCCTGAAGACTTCTGTCACGGTTTCGCGAGGCGTTCGCATCCATGCGGCCACCTCGCGCTGCGGTCAAAAAGCCGTTGAAACAACGTAGGGTAAGCGTCTCGCTTGCCCGTTTTCCAACCTCGATCATGGGCAAGCGAGACGCTTACCCTACGTTGTTCAACAGCCTGCTCTCTGATTCTTGAATCTATTTTGGATCAATGTTGATTTTGTAAGAGTTGCATTCGCGCTGACTCGGCGCCTGGCATTTTTTGCAATGAGCGCCACGCCGACAGTTGTCGTTTCAGCGAATGTGAAGGAGTTTGACTGAGCCACAGGATCGAACGACCCGCGCTCGAACTACGCATTGCATCCCGCGTGCCGAAGTGATCTCACGCCCTCGACGCGACCGTTTTGGAAGTCCGGCTTTTCGGAAAGCCGGACTTCCTGCGGCAACAACGTCTGGACACGTTTTTGAGTCACTGCTACTTTCCGGCCCTGCCACTCTAGTGCCCCGTCAGGTCTTAATTTTGGGGTAGCTGAACTTGTGAGAGTTCAGCTTTTTTCTGAAGTCTCACGACTTCAGCTACCCACGTTTTTAGTCGTGACGACACACTCAGCCCTGATTTTCGGGCACTTCGTCGAGCCTTTCGCCACCACGCACGCTGCGTCCGCGACCGGCCGGTCTGTTCGTTCCCGTTCGCCACTCAAGGATGGAGCCGCCCGTGCGAACTCTGAAAACCATCGCGTGCCTCGCCGTTGTTGCCTCGTCGCTGCTGGCCATTCCTTCCGCCAGTGCCATCGAGAACGAACGCGGCAAGACCTACAGGCTGACCGAGAAGCATGGCCCGTGGATGATCATGGTCACCAGCTTCCGCAACATCCGCGAAGAGGACCGCAAAACGGAGGGCCTCTCCGCCGAAGAGGCTGCGGCCGAGTTGGTCTTCGAGCTGCGTGAGAAGGGGATTCCCGCGTACACGTACTCGCAGGACGGCAAGGTCGAAAAGATTGAGACCCAAGACCGCCTCGGTCGCGATGACACCCGTATCTTCGCCTCCCAACGCGACATGATCTGCGTCCTCGCAGGCAACTACGACAAGATCGACGACGGCGTGGCTCAGAAGACCTTGAACTACGTCAAAAAGTTTCATCCCAAGTTCATGAAGAACACAAAGAACGGTGCCGTCGTCCGGAACACCGGCGGACAGAAGGGGCCGCTGTTCGGAGCCTTCATGACGATCAACCCGCTCCGCAGCCCCGAAGATGTGGCCAGCCGCCGCGTGGACGACGAGACCAAGTTTCTCAATTCGGGCATCGACCACGCACTGGTCGGCGTCAAGAAGAAGTACACCGTCAAGATCGCCACGTTCGCAGGCAAATCGGCCACGCCGATCGGCAACAGCAAGTATCGCGGCGATGAAGGACTGTTCGAGAGAAAACTCCAAGACCCCGCTCAGTACAGCTTCGCGCGAGCCGGTGAAGACGCCGCCCAACTCGCGCGGGCGTTGAGACAGAAGGGCTACATCGCTTACGTCTATCACGACAAGTTTCGGTCGATTGTGACGATGGGCGGCTTTGATTCAAAGGATGACCCGGTCATCGCGGAAATCTTCCAAGCGTTCCGTGCGAAGATGAAGGCCGACCCGAATTCCAGAAACAAGGCTGAGTCCCTCACCGCCGAAGTCTTGACACTCGCCAGCAACAACCCGTCCAAGCCAACTCAAACTTGGATCTTCGATCCGGTCCCCGAAATCATCGAAGTCCCCCACATTCGGTGACCCGCTCCGCAGTGATTCCGCACGCGGTACCAAAGTGAGAGGTTTCCGAGCGGGGCGGCGTCAGCCCACTGGCACTCACTTTGTCGGCAAAGTAGCAGGCACATTCCATGTGCCGTCCGCATTTCTTAGGCTGACGGCACATGGAATGTGCCTACTACGTTTCTAAAGTGAGTGCCATTGGGCGTCAGCCCCCCGGTTCTTCCAAAGAGGGCTTACGCCCAAGAACCGGGGGGCTGACGCCGCCCCGCTCAGATGTCTCATCACGGACCGCGCGAGGTCTATCATTCAAACACGTTTGACACCAACCTAGCCCGCGACGGGAATGCCTCGCGGGCTGTTCTCGTTTCACGAGTCACATTCACTGGCTGCCCTAATCACACCAACCCGCAGCGTGAGCGAGGATGAAACGCAGTCGCGTCCTCGCTCACGCTGCGGGTTGGTGAAACGTTGATTGGCGTGGCAAGTCGTCGGCCGCTAGAACCTCACGCCGATAGAATTGCCCACGCTCTCGGAGATCGCTCTTGATGAAGACTTTGTCGCTCGTCTCACTCGCTTCCGTCGTCTGCCTCGTGGTGGGAATGGTCTCGTTGGTGCAGGCTCAACCTGCTGTGGAGGCTGTGCTTGTTCCGACAGCGCTACCCGTTCCAACTGCACTTCAGGACTACGTCGCTCGACCCGACAACAGCTTTGCGTGGAAACTGACGGACAAACAGGAGGGAGCCGCAGGGCGAGCCTACGATGTCGCACTGACTTCACAGACGTGGCAGGACATGCCGTGGAAGCACGATCTGATCGTGTTCGAGCCAGCCCAGTTGAAGCATCCCGAACATGTGCTGCTGTTCATCACCGGCGGTAGCAGTCTGAGTCAGCCCCGCCCCGATGATCGACTGCTCGGCACGTCGCTCGCCACGCTGTGCGGGATGCGCGTGGCCTTACTGCCGCAGGTTCCCAACCAGCCGTTGCTCGGTGGGCGCACCGAAGACGATCTCATCACCGACACGTTCCTGTTCTATCTCGCCACGAATGATGCCCGTTGGCCCCTACTCTTTCCGATGGTGAAGAGTGCCGTCCGCGCGATGGACTGCGTCGAGCAACTTGCCGCCCAAGAATGGAAGACTCCCGTGAAGGGCTTCGTCGTGACGGGTGCTTCCAAACGAGGCTGGACGACGTGGCTGAGTGCCGTCGCGGACAAACGTGTGCGCGGGATCGCTCCCATTGTCATCGACACGCTCAACATGCCCAAGCAGATGGCCTATCAGCTTGAAACGTGGGGCAAGTACAGCGAGCAGATCGACGACTACGAACGCAAAGGTCTGATCCAGCGACTGAAGGATGAGCCGGACTTCCCGCTCTGGAAATGGGTCGATCCGTGGACGTACCGCCAGCAACTGACGCTTCCCAAACTGATCGTCAACGGGACGAACGACCGCTACTGGGCGGTCGATGCGTTGAACAACTACTGGGACGATCTCCCTGGCTCCAAACAAATTCGCTATGTCCCGAACGCCGGTCACAATTTGAAGGGAGGCCGTGAGGGGGCGCTCGCTTCCATCGCCGCCTTCACGCGCCACGTCGCCGCCAACAAGCCCATGCCCGCGCTGAAGTGGAAACACGAAACGGAAGGCAACATCGTGCGACTGACAATCGAATCCGACGCGACTCCCGACGAAGTCCTGCTGTGGACCGCCGCCGCACCGACGAAGGACTTTCGCGAAGCGCAGTGGTCGTCTCAGAAGCTGAAGCGAACCGAAGGCCACTACGTCGGCGAAGTGCCGCTGCTTCCCGGCAGTCACCGCGCGCTGTTCGGTGAAGCCCAGTATCGCTTCGACGGCCTCGACTACTCGCTCTCCACACAACTCCGCCGCGAGTAAGCCACAGGACATGATCGCAACTCTTGGTTTTTGCCGCTGTAACGTCCAAGGTAACCGGGCGGCGACCAGTGATCTTGGAGATGTGAAGGCGCCCCGAACGCTGCTTCGGTTGATGGCTTGTTGGGCCTCGGTTGCGGTTCATCGTTAGGCGGCTCGTCATTGTCTGGTGTGGGCCTCAAGCAGCCACAAACTTTTATCTAAATCCTGCGACAGGCCGGTAAGCAAATCCGCCGTGTCTGCATCACCCAACGCTGCGGAATCGTCTGTGCCTTTCCGCGCTGCCGCGCCGCACTGCGCGAACCGCTCGGCCAGCGCCGTAAGGTAAGCCAATCCCTCCGCACACTCCGTGGGGAACTCGGCCAACGAACTTTGGGCGGCGGCCTGCCGAACCGTGCCGCTGGCCACGCCGCCCCGCGCAACAATGCGCTCGGCCAGTGGGTCAATATGCCCCTCGACACTCTCCGCGACCTCGTCGAAAAGCCTGTGGAGCGAGTAGAAATGCAGGCCGCGCACATTCCAGTGCGCCTGCTTGGTCTGGGAGTAAAGGTCAGTCAGGTCGGCCAGCAACTGATTCAAGATGGCGGCGACCTTGGTGCGGGTGTCCTGTGGCAAACTGTTTTTAGTGTCGAACATGGTTTTCCTATGGTGATGGTGGGCGAAAAACTGCGCGCAAGGCCGCCGAACAGTGAATTGACCCGCGCGCTGGCTAACTTGGCCAGACTGTTGACGCGGGAGCGGTCTTCGCTCGCGACAACGTGTCGTGTGCTAAAGGGTTTGTCAACGGCGTTGGTGGGGTTGCCGTTTCGCTGGATTCGGTGTGAACCCGCGCGGCCGATGATGAGAGCTTGGGACGCGAGCGATATCACCACGAGGTCAAACAGCATCACGGGACTAACCGTCTGTTGAAAAACGTGGCTTGGACGCCTCGTCCGAGCGAAACGCACTTGGAAACGGACGGACGAGGCGTCCATCCTACGGTTCTTCAACAGGCTGCTACGCGGCCTGCTTGCGTTGTCGCAACTGATCGAGCGTCACGGCGGCGACGATGATGATGCCGAGGATCAGGTCTTGGATCGGGTTGGTCAGGCCGAGCGCTGTGCAGCCGCTAGTGATGACTGACATGATGAGTGCGCCGGTGAGCGTTCCGAGGACGGAGCCGCGCCCGCCGTTCAAACTGCCGCCGCCGATGACGACCGACGCGATCACTTTCAGTTCCAGCCCGGCACCCGAAGTCGGGTTGCCGACGGTCAGGCGTGAGAACTGGAACAGACCGGCGATCCCGACAAACAGGCCGCTGAGCGCATAGACCGCGATCTTGTTCCAGCGCACGTTGATGCCGCACAGTCGCGCGGTCGCTTCGTTCGACCCGAGGGCGAACACGTAGCGCCCGAAGACCGTGTAATGCAGCACGGCCGCGAGCAGCACGGCGAGTACGAGCGTGAACCACACGCCGCTCGGCAATCCGAGCCACAACGCTTGAGGTCGCACGCTGAGCAGGTCGCCGAACCACGCGGGAACCTGGGTGGCGGTGTCGGGACGCACGGTCGTCTCCGCCGCCACCTTCTTTGCGATCCCGAGGTACACCTGCATCGTGCCGAGCGTCACGATGAACGGCACCAGCCCGAGGTAACTCACGAGCGCCCCATTCAGCAGTCCGCACATCGAGCCGCAGCCGAGCGTCAACAGGAGCGCCAGCCACGGCGTCCACGGGGTCCACGTTTTCGAGGCCGACTGCAAGCGTTCGAGATCTCCTTTGCGGCTCTCAACCACGCTCTGCAAATCAACGTCTGTGGGCGAACGCCCCAACTCTGTTTGAGCCGACTTCCACCGTTGCGTCGCCCCGGCCACGTTGTCGCCGTGAACCAACAGCAGCGCGACATCTTCCTTCAGGCTCCACGCCAGCACGGTTGCACAGAGCGCGATGGCCATGCCGACCGACAAGTCGATCCCCCCCGCGATGATGATGACCGTCATCCCGAGGGCGGCAACCGCCACCGTGGCCGTTTGAGCTGCGACCGTTCTCATGCTGCGCGCGGTGTGAAACGTCGCCTTGTCACCGTTGATCGCTTGGTCGGCGAGGCAGAACAGCAGCATCACCGTGACCAGCGCGAGGAACGGACGCAGAACTTGAAACACGCCGCGCCAACGCATCGCAGTCGCCGGTCCCTCTGGAGTGATGGCGTGGTGGGGCGAATGAGGTTCAGCGGGAAGTGGCATTGGTCGCATCACCAAAAAATAGGAGTCTCGATCAACGGGAGTCGGGCTGGGGAACGGGAGATCAAGAGGGGCTGCCGCGCGAATTGAGGAGAGCGAGAATGAAGAACGAGGAATACGCTCCTTAGCCATCGCCTTGGTCTTCATTCGCGCTCCCCTCAATTCGCGCGGCCCTGCTTCGTTCCAACTCCATTCACCATCAGTTCCGAGTCAGTGACTCATCCAGATTGAGTAGCGTGCTGGCGACGATGGTCCAGGCGGCGAGTTCGTTCGAGTCGAGTTTGGTCTCGCGCGGGGACTCACCGACCTTCAACAGAGCCTCCGCTTTGTCACCGCGTGTGGAGTAGTCAGCCCGTTGTTCTGCCACGAGTTGTTTGAGCAGCCCCCGTTCGCGTGGTGACGGCTGGCGCGCGACGACGTGGCGAAAGGCGAATGTCAGCCGTTCATCCAGCGACGCTCCTCCCTCTTGCAGGATGCGCTCGGCGAACTTGCGGGACGCTTCAATGTAGGTGGGGTCGTTGAGCAGGATCAACGCTTGGAGCGGCGTGTTGGTGCGAGCGCGTCGGACGGTGCAGGTCTCACGGTCGGGAGCGTCGAACGTGGCGAGGGTCGGTGGCGGCGCGGTCCGCTTCCAGAACGTGTACATCGTGCGGCGATAGAGGTCCGCACCGGTGCTCTGCTTGTACGACTGAGCCGTCCATTGGTAGCCGTCTTGTCGCGACGCGAGTTCCTCCCAAATCCCAACGGGCTGGTACGGCGAGACACTCGCGCCACCGATGCGCGGGTCGAGCAGGCCGCTGATCGCGAGCGCCTGATCGCGCACGAACTCGGCTTGCAGACGGAAGCGGCTGCCCCGTGCGAGCCAGCGATTCTCGGGATCGCGTCCGCGCAGATCGGGTGTCACGCGAGACGCTTGGCGATACGTGGCCGAGGTCACGAGCAGGCGAATCAGGTGCTTGGTGTCCCAAGAAGGTTGAGGGTTGAGGGTCGAAGGTTGAGAGCCAGAGAGTGCAATTGCAGCGGGACTTGGCTTGGCACTCGACACTCGACTCTCGTCACTCGGTCCTCCCCGGAACTCCACCGCCAACCAATCGAGCAACTCCGGATGGCTCGGCTGTTCGCCTTGTGAGCCGAAGTCTTCGCTCGTCTTGACAAGGCCCAAACCAAACAGCATTTGCCAGTAACGATTGACGATGACGCGGCTCGTCAGCGGATGCCGTTCGTCCACGAGCCACTTCGCCAGGCCGAGCCGATTGGCGGGAAGACCTTCCGCGAGCGGCGGCAGGAACGACGGCGTGGCGGCGGTCACTTTGTCACCCTGCTTGTCGTACTGGCCGCGCAGCAGGATGAAGGTATCGCGCGGCGTGGCCATCTCCTGCATGACCATCGTGGTCGGGATCGTCCGCTCGAACTCATCCGCGTCCTTCTTGCGAGCCGCAATCGTTTCGCTGAGCTTCTTTCCCTGCACCTCTTCGCGGAAGTATTTGGCCAGTTCTTGTTGCTGTGCTTCCGTCCGCTCGGTCGTGTTGAGGATCGACGTGATGTTCTCGGGGAGCTTCGGCTTGTCGTGCGGATTGGCGACCGACGTGACTGACAGGCGGAAGCGGCCCGGTTGGTGCTGAGCGAACGTCGAGTTGAAAGCCAGCGTGACCGTCAGCGGCGCGGGTTCGCCTTTCAGCCGGATCGGATCGGCCAACTCGAAGATCGCGTGGTGGGGCTGGCCGACAGCGGGATGAATGGCCCAGCCGGTGCGGTCGTTCGCGTCGAGGACGTTCGCGATCGGAAACGTCTCTTGGCTGAAGTCGGCCGAGGCTCGTTCGATCTTCTGCGGGCGCGGCTTCCGTCGGTCATCGCTCGGGCCAAGCCCAACCGTGACGCTCGTCATCACGAAGTTGCCGTTGATGCTCCGCCCCGGTCCCTTGCCCGCCAGCGAGTCGTCCGGCAACACGTCGAGTCTCACCGCCGTGATCGTGCCTTCGACCGGAGCCACGATGGTGTACGTCTCCGTCGCGGGATTGGCTTCGGTCGCTGTCACGGTTCCGTCCTCAAGGAGCTTCAGCGTCGAGCCGCCCGCCGCGTGCAGTGACTCCGGCTGGAGTGTGATCCATGCAACGGGTTGTTCCGACTTCGCAGCCGTCTCCCACTGGCGTTGTGCTTCGACGAGATCCGGCCCCGTCGCGGCGAGTTGCTTCTCCAACGACGCGATCCCCGCATGGAGTTCATTCAACTTGGCCTGCTGCTCGAGCGACGGTGTCTTCAACAGCGGAGCCGCGTTCCCCTTCGAGCCATCGAGTCCGTTCTCGGGCACGTTATGGAAGAACGCGTAGAGCGAATAGAAGTCGCGCTGCGTGATCGGGTCGTACTTGTGGTCGTGGCATTGGGCACACGCGACCGACAAGCCGAGCCACACGGTCGAGGTCGTGCTGACGCGATCGACGATGTACGCGTTGTGGTACTCGGCCGGGATCGCTCCCCCTTCAAAGTTAATCATGTGGTTGCGGTTGAACCCGCTGGCGATGTGCTGCGAAAGCGTCAGCTCGGGCGAGGCCGCGTCGGGGAGCAGGTCTCCCGCCAGTTGCTGGATCGTGAATTGATCGAACGGCAGGTTCGAGTTGTAGGCTTCAATGACCCAGTCGCGCCAGCGCGTCATGTCGCGGCCCGAGTCGATATGAAACCCGTGCGTGTCCGCGAACCGTGCCGCGTCGAGCCAATCGACGGCCATCCGTTCACCGAACCGCCGTGACTTGAGCAAGCGATCCACGACGGTCTCGTAAGCCTGCGGACTCGTGTCGGCGACGAACGCATCGACCTCGGCCAGCGTCGGCGGGAGACCGGTCAGATCGAGACTGACTCGCCGAATGAGCGTGAGCTTGTCCGCTGCGGGCGACGGCACGAGGCCCTCGCGTTCTAGCTTCGACAAGACGAACTGATCGATCTCGTTCTTCGGCCAACTCGCGTGCTTTACAACCGGACGCGCGGGTCGAGTCGGCGCGACAAACGACCAGTGTTCGCGGTACTCGGCCCCCTGTTCGATCCACGCGGTCAGCAGCTTCTTGTCCGCAGCACTCAGCGGTTTGTTGAGCGACGGCGGCGGCATCATCACGTCGGGATCGGTCGAGTTGATCCGTCGCACGATCTCACTCGCGTCAATCTTTCCCGGCGAGATGGCGGTCTTCCCCGAGTCCAACTTCGACACCGCCGACTCGCGCTGATCGAGTCTCAACCCCGCCTGCCGCTCGTGCTCATCGGGACCGTGACACCGAAAGCAGGTGTTCGACAACAGTGGCCGCACCTGCTGCTGAAACGACACGCCGGCGCGAGGCTGTTCGGCGGTCTGACCCAGCACCCTCGCCGCGTCAACCGCGACGAGTCCCATCGCCACAACAGACCACACACCGCTCCAACGAACACAACGAAACATCGGCCACCTCACAATAAAGTCAGACCAACGGAAAGAGGCATGTTCTCAACAAGGCAAGCGGGGCGGCGTCAGCTCCATGGCACTCACTTTAGAACGTAGTAGGCACATTCCATGTGCCGTAACCTGCAATTTGCAGACGGCACACGGAGTGTGCCTGCTACTTTGCAGTTAAAGTAAGTGCCATTGGGCGTCAGCCCCCGGTTTTCAAACTCAGCCTGATTCCCCAACGATTTCGCGCCCGAAGTGCTCGTCCTCGGCGACTATACTGGCACCACGATGAACACGCAGCCTCACCACAACGAGTCCGAATGCGGCCGGGCGACTCAAGCCGACGCCGAGTTGCTCTCGTTGTTTGCCGACCACCGGGACGAGGCCGCGTTTGCGAAACTAGGCTTTGTTTTGAAACCCCACCCCGCTTGTCGGGGTGGTTTACGGGTCTCTGCACTACTCCCTCATTTCGGTGACGCCGAGTAGTTCTACTGTCCGGTTCATCCAGATGTAGGGTGGGCTGTGCCCACCAAGACGCAACGGGTTGTGGTGGGCACTACGGAAAGTCGGACAGTAGAAGTAGTGCAAAGACCTGATTCCACCGGGGCAAGCCCGGTAGGGGTGAGTTTCAAAACAAAGCCTAGGATGAGCGGCAGCACCACGCAGAACTTGCGGAGATTGAGGTCAAGGACAGGTGGAAGAGTGTTCTCGTCCGAACAGAATGCGCTGAGTAGTGACCAGCAGCGACCAGGTCATCAAGAGCAGCGTCGCGATTCCGCAGGCCGCGAAGGGCGTGGTCTCCCAAGTCAGTTGCGACAGTGCGAGTAGCGGTCCGGCTCCGCTGGCGAGAGCCATCGTTCCCGATGCGACCAGCAGCAGGACGAGCATCGCCGCGCGTTGGGGTTGATCGAACGCCAGGCCCTCGACGGGAGCGGACTCACGGTGAGGGAGACGTTTTTGCGCAAAGTCGATGAGCAGTATCAAACCCGCGGTGACCATCCCTTGTGTCTGCACGATCAACCACGCGCCGGTCAGGCCCTCGCGCAGCGGGAGCCTCATCGCCAGCAGTGCCAGCGCGAGGTGGCCCATCGACAGCGCCGCGGCCAGTTTCTTGAGGTCACTCTGCGACGCGGCCTTCAGTCCGGCGTGAACCGCACCGATCGCCGCCGCCGCGCCGAGCAGCCAGGACAATTCGACCGCCTCTTCCGTGAGCAATGGCATCGCGAATCGAACCCAGCCACAGAAGGCGACCTGCGGCAGCGCGATTGCCAGCAGGCACGCGACTCCCGTCGAGGCCTCTTCCAACGCGTGCGTGTACCAGCGTTGAAATGGGAACGCCGGGAATCGCAGTGCGAAGCCCAGCATCAGCAGCAGACAGGCCCACGGCGCGACATCACTCCACACTTCGACCGCGATTTCGTTGCGGGAGACCATCGTTCGCAGGCCCTCGACCAGCCCGAACAGATCGAACGTCAGCGCGGCGCGTCGCGCATCGAAGTCACTCCGCACCCACGGCCACGACACGGCGACGAGCGTCGTCCCGAGCAGCGTCAGTCCGCCGCCGATGCGTTGAAAGATCAGCATCCGACCGGCAACGGCCCGGCGTTCTGGTCCGCCCCAACGTCCGACCAAGACGTAGAGCGCGGGGAGCGCGACTTCCCACGACAGCAGTGACACGATGACATCGCGTGCCGTCAGGGAACCGAGCAGCCCCGCCTCGGCAATCAGGAACGCGATGCAGTAAGTCGGCGACGATTCCGTCTCCCTGTGCTCAGACGGAGGCGGTGTTTTGGCGAACGACAGAGCCACGAGAACTGCCAGTGCGATCCAAACCGCAGGCCACAACGTCAGTCCGTCGATGCCGAAGGTCAGCCGCACGTTGATGCCGCGCGGTGGCAGGCGCGCGTCATTCGGGCCTGATGTTGCACGATCCGTCGCAGGCTCAGCGGCTGTTCGCGCAGCGGCAGTTGGGCCACCCGTGCGTGGGAGAACACCCGCTGACGATTGGGTCAACCCGTCGAAGCTCACAACCATTTGTGAGAACACGGTTCGGCCTTGCTCATCGACACAATGCGGGGCGAAATTCCAGACGACTGCGCCCAGCAGCACCAGTGTCAGCGCGGCGCTAGACCACGCGATCCTTCGCGTCTGTGCGGGGTTCATCCGCGCGGCAACCGCGACAGCAGCGGCTCCCATGAGGGGCGAGATCGTCGCGAGAAACGGCAGCGATTCGACGATCCACGTCAGCCAACTCATGCGCGGCGAGTCCCATTAGACATCAAACAAGCGAACCCCACCGGGCTGGCCCCGGTGGATTCAGGTCTTTGCACTACTTGCTCAGTCACTCGAATCGGCCCGGCGAGTAGTGCAACAACCCGCGAGCCACCGGGGCCAGCCCAGTGGGGTCGGTTGTTTGAGGATTAGCGGCCACAGTCAGCGACTCATTCGGTGTCGGTCTGCTGGTCATCCGAGTCCGGTTGGGAATCAGATGCCGGCACGGGGAGCTTACTGAGCGTGGCACCGGCGTTGGTGAGATCGCTCGCGCCGTTGACGGCCGGGTTGGAAGTGGCCATCGCATTGAGTTCGACGGCATCGGCGGTCAACTTCGTCCACGGCCGTTCGAGCGGCTTGGACTTCCAGACGACGACGGCATTCGACGAACCAATCCCTTCGTTGCCGAGCCAATGATTTCGCCAAGCATCGAAGTCGAGCTGCCGCGTCATCGACGAAGGCTGACGACCACCCAACTGCCAGAAGACGGACAGGCCATCGTAGTAGTTGCGGTCTCCCTTCCAGACGAACTGCCGCTGCAGGTCCATCAGGTCTCCCGCGTCCTTCATCGCGACCAGTGCCCGCTTGGCTCCGCACGAGATGATGTTGTTGTTGGCGAACACGAGCAGCGGCGGAGTCCGATCGGGCAGGTTGTCGATCCCTTCGGTCAGGATCAGACTGTTCGACAGGAGACAGGTGGCGTGATCCAACTCCAGCGTGACGCGATCGGCCTCGGCATTGGTCAACTCGGACTGACAGACGGCGTGGAAGAGCGATCCCTGAAGTGCGACAACCACGTCCTTGATCTGGAATCGGGCGGGCACGGCGTCTCTCAGGAAGAACAAGTCTGCCTCACCACGCACGAGGCTTTCGGAGATCGAGACGCGCGGCGGTTCGGCGGGCATTCCATTCTTCATCATGCCGACGTTGCCGAGTCCTTGGCCGGCGGCGGCGACTTGTTCGACGACGCACGCGGGCTGGCCGTTCGGGTTCGAGACGGTGATCGTCACGCCGTGAAGCTGCAACTTTTCGGGACGTTCGAGCGAGAACAAGGCCCAGCGATCGGCGGCGATTCGTTCGGGGACCGTGAAGATGAGATCGACGTTGACGAGTTCCAATGAACCGCCGGAGACCGTGACCATGCGCGACTGCGCGGCATCGGACGGAGGTTCCGTCGGCGCGAACGCGATTGTCGGACGGAAGCCGATGCCGCCGCGCACGATGATGTTCTTCTTGTTTGCCAGACGGATCGGCCGTTCGACCTCGTGGCGACTGCCGTTGTAACGCAGTTCGATGATGCTGCCGTCCTTCGCTTCAGCACAGGCGGCTTCCAAGCTGCCGTACGACTTTCCTTCCAGAATGGAAACCACCTGACCGGCCACAACCACGGGACCACCTGCCGTCGTCGTCGGAAGCGGGTCTGAAACGGCAGGGACCGGCTTGATGGCGACGGCTGCTGGCGGAGGCTCATCCTTGCCGGGCACGGGTGGAGCTGGGATGGCTTTGACACCGGATGAGGACTCAGCGACGTTGATGCGAGCAGTGAGATCGCCGCTCAACAGAGGCAGGTCTTTCGTCCCAAACATGCCGTCTGCCAACTTCGGATCGAGTGGAATGGGCCGCAGGACGCTGCCGCCCGTTTTCGCGACGGAGCCAGACTTGGCGACGGCACCGTCCGGTTCAAGCAGTTCCGTCGGATTCGCGAATGGCGGTCCCGCTTTGACTCCCGTCACGGCGTCATCCAGCGGAGCCTTGGTCGTTGCCGAGACCGCCGCAGATGACGAGTGCCCGTCGATCAGTGGTTCGCGCGGTGTGCCCTCTTGTTTGAGGACACTGCCGTTGTCGGTCGGCGACGATGAATCGGAATGTCTGCTCGACGAGAACGGAGACGAATTGGAAGTCGCTCCCAACCTTGCCGTACTGCGTGGCTCGAAATGCGGGGCCAACCCCGGATAGCGCTGCATCGCGACCACGAGCAGAATCAGTGAGGCCACCGCGGCGATCCAACCGATGTTTCGTTTCCAAGCCGGAAGCTGGTGACGCGAGGCGGTCAGCCAGACTTGTCCGTCGATGGGAACGGCTCCCGCCCCGAGTGACCTCGCCACCAGCAACAGGTCTCGCAGCAACTCACCGGGATTCGTGTAACGGCGGCGCGGGTCACTGGCCATCATGCGTTTCACGACGGCCGACAACTCTGGAGACACACGCCGGTTTTTGCGAGCCGGGTCGGGCGCGTCTTTGCCTTGATGGTCAAGCAGCTTCTGAAGGACGGTCCCCTCGGGATACGGCGGTTCGCCGGTCAGCATGTGGTACAGCGTGCAGCCGAGCGAATAGATGTCGCTGCGAACATCGACGTTGCGCGGGTCTTTCGCTTGCTCGGGCGAGATGTAGTCGAACGTCCCGAGCGTCGTTCCCGCGACGGTCAGTTCGGCGGAGGCTTCGTTGGTCTCGCGTCGAGCCAGTCCGAGATCGACCAGCTTGGCGCGACGCTGCGGCGTGATCAGGACGTTGGACGGCTTGATGTCACGATGGACGATCCCCGCCGCCGAAGTGTGGCTGAGTGCGGCGGCCAACTGCACGGTGTAGTTCACCGCCTCCGCCGGCTCGAGACGGCCCTTCGCACGGATCACGTCGCGCAGGTTGGAACCGGCGACGTACTCGTAAGCGATGTAGTGCAGTCCGTGGTCTTCACCGTAAAAGAAGACCCGCGCGATGTTGTCGTGGTCGAGCCGCGCGGCCGCACGGGCCTCATTCTGAAACCGCTGCACTGACGACGGTTCGATCGAGAACGACGGGGCGAGAATCTTGAGGGCGACGTTTCGCCGAAGCTGCTCATCCGTGGCGAGGAAGACCGATCCCATGCCGCCCGTTCCGACGCGACGTTGGATCGTGAAATGACCAACGCGCAGTCCCTCCACATCGTCCGCTTCGGTCGTCGTGGGAAAGAGACGCCGGTTGTATTCAGGCGCGGCGGTGGGCGCAGCCTCGACAGGTCCGGCCGTAGCAGGCGGTCTGATGACCGTTTCGGAACTAGCGACCGCAGGAGCACGCCACGCAAACGGAAACGCCGAACCGTGTCCGGAGCCAAGTTGGCTCTCGGTCGGTAACGGGCTGTCCGATTTGAGTTGGCTGCTCGCCATGGGGGTTCAAACTCCGAGTCGTTCGTTCGCGTGGCTGTCCGTGGAATATACCCCACGCGGATGAAGCGGACACTAACCCGAAGCGTCAGCGAGGTCAACTCGCATCCTCGCTGACGCTTCGGGTTAGTGTGAAATGTGCCATCCTCAACCGCGTGGGGAATAACAGTCTATTGAAAACGGTCGTAGGACGGGCACTCTTGCCCGTCGTCCGCCCAAAAAAACGACGGGCAAGAGTGCCCGTCCCACATCGTGGGTCAGCCCGTCAGGAACCGGACTCATTTCGGCTGACCTTGGTTCACGAGCCGATCGACTTCAGCGGCAATGGCTTCAAATAATGCTTCCGCGTCGTCGTTCAGGCCGTCGGTGTATTGGTCGGCCTCCAAGACCGAGGCCGCTTGATGACGAACCGTCACATCGGCCACGGGAGGCGCTTCCGAGTGCGGTTCGGGCGGTCGCGTCACCTTCCGCAGATCATGAACTTTGGGTACAAACGCCTGCTCCAAATGTTCGCTCAACTCGTGTGATCGCTGGGCGGCCTCACGAATTTTGTCGCGCAGAGTCAGTTGATTGAGATTGAGTGGTCGAGCCATGAGCAGTGCCATCCCCGAGCGGGAAAATTGATCGCGGCGTATTAGATCGTGCCGCGCCGAACAGCGTCAAGACGCAAGTCGCGGGCGGGACATCCTACACTGAATTAACGGCTCGAAGTCTGGCTTTTCTGAAAGCCGGACTTCACTACGAGGCACGATCCCCCGGAGCGATGTCCGGCTGACACCGCGAAGCCGGACTTCGGCATTGGAAATAGAGTTGCATGAAGATTCTGGTACTGGCCGACATTCACGCCAACTGGACCGCGCTCAGCGCCATCATCCACGAGACGTTCGATGCCTGTCTGTTCATCGGCGATCTCGTCGAGTACGGCGTGGAACCGATTCCGTGCATCGACTGGGTGCGCCAACATGCGACGACCGCGATCCGGGGCAATCACGATCATTCCGTCGCTCAGCGTGTGGCTCCTCCGGCGGGTTCGGGCTTTCGCAAGCTGGCGGGCGAGACGCGGCAGCAACACTGGAACATCCTCTCACCCTCTCACCTCAAGTACCTGTCGCGACTGCCGGTCACGGAGTCGATCACTCTCGACGGCATTCGATTTCATCTCGTCCACGCCACGCCGCGCGATCCGATGGACGAGTATCTCGCCGATGAACCGGATCTCTGGCGGACTCGGCTCGCCGGGATCAGCGCCGACATCGTCTGCGTCGGACACACCCACATCCAGTTTCATCGCGACTTGGGCGATTGTCAGATTTTGAACCCCGGCAGCGTGGGGCAACCGCGCGATGGAGACCCGCGCGCGGCGTATGCGATCATCAACAACGGCCACGTCGAACTGAAGCGGGTCGAGTACGACATCGATGACACCGTGCGCAAGCTCCACGCTGCGGGACTCTCGCCCGATTGCCTCGAACTCGCCGAAGCCGTGCTGCGATCCGGCGGAAGGTTGTAAGGCGAGCGGCAGTAGTTGTCATACCGACAATCGAAGCCTGACGCGCAAGCGAAGCTTGGGATATCGAGCATCCTTCGCTTGCGCGTCAGGCTTCGATGGGTCTGCTTTTTCTTGCCGCTCGCCTAACCGCTTAAACAAAAGTGGCTCTCCGCCACTCCTGTTGGACAACACTCGTGAGCGGCTAGCGCCTTGCCGCTCACGGGACACCATTTTCAACAGGAATGGCGGAGAGCCACAAAAGTCTTCAGGTACTCGCGAACGCATAACTTCTTGCGGGTGTTATCGGAACTCATGTATCGAATGGTTCCGTAGATGGGACGCTCTGGTCCCCACGCTCGGTCGTAACGGCCGAGTACCCAGAAGATGCCGGAGTATGAATTCGGATTGCGGCCATCAAGAGCATATTTGTTGTTGAGTTCGATCATGACATCGAGTGCGTCGCGAGGGGTTGCGGTCCATTCGAGAATTTTCTTGCCCCACAGCATTCGCAGATAGTTGTGGATGCGGCCTTGGCGAACGAGCTGGGTTTGCGCGGCGTTCCAAAGTAGATCGTGCGTTGTGGCCGCTGCGAATTGTTCCAGCGAATAAACGTACTGGCGAGGATCTCGCTCATGTTTGGCGAGCGTCGCTTGTGCCCAATCGGGGAGCGATTCGTACTGGTCGTAATCGTCACGGTGCGAGGTCAGGTTGTAGCCCAGCTCACGCCAAGTGATGAACTCATCGAGCCATGACTCGGCTCCGGGACTCGCGCCCCACCAGCCTTCACGCTTGCCGCCGGTCTTCTCGCCGAGGCATAGCGGCGACCATTCTTCGCGCGTCATCAATTCTTGAAACAACTCATGAGACGAGATGTGGCCGAAGTGCAGATACGGCGAAAGACCGCTGCGATTTTCGGCATCGGGATCGTTCGCCCCTGCCGCGTACTGTGACAGATGCTGATCCAAAAACTTCTTCAAGCGCTGCCGAGCCAGCGTTGATCCGCCACGCGCTTCGACAATGCCGACCGAGTGGTCAATCGGCAATGCCGCGAGTTCCGCCCTGTCGCCAGCCAACAACTTCGCCGACACCGGGGGCCAGCGCGTGGTGATCTCCGGCGGCAGCGACTGGATTGGCGGAAGACGCACGCCACTCAAAGGGTTCAGCTTCGGAAATTCTTCCAGATGCGGAAGCAACTGTTTCTGCAAATAAGCTCGGAACGAGAATGCCGTTGTGAAGACTCGGTCTGTAGCGCGCAACGGCAGTAGGCCATTTGAATCCACGGACTCCAGTCGCACCGGCAATCGAGCTGCCGCCGCCGAAACCATGTGTGGCAAAAAGGCTGACGGGAAGCCATCCGTCACGACGACGCAGGCTCGCCGGGCCAACGCCGCCAGCAATCCCTTATCGGCGTCGGGCAATGGTTCGACATATGGAAAGTACATCACGCCGGGATTGTTGAGCGCGTTGATTCGAGCGGCGTTTTCGGCCATGCCGTCGATCATGAAGCGATGAATCCGATCGCACGCCCATCGATACCCGATTCGTAGTGGCTCGAAGATCACCAGCGGCTTTTGCAATTCAACAGCCAACTCCACCGCGCGCTGCAGACTGAAATTGGAAGACAGTCGCCGGAATGAGATCATCCAATACAACACGAATTCGCCGTCCGCTCGAATCGGCGCGTCGTTGCAATTTTGAATGCGGATCTTTGGAACGAGTCTGGCACTCATCAGATATTCAACCTCCAGAGAGTCAGGTTCAAGATGGCGGCGAACGATGTCCACGCCAGATACGGAACCAGCAACAACGCCGCAGTGCGCGACTTGGCTTGAAACGCGAGGCAGGTCGCGACAATCGAGAGCCAGAGTACGATGATCTCGGCGAAAGCGAGGCCAGGGCGTTGCAGGCCGAAGAACACAAATGACCAGAACATGTTGAGCGCGAGCTGAATCACAAACCAATTCAATGCTGTCTTCGCAGCATTCCATCCGTGGCCACGCCAGACGAGCCACGCGGCGACGGCCATCAGAAAATAGAGAGCAGTCCAAACCGGGCCGAAGAGCCAGTCGGGCGGATTCCAACTCGGTTTCGCCAGTGTTTGATACCAGCCGCCGACGGATGTCGCCGTGAAGGCCGCTCCCAAACCAGCCGATAGGAAGCACACAGCCATGAATGCAACCAACCCCGCCACTTGTCGAAGCACTGTCGGTTGCCACATTGTTGTTTCGACTGAGCGGCGAGCGATACTCGCGATGCCGTGCAGCATGCCGCCGAACACAAACTCATGCAGCGGGTAGATCGTGTACCAATAGCCTAAGCCCGTCAGGCCAATCGGATCGAACACCGCCGTTTGTCGAATGCGCGAACCGTTGTCCGTCGGCTCGACTTCAAATTCGAGCCACGCTCGACCGGGAAGTTTCATCTCGGCAGACAGTCGCAACCGGCGATTCGGTTCCAGCGAATCGACTCGCCAGCAATCGACGGGATCGCCGACTCGGAGATCAACCGCATCTCGCCGACCGCGTCGCAAACCGACTCCACCGACGAGCAAATCGAGCCAGCCTCGAAGTCGCCACAGCCAGTTGCCGTAGTACCAACCGGTTTGACCGCCGATCCGTTGAATCGGAGCGAACGCGGCTTCGACCGGAACATTGACTTCAACTTCGCGTGAATCGACCAGTCGCGTTCCGAATCGGATTCCACCCCAGCGATGGGGGCGGCCTGAGGCACTGATTGCATCGGACCAGCGTGTGGCCGTGAGTTCGTGGTCTTCGTTGACGAGCGCTCGCGAGATCGCGTCACGGACGCCGCGCGGGCGAATTGCGAACACTTCGTTGGCGTGTGAGTTCGTGACCACGGTCGGATTTCGCAGGCTATCGACCAGCTTGCGGCCAATGCGAGCGTAAACGGGAGTCACCAGTCCGAGCCATAAGCTCGATAATCGTGGCGAAAGAAACGGCACCGAAATCATCCAGCGTTTCAGCCCGCGCTGCCGCGCGTACTCTTGCATGATGTCGCCGTAAGACACTTGATCGGGACCACCGATCTCGAAGATGTCGCTTGGCCCTGCGGGCAAATCAATCGCGGCCAGTAGGTAGCTCAACAGGTCTTCAATCGCGACCGGCTGCGCCGGCGTTGACACCCATTTCGGGCAAATCATCACCGGAAGTTTTTGCACCAACGTTCGGATCAGTTCAAACGACAAGCTGCCCGAGCCAATTACGATCGACGCGCGGAACTCGACGACTTGTGCCCCAGACTCGCGCAGGATCGCGCCAACCTCTTGCCGGCTGCGTAGATGCTTCGAGAGTTGCTGCTGCTCATCACCCAGACCACCGAGATAGACGATACGCCGCACCCCGCTTCGTCTCGCGGCTTCGGCAAAGTTGCGGGCGGCGATGCGATCTTCGTCCTCGAAGTCGTTGCCGGTCCCCATCGAATGCACGAGATAAAACGCGGTTTCGATCTCTTCGAGAGCAGACGACAATGTCTCTGGCTGCAACACATCTCCAGCGACAACCTCCGTCTGCGGCCCCACGCGCGGCTGCAAGAACTCCGGTCGCCGAGCCACGCAACGAACCCGATGCCCACGCTGTTCTAACAACGGAATCAATCTTCCGCCGACGTAGCCTGTGCCGCCGGTAACAAGAATTCGCGAACCAGCAGGCATCAGTGAGATCTCGATAACGGACCGGAAACGGCAAACACGCTCAACACGAAAACACCTGAGCCGAACGACGGCTCAGGTGTTGTTGCAGAGTTGGCAGGGAACTCTAGCGAGCACCAGTAGGAGGAAACAGACTCGACCACTATTAGCGACGGAAGTGGCGAGTTTGTACCAGAGAGTACGTCACTCGACCGGAGGTCGGGCAGGCGTTCGAAACAATTGTCGGCTGAGACGGCATGACGTGAGAGGTCTTCACAGTAGTTGCTGGCGGCAACATCACGCCGTCAATCACATGAATGACTCCGTTCGAGGCATCAATGTCCGTTGTGAGAAGCTTGACACCGTTGATGGTCGCCGCGCCGTTTTTCACCGCGGCGGTCAAGGTGCCGCCTTGAACGGTCTTCAATTCCGGCGTGCTCAGCACTTCGTTGGAGAACACTCGACCGACGACAACGTGAAACTTCAGAATTGCGGCCAGCTTCTCTTTGTTTTCCGGCTTGAGCAGGCTCTCGACCGTCCCGGCGGGCAGCTTCGCAAACGCTTCGTCTGCCGGAGCAAACACGGTCAGCGGCTTGTCGCCAGACAGCACTTCGACCAACCCGGCCGCCTTCGCAGCGGCGAGCAACGTCTTGAACGTCCCCGCCTTGTCAGCCGTCGCCGGAATGTTGTCGCCAGACGGCAGCAGCACTTGATCGACGACGTGAATGATCCCGTTCGAGCAATGAATGTCGGCCTTCACGACCGTCGCTTGATCGACTCGCACATTGCCCTCTTCAACCTTGATGTTGACTCGCTGACCATTCACCGTCGCGGCGGCATCCAGCTTCACGACTTGAGCCGCCGCCACTTTGCCGGCCACAACGTGATACGTCAGCACCGACACGAGCTGAGCTTTGTTTTCTGGCTTAAGCAACGTCTCGACCGTTCCCGCTGGCAACTTGGCGAACGCTTCATCCGTCGGAGCAAAGACCGTGAACGGCCCTTTGCCTTGCAGAGTCTCGACCAAGCCACCGGCCTTCAGGGCCGCCGCCAAGGTCTTGAACGAACCGGCCTCGACCGCTGTCGTCACGATGTTCTTCTCGGCGGCATTTGCGGTCGAGACCGATCCTTGGACAACACCCATCGCGGCCATCGCCGCCACACTCAAGAAAAACCTTCGATTCAACATCACACACTCTCCTTGCTGGGGTTTTGATTCACGAACGCCAATCACACCTGGACTCGCTGATTCGTAAGTCGTTCAAATCGTTCACTCCCATCAGACCGGAAAGCTTTCGGTGTCTTAACTTACATTTTCGAGAATTCAGAAATTCCGCATTCAGAAGATAAATCGCGGGGTAATCGGCGAGCGGTCGGTCAATCGTTTGCTTGACAGGTGCTCAAGTGAGATCACCCCGTGAATCGTTGCCGAATTTCTGTCTGTACTGATCCTGCAATTTTCTGACGGCGACTTCTTTGCTTTTCGCTTCCACTTCGACAGTCAGGCCGAGTCCGGCCCAGCAGGCGGGGAAATCATTGATGTCGATCTCGTCGTGATGCCGCGCGGGCTTCGGCCCGGACCAGCCAGCCAACGGACTGGAAATGTGAAACAGCGGCTCGCGGTTCCAGGTCTCGATGGCCGCTGCCGTGGCCTCTTCAATGCTCAGTTCGTCGGGCAAGCAGCGGTGATGATGGACATCGTAAACGACCGGCAAACCAGTAAAGCGCGACAACGACAAAAGGTCGGATGGAGTGAAGGTCTTGTCGTCGTTCTCGATCGTCAGCCGCGATCGAACACCCTCGGAAAGCCGATCTACATTGCCAGCGAACGCCGCCAGTGCGGCCGTTTTATTGCCGTAGGCTCCGCCGCCGTGAATGTTGATGACATCCGCGCCGACCCATTCGGCCACCTCCGCGTGATACTCCAAATCCTGAATAGACCTTTCGACCACATCCTCGCGCGGCGAATTCAGCACGACGAATTGATCCGGATGAAATGAAGTGCGAATGTCATGCTCGGCCGCGAAATCGCCGGAACGCCGAAACGTCTCAATGATGCTCGTCGCGTCCGGCAAGTCATCGATCCGATAGCCAACTTCAGGATGCGTCTTGATCGGCAGAATTGAACTCGAAATCCGGAAGCAGCCGATGCCGTGCTCGTCACAGTATCGCAATGCTGCGAACAGTGATTCTGCGTTGGTCAGGCAGAGATCCGAAACTTTACGGAGTCTCTCCACGAGGGGCATTCGCGTCAAAGACGTTGCTGTTGTCGTGCGAAATTGGATTGGCTCGTTCGTAAACTGACAGCAAAGCCCCCATCGAAGATGCGTAGTCCTTTCAGGCTTCGAGTTCTGTGATCTCCAACCGTCCTTTCGAGTTGTCGCTGGTGTCATGATCGATCATTCCTGGCGTTGATTTCCGCTGCGGTCATTTACGAAATCCCGTGCAAGTGCGATTCGACGAACCACAGCTTCTGATCCAGCCCGCGAGAGACCTCGGTGAACAGGTCGCCGGTGAAGCTCTCGCTCGGACTCAGGTTCAGGATCGCGGTCATTTCCTTCCGTCGGAACTGTGATGAGTAGGTATTCGGCGAGGCGCAGCTCGGCTGGACGAGTTGACCGTTTTGATTCGTAAAAGGCAACAGCGAGCCTCTGGTTTCCTAAGACTCTATGGACTCGGACTATCGTTTTGATCGATTAAACACGGACCTAACCAGGTTGTGTGTGTGTTTTAAAAACCAGGACGTTTTGGACGATTTGTGTTGCAGTGTTCTGGCGACTGCGGTATTATTTTAGGTGACCAGCAACGAATGGTTTACTCGTAGACACCAACCCGAAGTGTGAACGAGGACATCGATCGACTTCGCCCTCGTTCACACTTCGGGTTGGTGTCTACGGGTAAACCATTTGTGGCCTGTCGCCTTAAAGGATTCTGATCGTGGGCGCCCGCCACTCTCGTGCAAAAAACATGGTCAATTCCGTCGAAAGCGTGACCGCTGTCGCTGTGGCGGAAGACAGGTCATTGCCGTCCGGATCCACTAACACGACGATCCAAGGCGAAGGCCCGGACGATTCGCTGTTCGTGCGGTTTGAATCAGACGACACTCCTGCCAGTGACGAGTTGGTTCCGCTGGCGCTCACCGAACAGCGCGTTGAACCACATGCGTTCGATGCCCCCTCTGACGATGAACTCGGCAGATTGCGCGAACAGCTCGATGGCAAAGACGAACTGATTTCGGCACTGGTCGTCGAGCTGGAGCAGGTTGTCGAGCAACTCGATCGATTGCAGCGCAGCGGTGGCGAGCGGCCGCGCGGGCCGGCAAACTTCACCGCACAGTCCAGTTCAAAACTGTCGCCGGAGGTCGCGGAGGAGCAGCAGCAAATCTTCGGTGATCTACAGCGGTTCGTGCAGCAATGGGACGAACTTCAGCCCGCCAGCGTGCTGGGACGGATCGAGTCTGAGTTGACCGCGATGCGTTCACTGCTGACACACGGCACCTATTCGCCAAACCCGAGCGAGACCTCGGTGCGCGAACGGCTGGGTGCGACTCACGGCCTCGACGGCGTGATCGCGCGGCTGGCCATCGAGACACCTGATCGCGAACGAACGG
>JAYSQC010000215.1:0-1068 GCA_043721755.1 Schlesneria sp.
AGTAGCGGAGCGGCGCAAGCCGCCCGGTTTTGTCGAGTTTGCTCTCGCTTCAACCGGACGGCTCGCGCCGTACCGCTACTAAAGTCAGTGCCATTGGGCTGACGCCACCCGGCTCACCAAGACTCGAACTTGAGGTTCTTGGGAATCCGCTCCCTCAACCAACGCAGAACAATTGGGCCACCGCCGCCTCGCTCACCCATCATTTGAAACAACCGTGCGAGTCCTGTTCTCATGAGTTCCCTGCCCCAAATCGTCTTGAGCAGCCGTAACAAGAAGAAGATCGGTGAGATCGCCGAGTTGATGGTTCCGCATGGGATCGAGCTGATCGGGGTCGAGTCATTCCCGCATGTGCCCGAGGTCGATGAGGACGGCGATTCGTTCGCCGCCAACGCCGCCAAAAAGGCGACGGAAGTTGCCAAGAGTCTTGGTGTGTGGGTCATTGCCGAGGACAGCGGCTTGTGCGTGGATGCTCTCGGCGGCGCTCCCGGCATCTACTCCGCCCGCTATGCCGGAGAGCAAGGGGCCGATGCCGCCAACAACCAAAAACTGTTGAGCGAGTTGGCGAACATCCCCACTGAAAAACGAACGGCTTACTACGTCTGCTATGCGGTACTCAGTGACCCGACCGGTACGATTCGGCTTGAGTCCGAAGGACGCTGTGGGGGACGAATCCTCACGGACTATCACGGCTCCAACGGCTTCGGCTACGACCCTCTGTTTCTGGTCCCCGAGTACCATCAAACCTTCGGGCAGCTCAACGCCGCCGTCAAGCGGCACATCAGCCATCGCGCGAAAGCGTTCGAGCGGTTGATCCCGCGCATCGTAAGCCTGTTCGGTGGGTAGGCGATCGGCAGGAGTTAGTTTACCCGTACCACACCAACCCGAAGTGTGAACGAGGGCGTCGAGAGACTTCGCCCTCGTTCACACTTCGGGTTGGTGTGGTCAGACAACACTTTCCGATCACCTTAGCAGCCTGTTGAAGAACGTAACTTGGACGCCCTCGTCCGAGTGATTTCGAGTTGAAAACGGACGGACGAGGGCGTCCATCCTACGTTTTTCAACGGGCTG
>JAYSQC010000216.1:0-15940 GCA_043721755.1 Schlesneria sp.
TTTTGCACGACTCGTCGCGCCGCTTCGAGTGAATGAGCAAGTAGTGCAAAAACCTATTTCCACCGGGACAAGCCCGGTGGGGTTCGCTTGTTTGAGGACTAGTGGTCGACCAACTTTGTATTGCCCCGGTGCGTCGTTTAACCGCGTGGGCAACGCCCCGCGCGTCCAGAGACGTTCGAGTCTGTTCCCCATCAACGCGCGGGGCGTTGCCCACGCGGATAAACGAGGTCAATCCCGCAATCTCAAGTTGGTCGATCACCCCATCGAAATCCGTAGGATGGACGCCCCGTCAGACCGCGAATGACGGCGACACCCGGACGGACGAGGCGTCCATCCTATGTTTCAAGACAGCCGATCCAGTCAGGAAAAAGTCCCGATGCCACCGCTGACTGAACAGGCTCACGACATCATTCGACAGGCGATTCGAGCAGGCGATACCGCCATCGACGCGACAGCGGGGAACGGCCACGACACCACTTTTCTCGCGCGACTTGTTGGCCCGACAGGAGCCGTCTTCGCCTTCGATGTGCAGCAGACCGCGCTCGATCGCACGCGGGAACGACTCGATGCCGAAGGGCTGACGAACGTGACCCTGCTCCACCACGACCACGCCGAAATGAACGCGATCATCCCCGAGCGGCATCACGGATACGTTGCCGCCGTGATGTTCAACCTCGGCTACCTTCCCGGTGGCGACGCGATCGTCACGACGCGCGGCGACCGAACCGTGACAGCGATCACTGCCGCGCTGAAGCTACTCCGCCCGCAAGGAGTCCTGACGGTGATCGCCTATGTCGGACACGCCGGGGGTCTCGACGAAGCCGCTGCGGTCGAGCGACTACTGCGCGAATTGAAGCCAACTGAGTTCTTCGTTCAACTCCCCGAAGCAGGTTCGCTCACCGTAACTTCCCCACGGCTGTTCGCGGTGAAAACCTGCGCGGTTCGAGGTGAGGCGTATGAGTCCCGGGGCTGAACCCCAAGGAAACGGACTTGACACCTCGCGCGGTCAGGGTGAGACATCTGAGCGGGGTGGCGTCAGCCCCCCGGTTCTTCGGGCGTCAGCCCTTCTGTGGTGGCAGGGAACTTCCAGAACCGGGGGTCTGACGCCACCCCGCTCAGAAACAGACAAGAGGGCTAACGCCCAAGAATCACACTTGGATTGCGGCGGAACGAAGTGAAGCCGCGCCGTGTCTGCTACGGCTGGGCACTTTCCCAAAGGCTCTTCAGTCGCACGACAGCTCCCGCTTGAGCTTTGCTGTCCTCGGCCGCTTGGATGAGAGCAAAGATCTCCAATGTCTCGGCGGGGCTGACCGGCGGTGGTCCGCCTTTGAGGAACTTGGCGATCTCGGTCGCCAGCCCTTCGTAGCCGACGTACTTGTCGTTCGTGGGGACAACGCCGTTCACGGGGACGCCGTGGCCGTAGATGCCTGCGGTCGAGACCCCCTTCTCACCGAAGACCGTCGCACTGTATTTGACGGCTCCCTCTTTAATGCCCCGATACGTTCCGACGCGACCATCCTTCCAGACGGCCGTGATCGACTCGACTGTCGGCGTGGAGGTGCAGGCCACCGTCACGACACCCGGCCCCATGATCGTGTAGAGCGTCTCGATGCTGTGCAGTGGGCGCGTGAACTGGTCGGCTGCGGGAGCATTCACGGTCCAGCCGCCGTAGACATCGCAGCCGATGACGCGGCCCACTTCCGGGTGATCGCGCATCCCACTGAAGCCCGCACTGAACCGATGCTGCGAGCTGCTCCAACACGGCGTCTTCGTCTCTTCGGACAACTTCAAGATCGCCACGGCATCGGCGAGAGACGCAGCCAATGGGCGGCTGACAAAGAGTCGCTTGCCCGCCTTGAGTACCGCTTCGGCCTGCTTCAAGTGGAGGCGACCATCCATGCTGAAGATCATGACCGCGTCACACTTCGCCAACAGAGCCTCAACCGAACCGACCATCTCAATCGGCGGCACAGCGTCTTTGGGATCCTGGGGCGACTGATACATCTTCAGCAGTTGGTCCTTCCAACTCGCGACGAGCTTGTCGCTGTCGGGATAGTCATCGCTGCCGATCGGATAGGCGGCGACCACGCGCACACCCGCAAACACTCCTTCCGCATGAGGTCGATTGAGAAACTCCGTGTACGCCACCGACCCAAAGTTATCGATCCCCAAGATGCCAACGCGAACCGGCTCCGCCGCCTCCGTCCATCCCATCAGACCGAACGCCGCCACTGCCACTGCTGCGATAAGTTGCCGAATCATGAGTCACTCCGGTTTTTGAAGAGGCTGGTTGAACAGAACAAACATGTCGCGGCAAAAGAGGGAATCGTTTAACCGCGTGGGCAACGCCCCGCGCGTCGCGCGTCGCGCGACGAAACAATGTTGGACATCGCTCGACGCGCGGGGCGTTGCCCACGCGGTTAAACGACGTGATTCGGAACCCGGTCTGACATCGCTCGCGACAGAAACTCAAACGACTCGCGTAACACTTCGGGCGCGATGTGGCTGTGGCGGCTGAGTTCCACATTCAGGCCGCCTCGATAGCCGATCTCTTTCAGCGTTTGCAGGACAGGCGGGAAGTCGATCGTTCCTTCCCCGAACCGCAGGTGATCGTGAACGCCGCGCACCATGTCTTCAATGTGGATCGTGAACAGCCGGTCACGCCACTCGATCAGGTACTCCGAAATCGGTCGCGGTTCGAGGCAATGAACGTGACCGATGTCCACGCACAGTCCTAAACGCGGACCATCGACGCGCGCAAGCAACTCGCGAAAGTCCTCAAACGTGGCGACGAGCATTCCCGGCTCCGGCTCGAACGCGAGTCGCACGCCCAGTTCATCGGCCCCGTCGAGAACCCGCCGCACACCATCTGCCAGCCGATCGAAGGCCACGTCGCGTGCTGCTCCGTCGCGCACAATGCCCGCCCAAAACGAAACAGCGTCGGAACCGAGATGCTGGGCCAGCGCGAGGCACTTCCGCAGGAAGTCGATCCGCACGTCGCGCTGTTCCTTCGTCGGACTGACGAGCGTCGGTTCATGCTTCGCGCGCGGGTCGAGCAGAAATCGCGCGCCGGTCTCGATCACCGAAGTCATCTCAAACCGTTCGAGCAGTCGCCGCATGTGACTCAGCTCGCGAGCCAACTGTGGCGCGAACGGGTTCAGACAATGGTGGTCCACCGTAATGGCGACCGACCGATACCCGACCTCGTGCATCAGTTCGAGCGCCTGCTCCCACCGATGTCCGGTCATCCCGTTCGTGTTGTAGCCCAGACGCATCAGTACGAACTCCTCAGTTCAACAAAGCCCGTCATCGTTCCTCTTCATCATTCTGCCGACACATGATTCTGTCTGTGCCTTTGGCAAAAGCATGTGTCGGCAAAATGATGAAGAGGCTGCAGGTCGCCACATTACTTGCCACCCGCGAACTGAGCTTGAGCGGCCGAGCCGGGGATATCGGCCAACTCGGCACGAAGCGGCTCTTGGCGCGAAAGAAGATCGACGGCGAACGTCAGCTTGTGCGGGCCGACTCCCAATGGCAGCGTCAGCTTGTGCGCGGGGTCGATCTGCTTACCGTCGATCCAGACGAAGAGGCCGTCGGGTTTGTTGAGCGTCACTCCGACTGGTCCGGCCGTCGTGACGTGGATCGTCGCCCGGACGTAGCCGATCTTGCGTGTCGTCCCTTCCAATTTACGTTGGAAGGTGAAGTCGAGAATGTCCTGCACGGGCAGGCTTCCCTGCACGGTGCTGTAGACGGGGAGCCAGTTCACGCCGGTGTCGTCGGCGACGGTCTGCGTCTCGCTGGTGCGAGTCAATCGGCGGTAGGACTCTTCGGTTGGTTGCAGGGTCTCCCAACGACGGACGACGCGCGCGGTGACGGCGGCGTAGGGGCCGGGCTTCCCGAGTTCACTCATGAAGCGGACGAGGTCGATCAGTTCCGACTTGGTCAGTTTGTCCACGAGTCCGACCGGCATGAGCGACGAGCCGTTCGACTGCTCGTCGATGTCCTTGAGCGGGATGCCGAACTCTTTGTCTTCGGCGTCACGCAGCAGCAGTTCGGTATCGGTCTGACGGAGTTTGATCCCCGTCAGCACCTTGCCCTGATTCGTCGCGACGACCAGCGACTGATAGCCTTCCTTCACGTTCTTGTTCGGGTCGAGAATCGAATCGACGAGATAATCAACTTGGGCACTCGCCCCGATGCTGACGAGATCGGGACCGACCTTGCCTCCCGCGCCGCTGATCGCGTGGCACTTGAGGCAGTTCAACTCAGCGCGACGGAAGATGCGTTCGCCGTGAGCCGCGTCCCCCTGATCCTTGATCGTGTTGACGAGCGCTTCCATCTCTTCCTTCGCGAGCTTTTTCGGCATGTTCGTGATGCCGCCGGATTTGCTCAGCGCGTCGGTCAGCTTCGGCTCCTGTCGGCCCGAACCGGTGACGACTCGCTGCGCGACCTTGGCCGCGTCTTCGGAAAGTTTTTGATCGGCGAGGGCCGACGCCAGCACGTCCGGTCCACCCTTGTGTTGCAGGAAGGCGTTGATGACGGCGGACTGCTGGCCGATCTCCTTGGAACCGGCCAGCCACGCGACCGCCAACTTCGCAGCATTGCCCGTGTTGAGCGGAATGAGCGACATGACCGCAGCCGCGCGAATCGACTCGGCGTCGTTCGACCCGGCCAACTGAGCGAGCAGTTCTTGGCTCGCACCTCCGCCAAGTTGGGCCACGCCTTGAATGGCCGCGAGTCGCGCGGGGACGCTCGCTTGAGGATCGCTCACCAGCGCGGCGAGCGGTGCGCGGAACGACTCGACCTTCCACGCGCCGATGCAATCGACCGCCGCCAATTGCAGTCGGGGATCGGACGACTTGAGGGCATTGATCAACGAGCCGAGGTCTCCCGCAGGCTGCACGTTTCGCTTGCGCTTCGCCTCGGCCAGCGTTCTCAGCATCAAGGCCGCCGTGGAGGGAACCGCGTCGTTCGACGTGACCTTGTCGAACACGAACCGCAGGTGATCCGGATCGCCCAGTTGCGAGATCGTCTCGACCGCAGCCTTCCCGTGTTCGGAGAGAACTTCGCCGTTCTTCCACTTCGCGACCAGAACCGACACGGCGGGCGAGGCCTCGGCCGAACGGATCGCGAACAAAAGTCGTGGCAACTTTCCCTCGAAGTCGAACCGTCCAGCAACGACCTCGGGCAACCAGACGGACGCCAACTCGCGACTCGTCTGCCACAAGGCGTAATCCAGGAACTGATCGAGCGGCTGATCGACCGCCCGCAACGCGAGCTTCGCCGCCTCAAGTTGCTGGAACTCGGCGAGTGCTCGTACCGCTTCCAGTCTCACGCGCGGATGCTCGTCAGCGACGGCGGTTTCCAGCCACGCGAGGGCCTTCGCCGATTGACCGAGAACCTTGGGTTCGACCTCATACTCCCCTCGCCCCGGCCCCGCGGGGAGAGGGGCCGGGGGTGAGGGGTTCTTCTGCTCCCCGTTCGCGCCAATCGCCACACCAAACCATTGCGCGACCACGCGCACTCCAGCCGCTCGCGCCTGAGGCGTCTTCGACTTCAGCACGGCGTCCAACAACGAAACATTCGGTACGTCGAGGCTCTGGAACATCCACAAGCCTTCCAACCGATGATGCTCGAACTGCGGATCGTTCGGATCGAGCTGCGCGACCCACGCGGTCAGCGGCTGCACAACCTTGTCCGCTCCCAACTCCTTCAAGACGCGCTTCGCATGTTGGCGTTCAAAGGACTCGTGCGACTTGAGCGAGTTCAACAAGGACGCGACATCGGCCCCGACCAACTTTGGCTTCGCGAGCGGCTTGCGGCCCTTGGCAGTGACGCGCCAGATGCGGCCGTGCGTGTGGTCTCGGCGAGGATCGCGGAAGTCCACCTCACCGTGTTGGATGATCGGGTTGTACCAATCGGCGATGTAGATCGCGCCGTCCGGTCCCTGCTTCACGTCGATCGGTCGAAACGCGACGTGGTTGCTACTGATGAGGTCTTGCTGCTGACGAGCCGCGAAACCGGCGCCGTCTTCGCTCAGCACGAACCGGCAGACGCGGTGGCCGCGAAAATCGTGCGTGATGAGGTTCCCCTGCCAGTCGTCGGGCAGATGCCGTCCGTCGATCATTTCGAGTCCGCAGTACTTCGGGCTGCCGGGGTTCAGGCCATGCAGAATCCGAGGGACTCCAAACACGGCCGGGTACGACGCGCCCGGCACGACATAGTTGATCCCCTCTCCGCCCGCACCGTCCGTCGTGAACGACTGGCCCCAGCGATCGAAGGTGTGTCCCCACGTGTTGACCCAGCCGCGAGCAAAGACTTCGAGCTTCATGGTCTCGGGCCGGAACTGCCAGATGCCGCCCGCATTCAGCCGCCGCACCCCGTAGGGTGTCTCGACGTGGCTGTGAATGTAGATCGACTGGTTCATGTAGAGCTGCCCGTCCATCCCCCAACGAAACGTGTGGAGAATGTGGTGCGTGTCCTCGGTGCCGAACCCGCTGAGGACAATCCGCGACTGATCGGCCTTGCCGTCGCCGTCGGTGTCCTTGAGGTGCAGCACCTCGGTTGAATTGGCCACGTACGCGCCACCGTCTCCCGGCTCAACGCCCGTCGGAATCAGCAGGCCATCCGCGAACACGGTCGTCTTGTCCGAGACGCCGTCGCCGTCGGTGTCCTCCAGAATCAGAATCTTGTCCGTCGCCTTCTGCCCCGGCGCGATCTGCGGATAGACCTCGGAGGCCGCAATCCACAGCCGCCCCTGCGGATCAAAGTTCATCTGAACCGGCTTGTGAATGCCGGGATCGGCCGCGAACAGATTGACCTCGAATCCCTCGGGCAGCACGAACGTCTTCCGCTCTTCCTCGGCATCGGGAATCGGAATGTCCTTTAACTCCCGCTGAGCCAGCGCCACCTGCGCCGAGGCCAGCCAACCCAAAACCAACAGACTCCAACGCGACCAACGAACAACGATCATGATGCAACCCATCAGGGAGAATGACAGAAGAGGGGGGCAACCACGGATGGCACAGATGACACGGATAAAGGCAGAAGACGGAAGTCAGAATTGTGGAGGATGATTGACCAACAATTGCCCTTCTTCCATTTCTTATCTCTTCCTGACTTGTCTTCTTCTTATCTGTGCCCATCTGTGAAATCTGTGGTCAAAGAAATTATCTTCAAGGCTTCTTCATCGCGTCGATCTCGACTTCGCTCTGTTCGACGAGCGGGTCGAACTGCGCGATCTCGACGGCGTTGTTGCCTTGTTCGTGTTTGCGGAAGCCGGTCAGGTACGTGATGTTTTGCGGACGCCAACGGTGGAAGAAGAGCCTGTTTTTTTCCACGATCTTCTGCCGAATGGCCTCTTCCTGCTGTGAGGTCTTGCCACCGTTGGGCAGCTTCAAGTGTGACCGCACGGCCTGAGCCATCGCCGCGTAGCCGTTCGGGCCGAAGTGCATTCCGTTTTCGGTGAGACTCTGCGACGGCAGATCAAGCGCGTACAGATCGAGCACCGGAGCCGAACGCCTCGCCGCGAGCTGCCGAACCGCCTCGGCATACTTCCCGAGCATTGCGTTGTGCCGGCTGGCATCGGGCAGTGGCGCGCGAGGCTTCTCAAACTTGTGTGGGGTGAGGAAGGCCAGCCGCGCGCCGGTTGGCTTCACGTCTTCGCACAGCTTTTCAAACTGCTTGACGAACGGATCGAGACCGGCGTCTCCCGCGAACGATTCGTTCTGGCCGTAGCCGAACACAATCAGAGTCGGCTTGAGTTCCTGGACCAGTTCGAGCATCCGGCCATAGCCCACCTGAGCCGGATCAAAAATCCCGCGCGATTCGGCCCAGATCGTGTCGCCGCTCCAACCAAGATTGCGAAACGTGACCTTCCGATCCGGCACAGCCAGCGTGAAGACCGACTCGATGAACCCGAACTGTCCCTCCCGCTCGATAAACGTCCCGCCGAGCGTCACCACGCGGTCGCCGTCCTTCAACTCGAAGGCCGGAGCCGCATCGGCGGCCATCAAAGTCGAGGCACTGAGTACCAGCAGGCTCATCCAACCGAGACAGATTCGGCACAGCAGTCGATCAATCACAGCGGCAACTCCTTGTGATGGGTAAGTGTGGTTCATGGAGCGAATGCGTGCTGGTGGCAAGTGGCATTAGCCCGGAGCTTTCGGCATGAATTCTCCGGATGAACTTGAAGTGCGTCGTCACAAAACGAAGTCCGGCTAACAAAGCTTAGAACTTGCCCAAGAACAACACCAACCCGAAGCGTGAGCGAGGACGGATGTCGCTCGACTCTCGTCCTCGCTCACGCTTCGGGTTGGTGTTGTTCAAGACGCCTTGACGAGCTGGATCACTCCGGTCTTGCCAGACGAGACACCGTCAGTGAGCCCGATTCCGATCTCGCTGGACGGCAAGTCGCCGAACGCCACTGTGCGAGCCTGGGTTGGACATGTCTCCGATCACATCTTGGCTATCGACACCCGTGTGCTGGATGGCCTGTCGCAGTCAGAATTCAGCGGTTTTCGGCCGCAACGCCGTCAGCCGGATCGATCACCATCGCCGAAAGATTCAGAATCATGACGCCACAAACGAAAACAGCGGCAAGGCGTTGCAACAACGCCTTGCCGCTGAGAGCGGAGAGGGAGGGATTCGAACCCTCGGTGGGTGTGACCCCACACTGGATTTCGAGTCCAGCACGATCGGCCACTCTGTCACCTCTCCTCGCTGGCTGGGAACTCGTTTGACCGAGTCTCCTGTGAGTGGGCGGGATAATAAGCAGGTGAGGCACCTCTGCCAAGCCTCTCTGAAACCTCGTTCAGACTTTCGCAGAAGCTCGTCTCACGGCGCCGAGACGATGAGACCATCGGGCAGGCTGTCGAGGAACAGTTGGCCGTAGCGCTTGGTCCGAACGCGCGGATCGAGGATCGCCACCAAGCCCGTGTCGGTGCGAGTGCGAATCAACCGGCCGACGCCCTGCTTGAGCTTGATGATCGCTTCGGGAACTTGATAGTCCATGAACGGGTTGCCGCCGTCGGCGCGGATCGCTTCGAGTCGCGCTTCGAGCAGTGGCTGGTCCGGCACACTGAACGGCAGCTTCGTGATGATGACGTTTTGCAGGGCATCACCCGGAACATCGACTCCCTGCCAAAAGCTGTCCGCTCCGAAGAGAACTCCCGCCGGATCGGCTCGAAACTTTTCGAGCATCAGCGAGCGCGGCATGTCGTCACCTTGCACGAACAGTCCGTAATTGTGTTTGACGAACCACGGCGTCATCCGGCGAGCGACCTCGCGCAGCATCTGGTAGCTGGTGAAGAGGACGAACGCGCGGCCCTTCGTCGCATCGACGTACTCTTGGATTCGCGAACAGACGGCGGCGAGGTAATCGGCGGGGGACTCGGTCGGATCGGGCATCCCTTCCGGCAGGATCAACTTCATTTGCTTGCGGTAATCGAACGGACTGCCGAGTTTCAGTTCGTTCGATTTCGTCAGGCCGAGTCGCTGACGAATGAAGTCGAAGCTTTGTTGGCCCACCGCCAGCGTCGCACTGGTCAGAATCGCCGTCTTCACTTTCGAGAACAGTTCGTCGCGCAGGACCGGGCCGACATCGACCGGAGCCGAGACCATGCGGACACGTTGTTGTTGCGGGCCACTCACTTCCAGCCAATAGACCGAATCGGGTGCCGTTTGTTGGAGCCACGAGTTCAGTGAGTTCGCCAGTCCGATGCAGCGTTCGGCGGCGGCAGTGAACTCGATGCGTTGCTCGTCGCGCTGGATCGGTTTCGAGATCGCGATCACCTGCGCGGCGAGTTCCTTCAGCACGGGACTGACTTCGTTGACGATGTCGGGCGGTTTGCGCAGTCGCCCGTTTTTCGAGCCGCTCGTCCGCTGATACTCGCGCAACGTGTCGAAGAGATCGCGACCGAGGTGGCGGGCGCGATTGACGAGTTGTTCGGCCTGATGTTGCGCTTTCAGGGCCTCGACACTGGAGATCGGCAGCTTGACGAGCAACCCCTTTTGAGTCCGGTCGCTGTGCAGCTTGTTCAGCATGTACTCGATCTGCCCGCTGGTGACGGAGAGACCGAGATGATCGGCGGCGACCTGTTCCAACGTGTGAGCCTCATCGAACACCACCACGTCGTAGTCGGGCAGCACGCTTGCCCCCTCACGACGCAGCGCGAGGTCCGCGAAGAACAACGCGTGGTTCACAACCAGCACATCGGCGTTCCAGATGCGACGGCGGGCGCGATAGTAGAGACAGCTCTCGTATGTCGGACAGGACTTTCCCAAACAGTTGCCGTGCTCGCTGCGAACCTCATCCCAGACCTGCGGCAACGGCTTGAAAGAGAGGTCCGACAGGCTGCCGTCACCCGTGTTCTGCGACCACTGGACGATGTTCTGGATGTGATCCAGTTCATCGGGGCGTGAGAACAGGGAGTGCGATCGTTCGACGGCCCCTTTCAGGCGGCGGAGGCTCACGTAGTTGGATCGGCCTTTGACCAGCACGGCGGAGAACTCCACCGGCAGGACCGCGTTCAGAAACGGGATGTCCTTCGTGATGAGTTGCTCTTGGAGGCTGATCGTGTGTGTGGAGATCACCACTTTGCGGCGCGGACTGCCCTCCCCCTGACCGGCGGTCGCGGCGAGGATCGCGGGGACGAGATACGCGAAGCTCTTGCCGGTCCCCGTTCCCGCTTCCACGATGAGATGCTCGCCATTCGCAATGGCCTGTTCGACGGCGGTCGCCATCTCCAACTGTTGCGAGCGCGATTCGTAGTGGCTGAGCCGCCGCGCGACATGGCCACCGTCGCCGAGAACTTGAAGGCTGTCGAGGGACACCGTGTTGCGTCCCTTGATTAGTGGAGCCGTCGGACGGCGGTCACGCAGATGTCGTCGCGCTGCGCACGGACATCACAGAACTTTTCGACCGCCGTGACGAGGCACTTCACCAATGCCTCGGAGTCTCCCTGGCATGACGCGAGGGCCGTCATCAAGCGTTCCTTGCCAAACAGCTCACTCTCCTCGTTCATCGCTTCGGTAATTCCATCGGTATAGAAGACGAGCGACTCACTGGGTTCGAGGCGAATGACCAACTCCTCGAATTGCTGATCGGCAACCACTCCCAACGGCATCCCGGATTCATTCATGCCGATCCATTCGACGCGGCCGTCAGCGAAACGGCGGGCGGGAGGCAGATGCCCCGCGTTGGCAATGCTGATTTCGTTCGTCTTCCGATCGACGACGGCAAACGCCAGCGTGATGAATCGAAAGCCCAGACCGCTGGTGGCGACTTCCACATTCAGACTATTCATCGCCTTGGACGCCGAACACGCGCTGAGCAGGTGATACCGCGCGGAAGCGTGCAGCCGCGCCATCAGTAAGGCGGCAGAGACGCCCTTCCCCGCGACATCACCAATCGCCAGCGCGACTCGTCCATCGGGAAGCCAAACGTAATCGAAGTAGTCTCCCCCCACGCTAAAGGCCGCTTCGTAGAAGTCGGCAAATTCATAGCCCGGCAACTTCGGGGACTGGTCCGGCAGGAAACCGAGTTGGACCTGCGCGGCAAACTCCATATCGCGCTCGTAGTCGCGTTGACGGAGGACGGTGTCGTGCAAAGTCGCGTTTTCAACGGCCAGCGACGCTTGCACTGACACACTGACGAGCAAATCCAAATCGTCGGCATTGAACGGTTGCGAGACATCGAGCGTGCTGAGCTGGATCACGCCCAACGCGGTTCCGGACGAGTCCGTCAGCGGCACGCACATCAGCGAGCGAAGCTGCAGTTCGCTCAAACTTTCACTCGATTGAAACCGTCGGTCGCCCATCACATCGGCGCTGAGAATCGCCTGGCCATCCTGCATCGCCTGATTGACGACGGTCATGCTGATCGGAACTTCGTCCTCATCACCGGGACGGCGCGACCACGACGCGCTGGTCCGCATCTTGTCACTGTCACCCTCTTTGAGCAGGACGAAACCCCAGTCGGCCTGCGGAAAGATTTTGGACAACGACTTCAAAATCACGGGCAGCACGTCACCGAGTTTGAGCAGGCGACCCAGCGCCGCGCTAATTTCGAGGACCGCCCGCAATTTGGCTTCGGGACGGACATTCAAACGGAGACCACGCGCAGACGAACCGGCTTGTAGGGCCGCGATGACCGACGAACTGTCCGACAGTTTTTTGATGCTGGTCTGGGATCCCGTTGGGCCGGGGCCCTTTTCAAATTCGTCGTCCGAGTCATCGACCGTTTCTCGCAGGCTGCTCACCAGCGGCACGACAGACTTGCTCAGGGTCGCTGAACCCGCAACGGGCGCGGCAACGACACGTTCGATCTGGCGCAGGAACAGGAACGCATAGTCACAGACTTGCAGTTCGTCACCATCGGCCAACTCGGTGCGACCGCGGATCGACGTGCCGTTCACCTGAGTCCCGTTACGGCTGTGCAAGTCCTCGACGAAATGCGATCCACCCGTCTCGATAATCAGAGCGTGCTGGCGGCTCACGGAACCGTTGTCCAACACGACCTGACAACTCGGGTGCCTTCCCAGAATCGTGCGTTCGCCCGACAGGGTCAGTACCTGTCCGGCAGACGATCCTTTGGTGACTTTGAGAAAGGCCACGGCCACAGTTTCCGGAAGGGAGCAGACGGGAGAAGGCAGGGGGTGATTGGCATCGAGTCTCGATCGGCCACGATCACAGTGCGAAGCGAGGGCGGATGCTAACGTACAACGTGCGAGCCAGCAAATGGACGTTCTCAAGCCCGCTGCTTGGAGCAGAGTGGTCGTACCGGGACGACCAGCCTGTTGAAAAACGTAGGGTAAGCGTCTCGCTTGCCCGTGATTGCAGTTGGAAGACGGGCAAGCGAGACGCTTACCCTACGTTTTTCAACAGGCTGCTACTCGGATCGTTTGCGCCAAGGCAACAGTCTGTCCCAGAGGCTGCCGCGAACCGCGGTGATCGGTTGGCGTTTGAGGAACCGCAGCAAGTCGGCGGCGAGTTCGTTGGCGGTCGCGTAACGGTGACTCGGTTCCTTGGCCATCGCTCGCAGGATGATCGCTTCCAGAGCAACCGGAAGCTGCGGCCTGCGTTCTCTCGGAGCGGGAGGCTTCCCTTCAAAAATCAACTCGGCGAGTTGCCGACGATCCTCGTGATCGAACGGCGCTGAGCCTGTGACCAATTCATAGAGCGTGACCCCGAGCGCGTAGATGTCGGTCGCGGCACTCGGATGTCCGTCGAGTCGCTCGGGAGCCATGTATCGCAGCGTGCCAACGGGTTGGTCATCCTGACTGGAGTTGCCCTCCGCCCAATGCAACCCGACACCGAAGTCGGTGACGAAAATCTTCCCGACCGTATCGAGCAACAGATTGTCCGGTTTGATGTCGTTGTGCAGGGCGCCTTCGCGATGCGCGTAAGCCAGGGCTTGTGCGACCTGCACTCCCATCCGGGCGAACGCCATCCACGAGTCTCGCGAAATCGTGCGATCGGTCGTCTCAACCATCGGTTCGACCAGCCCCTTCACCGCGAACGAACCGCTGCGCGCGATGCGGTGAATTTCCTCGGCCGTCACGAGACCGGAAGGCTCACGCAGGCGGCGCGTGACCCAACCGAGGCTGACTCCCGCCACGTACTGCATCACGTAATACCAGTAGCCGTCGTGCTGGCCGAACGAGTAGATCGGGACGATGTTGCGGTGCCGCAAGCGAGCGATCGTTGCCGCCTCGTTGCGGAGTTGCTCGGCGCGTTGAGGCCGATCCTCACGGAATCGCCAAGGGAGCAGCTTGATCGCGACGGGACGTTGCATCCCCGGCTCAAACGCTTCAAACACGATCCCCATGCCACCGCGACCCAACTCCCGCACGATGCGATATTCCCCGAGTTGCTCGATCCGAAACTCTTGCGGAAAGCGGTAACGCAGGCATTCAGACTCCTTCCGATCGCGGCAATGCTCCAGCGTCTCCACGAGTGGGAACAGTTCGCGAATGTCGTCCGCGAGTTCCTTGTGCCGCTGCGCATACGCTTCGATCGACGGGTTGAGTCCGGCGCGCACCTCATTCGTGAACAGCGTCATCAAAACATCGAGTTGCTCGCAAGAAGCCAGACCGGCGGAGTCCAGTTGCGACGGAAAGCCGTCGAGATTCAGCTCCGAGAGATCGGACGAAAGAGGCATGTCAGGCAGACCATCACGAAGGGAACGAGGGCGACGTTTTTTGGACAGATCACAAGCGGCTCATCGAGAGTGTTTCTACCTCACGCGGTCAGTGATGAGACATCTGTCAGTGATAAGACATCTGAGCGGGGTGGCGTCAGCCCCCCGGTTCTTGGGCGTAAGCCCTCTTGGGAAGAACCGGGGGGCTGACGCCCCATGGCACTCACTTTGTAACCCGCAGCGTCAGCGAGGGAGTCCAACACGTGGTGAAACAGGAGGAACTCCCTCGCTGACGCTGCGGGTTACTTGGCGTTTTCGACAAAGTGAGTGCCATTGGGCTGACGCCGCCCCGCTCGGAAACCTCTCACTTTGTGCCGCGAGAGATTTATCAGCCTGCTGAAAATCACTTGTAGGGTGGGACAAGCTCAGTTCGAGCGCCAGCTCACCATAAAAGTCGCTCTGCCTCATGGTGGGCCGGCGCGGCGAAGCGCCGCTGGTCCCACCCTACATCTGCACTACATCAGACAGTCGAATTAGGAACCCCGCAGATCGGGGATCAGTTGCAGCAACTTCTTCAGTCGGCCGAGTGCTCGCAAGTAGCGGGCACTTGTCGCCTGTTCGGACATGTTGAGAACTTGCGAGACCTCGCGGTTGGTCAGTTCCTCGAAGTGCCGCAGCGCCAGGACTTCACGGTCGATTTCGTCCATGCCTTGCAGGACGACCTCGATTTGTTTCGCCAACTCATCCTTGCGCACTGCGCTGCTGGGCGAAGTCAGTCGGCCCTGCAACGAAAACGACAGCGACGACGCGGTGGAATCGGCGTCCCAACCACCGTGAATTGACAGTTCGCGCCCCGCGTCTCGTTTTTCGGCCCCGAGGTGGCGGCGGTGCAGCTCGATCAAAGTTTGCGTCGTGATCAGCCGGAACCAAATGAAGGTCGAGTGCGACGCATCGCGCAGGAAGTAGCTCATCCGATCGACGGCTTTCAACCACGCTTCCTGCAGCACGTCTTCGGGATCAACGCGACCGCGCAGTTTGGGGTGCAATCGCAGTTCGACGAGCCGCAGTAAGCGCGGCCGATAATGCGTAAACATCTCGGCCAAGCCCTCGCGATCTCCGGCTAGGATGCGATTAATCAGGTCGGGAGAAATGTCGCTCGATGGCACGTCGGGTTCCTTATTGCTGACCGCGCCGAGTTTGGCCGCCTGTTGAAAACGTAGGGTAAGCGTCTCGCTTGCCCGTGATTGCTGCGGAAAAACAAGGCCAGCCAGAGGCTTACCCTACGTTTTTCAACAGTCTGCCAGCCAGTTCGAGCGGTCGTCGCGTGTCGCGATCATGTCGTCACTCGCACGAGGATGCAAAGCCGCGGCAAGTCCACACACGGCCACGTTGAACAACTGCTTCCGTCGCCTCGAATCGAGATCGGCGATCGCACAGCCATCCCTTGCCGAACTCATGTGTCCGCAGCAACGCTCTCCGCGTTCGTCTTGTGAGACCGCATTTCAAAACTAGGCTTTGTCGGAAAACTATCAGCCAGAACGCGCCAGCGTCCGGTTTCTGCGGGAAACCGTGGGCTAGCGCCCAGCGGCTGATAGTTTTCCGACAAAGCCTAGCCCTCGCTGGCGCGTTTTGAAGTGGCGCTCTCGGGTTCTGGATTGAGGCGGGGGTACTGTCTTCCTTGGGCAAAGCGGTGGCGAGGCGGCGTTGGAGTGGTTCATCCGACGCATGCGGGCTGCGCGTTCGCGCTTTCAGCCGGGAGGGCGACCGATCATCGCCCACGGCGTGAGCGTGGGTCAGGTC
>JAYSQC010000217.1:0-2095 GCA_043721755.1 Schlesneria sp.
TTGACGCTGAGTCACACTAACCCGAAGCGTAAGCGAGGATGTGAGTTGCGTCCTCGTTTACACTTCGGGTTAGTGTCAGTTACGGCCGCGTGAAGTATACAGGGCCTGATGCAGCACCAGACGCTCTCCACAACGCAGGGATACGTCAACATGGCGAAGCGGCTGAATGAGACCGTCAAAAACCTGTTCGTTCCACCAGTTCTACGCATGGCAGAGACCGCGTGAATTTCGACGCTGGACATGAAACGGACATGAAACAACACTTGTTGAGAGCATTGCAATCGAACGCAACCTATTGGCCGAGGCGGGGTTCGAACCCGCACGTCGCTTTCGCGACACCGGATTTTAAGTCCGATGCGTCTGCCTGTTTCGCCACTCGGCCAAGAGTGTTTTGCTCGGAAGTGATGAGCAATGGGTGGAGTTGTTACTTGGTCGCGTGGGCTGTTGTCAAACGGTGGAATTCGTCGTACCGAGCCAAGCCCGAAGAGTCACCAAGTGAAAGCCTCATCCCCACAGTTCGGTTAACGGTGCGGCGGGGATCAGCGGGAGTTCGGTTTTGCCGATGAGGGTCGTCAGGGGTGAGGCGTCCACTCCACACCACGCGATGAGAGTCGCAGCGACTTCCTCCGGTGAGACGGGGCGATCGACGGGGGTGCTCGCGGTCGCGTCGCTCGCGCCGAGAACCGCACCGCCCGTGATTTTTCCGCCTGCGATCACACCCGACCAACAACTCGGCCAGTGATCGCGGCCCTGTTGGTCATTCAGCTTTGGCGTGCGCCCGAACTCACCCGTGGCGATGACCAGCGTCTCGTCGAGCAAACCGCGTTGAGCGAGATCGTCGAGTAGCCCGGACAGCGCGCGGTCGAACTCGGGGCACAACCGATCTTGGTAATCCATCACCGTGGCGGGGCCGCAATTTTTGTCGCCATGACAGTCCCACGTCACACGCTGGTGCAGTGAATCGAACAGGTTCACCGTGACACAGCGGGTGCCGCGCTCGATCAGTTGCCGAGACTTCAACAACGCGCGACCGAACTGGCTCGAACCGTACAGCCGCTGGATCGACTCAGGTTCGTCATCGGGATCAATCGCCGAGATCGTCGGTTCCCAGTCGTCACCCAACAATCCTGACGACTGTCCGTGATCCGCCTTCACTCCCGTTCCAACCAACGGCCCATTGACGATGGCACAACCAGACGCCGCGCCGCGTGCGGGAGAATTGCAGGCCACGACACTTCCCCAGTGAGGAAACCTCACGCCACCGGTAGCCAATCGCCCGGTCTGCAAGAGCTGCTGACCGGTCTCATGAATTGGAGCCGCGTCGTGCGAGAACGATCGGACGACCGCGAACCGATCCGCCCGTTGAGCCAGCAGCGGGAGAGTCGCGCTGAAACGAAGTCCGGGAACAGCGGTCTCGATAGATTGGAACGGGCCACGAATGATCGACGGCGCGTCGGGCTTGGGATCGAACGTTTCGAGTTGGCTCGGCCCACCCGTCATCAGGATCAGAATGGCCCGTCGGTGCGTGAAGGCCATCGCGCCACGAGCCAATGCCGCTTGCGACAGTCCGACGACACCGAGTCCCCCCACGCGCAGGAAGTCACGTCGCGACACGCCCTCACTCCCTTCGGTGTCTGCACCACGTTCGGTGTTCGCCAATCCACCCGACATCTCGCCGCCCTTGTTCCGCCAATTCCAATTCCAAACGGTCATGACTCTATCGCTGCCTCACCGGGAAGAAAAGAAGGGCTGCCTCCTGCCTGATGCTCCGCTCCGTCGAGACAACATCGGCCACAAGTCCGGCGTTCGTTGCCGCCGTTCGTTTGTCGCGACGGACCTCGCCCATCGCTTTGGCAATCGTAATGGTTGTGCTTGTCGTGCCGCCCGAGGAAACTCCGCCACCGATCAGGGTGGAGTGAGTCCGTCTTCGCCGGTGGCAAGAATTGTCTCACCTGCACTAACCCGAAGTGTGAACGAGGGCATCAATGACGTGACCGACAAAAGTCGGCGTAGGGTGGGACAAGCTCAGTTCGAGCGCCGGCCCACCCTGTAAAACGCCGACACATTCTGGTGGGCCGGCGCTCGAACTGAGCTT
>JAYSQC010000218.1:0-17909 GCA_043721755.1 Schlesneria sp.
TAGTAGGCACATTCCATGTGCCGTTCACCGAATTCCTCGGCGAATCACGGTCTCGCGGACGGCACACGGAGTGTGCCTGCTACTTTTGTCGGACACGTCTACCCTACGTTTTTCCACGGGATTTGAACGCCCGACCCCAGAGCGAAATACCACCCGATCACCTTCATCACTCAACGAGGACCATCATGGACGAAGTTCAATCACGGCGCGAATGGATGCAGCAGGCGGTTGTCGGCGCGAGCGGCCTGCTGATCGCGGGTGCCGGTTCAGCGACAGCCGTCGCGCAGGGAGCCTCGAAGCCGATCAGCGTGCGGGTCGTGGACAAGGCGGGCTACGACAAGATCGTCGCGTCGAACAAGGGCAAGGTGGTCGTCGTCGATTGCTGGGCGACGTGGTGCGTCCCGTGTCGCAAGGCTTTTCCCGAGACGGTCAAGATGGCCAAAGCCTACGCCGACAAGGGGGTCGTTGTCGTGTCACTTTGCTTCGACGATCCGGTCCAGGGACAGGTGCCGGACAAGGTGAAAGAGTTCCTCGTCAAACAGAACGCTCAGTTCGAGAACCTCGTCAGTGCGCTCGACATCTCGGACGACGGAGCCGATGCGTTTGACATCGCCGAGGGGGCGCTGCCGCACTTCAAGGTTTATGGCAAGGACGGCAAGCTCTTCAAGAAGTTTGAAAGCGGTGAGGACAAGGAGTTCACCCACGAACAGATCGAAGCGGCGGTGAAGGCGGCGATCAAGGCGAAGTGATGTAGCTCGATGAGGAGGTGGACGCGATGCCCCTGATGCTCGACAGTACGATGCGGAACATGCGGAGCGCCGCGTACATCATGTTCGGCATTCTCATCGCAGGATTGGGGCTGAAGGGATTTCTACTGCCGAACCACTTTATTGATGGCGGCGTTACGGGCATCTCGATGCTGATCGCGGAGCTGACGGCGGTGCCGCTCCCCGTTTTGCTGCTGATCGTCAATGCTCCATTCGTCGCGGTCGGATATCAGCACCTCGGCAAGACGTTCACGATCAAGAGTTCTCTGGCGATCATCGGACTGGCGATCTGCCTAGCTGTCGTTCCCTATCCGGTTGCCACGGCGGACAAACTGTTGGGCGCGACGTTTGGCGGATTCTTCGTCGGGGCTGGTATCGGCTTGGCGATTCGAGGTGGCGGAGTTCTGGACGGGACGGAAATTCTGGCGGTCATTCTCAGCAAACGAACATTTGCGACCGTCGGTGAAGTGATTCTGGTCCTCAACGTGTTCATCTTTGCCGTTGCCGCACTGTTCATGGGGATCGAACCGGCGCTGTATTCGATGCTCACGTACTTCGCCGCGTCGAAGACGGTCGAATATCTACTGCACGGTATCGAGGCCTACAACGGGGTGTTGATTTTCTCGGCACAGCACGAGTCCATTCGGCAAGCCATTCTGACGGAACTCAAGCGGGGTGTGACCGCGTTTAAAGCGACCGGTGGCTATACGGCTGCCGATCAAGCGGTCCTCTTTTGCCTCGTCACACGGCTGGAATGCACAAAGTTGGAGATGCTTGTCAAAACGAAGGACCGCGGCGCGTTTGTGGTCACGTTCCCCGTCCACGATGCCATGGGCGGGGTCGTGCAACGTCCGGAATTTCATTAGCCCCTCGAACCCCCGTGACCACGGTGCCATCCGTCCCGCAGGGAGGATGGCCGAGAGAACGGGTCAGTCCCGGCCGCGTTTCATGGCCTGTTGGATGTCGCGGTTGGCCGAGTCTTGCTTGATCCGTTGTCGCTTGTCGTATTCCTTCTGCCCCTTGGCGACGGCGACCGTCACTTTGACGAGGCCGCGCGACAGATGCACGTCGAGCGGGATCAGCGTGAGACCCTTCTGTTGTGACGACTTGGCGAATTTCTCGCGCTCGCGTTTGTGAAGCAGCAGCTTGCGGCGGCGTTTGGGGTCGTGGTTGAGGTGCGTCGCTTGAGGGTACTCGGCGATGTCGCAGCCGATCAGCCAAACCTCGTTGTTCTCAACTTGGACGTAGGCTTCCTCGATCGAGATCTTGTTGTTGCGAACGCTCTTCACTTCGCTGCCGCGCAGGATCAAACCGCACTCAAGCTGCTGGATGAGTTCGTACTCGTGCTTCGCCTTCCGGTTGCGGCAGATGACTCGAGACAGGGAGTACTCGGGCGTGGACTCGGGGGATTTGGCCATGTGGGAGCGATCAATTTGATGATGACGGTGGCGAGGTGTTTGAAGGCGGCGTGGAGTCAGTGGCGGGCAATGGATGAGGTGGCTTGTCCCACGAATCAAACACCATGCACACTCCTATAAAAAACAGGATCACACCCCCGATGATTCCCGTCGGAGTTCCGAAGGCGAAGGTGACGCCGCTGGTGGCCATCACGATTCCCGAGGTGAGAATGCGCGCCGGCTGAACAAGGTTGCCGTCGTCTTTTTTCATGGGTGACTCGCTTTTCAACGGAGGCTGAACGGCGAGGAAGTGTCTCGCCACGATGGTGTTCTTGCAAGGAGATGGGGGCGTCTCCCTCCGAGCCGCGCTGCGGTGGTCTCTACACAACTCTCGCCCCGGTACTTCGGTGAGAGTGGCAGAACGATGGGGGCAGAACGATGGAAGAAAGGAGTTGGTGTGTGAATCCGACTTCATCGTTCTGCCATTCCGGCTTAGGGGCTGTGCAGAATCAATCTCCGAGTGTGGAAGCCCGGATCGTCCGTTCGGCAGCAACTCTCGGAAGTTGAAAATGCCCTGCCCCTGAGAGCGATTGGGGCAAATTTCTGGCGAATGAAAGGCTGATGCGGAATTGTGGAGAGACCAATGAGCCGCGGTCCGGTGGGTTGGTCCCCGACGCGAGTACCTGTTCAGGGATGACACCAACCCGCAGCGTGAGCGAGGACGAGTGTCGCTCGGCATTCGTCCTTGCTCACGCTGCGGGTTGGTGTTGGCTCACGCTGCGGGTTGGTGTTGGTCTCAACAGGGCGTCCGTCTTGGCCGAGTTCAAGTGGTCCATCCACGACGACCATGCTTCTCGTTACGACCGGCTTCTGCGAACCGACCGGTAAACACTGCGATCCGAAACAGGCACATCGGTGGTTGCTTCACGGCAACGCTGTGGCAATTGGACAACATCCCAACCTCGACCTAGGTTTGCCGATGCGAGGTGGTTTGCGGGGCAGCTCGTTCGACTGAAAGACTCTCCGCTCTGCCGTCCATTCGATTGTGTTGCCCATTCGATCTTGAGGCTCGGTCATGGCCGTTGAATCCCTGTCTGCGTTACGCGGCTCTTCGCGGTCCGATTCGGGCTACTTCGCGCCGATTCCTGAGGAGACTCGAGTGGTCGTCGGCCAGAGTACCTGGCTCATGGCCTGGTGCGGGCCGTCGTTGGTCTGTGGTGCTGTGGCGATGCTGTTTAGTGCGATGGCGTACCAAGCTTGGCTACCCGCCGCGATCACGTTGGGCGGATGTGCTGTCGGCGTGATCCTGTCGATGCTGTTGTGCCAACGACAGGCGGCGGTGGCGGTAGCGTTGATGAGGCGTGCCGATTTGTTGAATACCGACCCACTGCGAACGGGAATGTTTCACGGCTTGGTTCACGCGGGCACTCATCAAATTCGGCGTGTGACGGCGGAAGCGCGCCGGGCGACCGATCAGCGAACTCGCTCGGAAGCGAGGTCGCACTTGCTGCGCAATCTTGTGCGGCGACTCGAACAAACACTCGAACAGTTGGGACAACCCGCGTTCATCTTCGATGCCGATGAATCGTTGATCTATCACAACGCCAGTGCCGCGACGCTGATGGCCGCGATCATGGGAAATTCCCCGCAGCTTCCGATTGTGGCCTGGCAGAAGATCACGGGACTGAAGGCCCTCGTCACTTCCACTCGGGCACGGTCTGCCGCGTCGAAACAGGGCACGGGTGACTTGCGCTTCGAGCTGGCGGGTGAGACGGCCGTATATCGCGCCCGTGTTGGCAACCTGTACGACGACGAAGGTCGTGTGACCGGCGTGTCTGCCGTGCTGGAAAACATCCGGGCTGAGACACAGGAGCGAAACAAGCAGGCCGAATTTGTGTCGTCGGTCAGTCACGAATTGAAGACGCCGTTGGCCAGCATCCGGGCCTATACCGAGTTGATGATTGACGGCGATGTCGAGGATCCAGCCGAGCGTCACGAACTGCTGAAGTTCATTGATGATCAGGTGCTGCGACTGACTCGACTGGTCAATAACCTGTTGAACATCGCACGGGTTGAGAGTGGTGTGATCAAAGTGCAGCGTGAGGATGTCGATCTCAATCTCGTACTGAAGAAGTCACTTGGCGTCGTTGCGTCAGCCGCCCAAGAAAAGCAGATCGGCATCGTGGAGGAACTCAGCGAACTCTACCTGCCTGCCCATATTGATAACGACTTGTTTGGGCAGGCAGTCATTAACCTGCTGTCCAACGCCATCAAGTACACGCCGTCGGGGGGCGAGGTGCGATTGCGAAGCCGTATGGAAGAGACGCGGGCGGTCATCGAAGTGCAGGACAATGGCATGGGCATTCCGCCCGAGTCGTTGCAGCGTTTGTTCGAGCGGTTCTATCGAGTCCCCCAAAACAACAAAGCCGCCGCTGGCACCGGGCTTGGCCTGGCGCTGGTCAAATACATCGTCACGAACATGCACGACGGAGCGATCACCGTCACGTCTCAAGTCAATCTGGGGAGTTGCTTCACGGTGCGAATCCCACTGGGACACCGCGAGCGAGGAACCCGTTCCGCCGAGTTGCAGGCTGTCCGCAACTGAACTGATGTCCAACCCTTAACGAGGAGCTTTGTCATGTCTCACCGGATCATCGTTTGCGACGACGAACCGCACATCGTGCGCGCCATATCCCTGAAGTTCACCCGCGCGGGCTTCGACGTTCACGGAGCGCCGGATGCCGAAACCGGCTGGGAACTGCTCCGACGTGAGCCTTCGGCCATGCTCATCACCGACTACACGATGCCGGGGATGAACGGTGCCGATCTGGTTCGCCGTGTGCGGGCTGATGCCGCATTGGCCGACCTGCCGGTCATCATGCTGACCGCGCGCGGCTTTGAATTGGATGAAGAAGAAGACCTCGAAACCGAACTGCGGTTGTCTGCCGTCGTGATGAAACCCTTCAGCCCGCGCGAATTGGTCATGCGGGTCTACGACATCCTGCGTTTGACCACCACTCCGCGCATGTCTCGTTTTGACAGCGAGTGCGAACTGTCGACCGCATCGTTCTGAAATCATCGATCAACCGCGTGGACCACGCGACGAGTGACCGAGCTTCGAGAGCCACCATGCACATCACCACGGAAACATTTGGCGGCGTGCTGGTCGTACACACGCCGGACGATCTCACCGAAGAGACCTCGCGCCACTTCGTCTTGTCCTTGGAAGGGCATTTGCAGCAGGGGCGGTCGTCGATCGTCTTGCAGATGGACCGGAGTGAACTGTTCGACAGCGTCGGCCTCACGGCGCTGCTCGATTTGCAGGACCAAGCCAGACACGCGGGAGGCACGGTCAAGATCAGTGGTCTCGCCGATCCCGGTCGCAAGATTTTTGAAGTGACTCGTCTCGATCAACGCTTCGACCTGTTCGAGTCGGTGATCGATGCCGTCGCCAGCTTTCGTTAGGGGACACTTCAAGACCTGTTTGGGCGTCGGAAACTAGCCCGACGCGCAAGCGAGGGTGGGACATTCGATGACGGTGAAGCCCTCGCTTGCGCGTCGGGCTAGTTTTGACATGCCCTCCAGTCGCCATCACTCATCATGAACAAACCTCTGCTCAAACCACGTCTGCGACTCGGCGACCTTCTGGTGCGTCAGGGGTTCCTCACGGCCGAACGGTTGCAGGCCGCGCTCAAGATTCAGTCGGAGGGAGGGGCGAACAAGCTCCTCGGTGAAGTCCTCGTCGAGCGAGAATTCTGCACGGAAGAGCAAGTTCTCGAATGCCTCGCCATCGAGTTCAAGCTGCCGTTCGTGCGACTTGACGCACGCCTGTTCGATCCCAAAGTGGTCGAACTTCTGCCGCGCGAAGTCCTCGTCAAGCATCTCGTCCTGCCGTTGTTCAAACTGCGTGACACGTTGACCGTGGCCATCGCCGAACCCTCGGACATCTTCCTGCTGGACCGCCTGAAGGCAATCGCACGGTGCGAGGTTCAGCTCGCGATCGCGTCGGCCCGCGACATCCGCCGCGCGTTGCAAACGTCGCTACCCGACACCCAAGTCTTCCTCATCGACAACCGTGTTGACGACCTTCAATGCGACGCCAATGACCTGATCGCAGAGGCGATTGAAGACCATGCAGAAGCCAACGCAAGAAATGGGCAGAATCCCCTCGCGAAGTTGGTCAGCCACATCCTCTCGGCCGCAGTGAAGCAGGGGGCGAGTGACATTCACATCGAGCCGACCGATCGACAAATCCGCGTGCGGTTTCGCGTCGATGGTGCCTTGTTCAAGTCGCTGGAGCTGCCGAGTTCCCTCGCGCCCGCCCTCGTCGCTCGCATTAAGCACATGGCGTCGTTGGATCCTTCCGAGCGCCGTCTGCCCCAGGACGGTCGCATTCCAGTGATGTTGGAAAGTCGCTCCATCGACCTGCGTGTCAGCACGATGCCGCTCGCGCACGGTGAAAAGACCGTCATCCGCATCCTCGACAGCCGGAATATCCCGTTGTCACTTTCGCAACTGGGCTTCAGCAGCGAAAACCTCGAACGCTTCCAGTCGCAGATTCGCAAACCGCACGGTCTGGTTCTCGTGACAGGACCGTCGGGAAGCGGCAAAAGCACCACGCTCAACGCGGCGATCAATGCGGTCAGCTCCATCGAAGCGAACATCTGTACCGTGGAAGACCCCATCGAGTTTCCGCTGCCACTCGTCAACCAATTCCAAGTCAATGAAAAGGTGGGTCTGACTTTCGCCACCCTCCTGCGAAATCTACTTCGACAAGATCCCGACATCTTGATGGTCGGCGAAATCCGCGATGCAGAAACCGCCCGCATGGCTGTTCAAGTCGCTTCGACGGGACATCTCGTGTTCAGCACCCTTCACACACAGAATGCGTGCAGCGCCCTCACGCGGCTCGTCAACATGGGAGTCGAGGGCTATCAGATCGGCGAATCGCTGAACGGCATTCTTGCTCAGCGACTTTGCCGCCGCATTTGTGCGAAATGTCGTGAGTCTTACGAGCCGAAAAAAGCCATGCTCGCGGTGATGCAACAGATGGGATTGGAATGCCACGAACTCTATCGAGGTGCCGGTTGCGAAAAGTGTCGCAACACCGGCTACTCCGGTCGGATCGCGATCCATGAACTGCTTGTCGTCGATGACGCGCTGCGGGAAGCGATCGCCATTTCTCCAACGGTTCAAGCCCTGACCGAATACGCCAAGCGGGCCGGCATGATTCCCCTGCGCTACGACGGGCTGAGAAAAGCCCGTGAGGGCCTGACCACCATCGAGGAAGTCTTGCAGGCCAGCGATCCCGGCTGGTTGCCAGTCCGAACTCCTGTGCGAGCGGCGACAGGTGAGACGAATCCCGCGACCAGCAACGCCGGTTAGTGGTCGGACAACGTGAGCCTGCGAGGCGGTCTTCGTTTAACCGCGTGGGCAACGCCCCGCGCGTCGATGAGCGAAACCGTCATGAATGCCGCTCGACGCGCGGGGCGTTGCCCACGCGGTTAAACGGCCGAACCCGGCAGTCGTGCGCTGATCGACCACAGCCATGTCGTCAGCGGCCGAAGAGTTCAAGGCGAGTTCACCGCTGAATTGCCAGCCGTTGGATGCCTCCGCTATTCTCCCGCCCCGCTCATCGCAGAGTCGCTTGCGATTGAGAATGCACTCACCAATGCCGAATTCCCGCTTACAAAAGACTCGTCCCGCATGAAGCCCATTCGCAAGCTGCTCGTTGCCAACCGTAGCGAGATCGCCATTCGAGTTTGCCGCTCCGCTCACGAACTCGGCATCCGCACGGTCGCCATTTACACGCACGAAGACCGGTATGCCCTGCACCGGTTCAAAGCCGACGAGGCGTACCAGATCGGCAAGGGGGGCGAGCCGATCAAGGCGTACCTCGACATCCCGGCGATCATCCGCATCGCGAAAGAGGCGGGCGTGGACGCGATCCATCCGGGTTATGGATTCCTCTCCGAGAACCCGGCCTTCGCGGCGGCCTGCGATGCGGCAGGGATTCAGTTCGTCGGGCCGACCGTCAAGATTTTGGAGCAACTGGGCAACAAGATCACCGCGCGCGAGTTGGCGCGCACGGCGGGAGTCCCGGTGCTGGGAGGCAGTTCCAAAGCCATCGCCGATGTGGCGGACGGACAGAAGCTGGCGGAAGCGACCGGCTATCCGGTGATTCTCAAGGCGGCGAACGGCGGCGGTGGACGCGGGATGCGCGTCGTGCTGAAGCCCGAAGACTTGGCCGGGCTGTTCGATCAGGCGCAGCGTGAATCGATGTCGGCATTCGGCTCACCCGACATCTTCGTCGAGAAGTTCATTCCGCAGCCGCGCCATATCGAAGTGCAGTTGCTGGGCGACAAGCATGGCAACTTGGTCCATCTCTACGAACGAGACTGCTCGGTCCAACGACGGCACCAAAAAGTCGTCGAGATCGCGCCGGCACCGTTCTTGGATGAAAAGACACGCGACGAGATCTGTGCGGCGGCGATCAAGATCGGCAAAGCCGTCAGCTATCAAAACGCGGGAACAGTCGAATTCCTCTTCGACACCGACACGAACCTCTTCTATTTCATCGAGGTCAATCCGCGCATCCAAGTCGAACACACGGTGACGGAAGAAGTAACCGGCATCGACATCGTGAAGTCACAAATTCTGGTCGCTCAAGGGACGCCGCTGTCGGACCCCGAGATCAATCTCGGTTCGCAAGCCGATATCAAAACGAATGGCTTCGCGGTCCAGTGCCGCGTCACCTCGGAAGACCCGACGAATAACTTCATGCCCGACTACGGGCGCATCTCGCACTACCGCTCGGCGGGCGGCGCGGGCGTGCGTCTGGACGGCGGCAGCGCATTTTCGGGAGCGGTCATCAACCCGTTCTACGATTCGCTGCTGGTGAAAGTCTCGGTGCGCGGCCGTCGGTTCCAAGATGCGACGGCGCGCATGGAGCGCGTGCTGCAAGAGTTCCGGATCCGTGGCGTGAAGACGAACATTCCGTTCCTCATTAAGGTCATGACGCACCCGAAATTCGTGGCTGGCGGCTTCACGACGCGGTTCATCGACGAGACGCCCGAGCTGTTCCAGTTCGCGCCGCGCAAGGATCGCGCGACGAAGGTGCTCTCGTTCCTCGCCGACACGATTCTGAACACGGGCAAAGTTCACGCTGCCGCCGCGGCGAAGGTCGATCGCAAACCGGCTCCGCTGCCGGAACTCGATCTGAACGCACCGATCCCCGCCGGAACCAAGACGCGACTCGAAGCTCTTCGCAAAGAGTTCGGCAACGAACAAGCCGCGAAGCGGTTTGCTGACTGGGTTCGCGCCGAGCAGCGGCTGCTCATCACCGACACCACCATGCGCGATGCTCATCAGTCGTTGCTCGCCACGCGGTTTCGCACACACGACTTGCTCAACATCGCCAGCGCGTATGCTCGCCTCTGCCCGCAATTTTTCTCCTTGGAGATGTGGGGCGGAGCGACGTTCGACACGGCCATGCGGTTCAACAAGGAATGTCCGTGGGACCGACTCTCACAGCTTCGAGCCAAGGTGCCGAACATCCTCCTCCAAATGCTGCTGCGAGCGTCGAACGCTGTCGGCTACACGAACTATCCCGACAACATCGTCGTCGAGTTCGTGAAGGAAGCGGCGGCGGCGGGAATGGACGTGTTCCGCGTCTTCGATTCGCTCAACTGGGCACCGAACATGAAGGTCGCGATGGACGCGGTCGTCGAGACGGGGATGATCTGCGAAGCGGCCATCTGCTACACCGGCGACATCCTCAACCCCGGCCGCCCGAAGTACGACCTCAAGTACTACGTGAACCTCGCCAAAGAACTCGAAAAGATGGGAGCACACATGCTCGCCATCAAGGACATGGCAGGACTGTGCAAACCGGCGGCAGCGGCCAAGCTGGTGAAGACACTCAAGGAGGAGATCGGCATCCCGATCCACTTCCACACGCACGACACGGCGGGCATTCAGGCGGCGTCGATTCTGCAAGCGAGCGATGTCGGGCTGGACGTGGCCGACGCGGCACTCGCTCCGATGTCGGGCGGCACCTCGCAACCGAACCTCAACGCGCTCGCCGAAGCTCTCCGTTTCAGCGACCGCAACACCGGTTTGAAGACCGAGCATCTCGATTCGCTCGCCCGCTACTGGGAAGTCGTGCGGCAGTATTACCAGCCGTTCGAGACGGTCATGCTCCCCGCGACCGCCGACCTGTATCAGCACGAGATGCCGGGCGGTCAGTACACGAACCTCTATCAACAGGCGAAGGCGCTCGGCATGAGCGATCGCTGGCCCGAGATCTGCCGGCTCTACGCCGACGTGAATCAACTCTTCGGCGACATCGTGAAGGTGACGCCCAGCTCGAAGAGCGTCGGTGACATGGCGTTGTTCATGGTCGCCAACGAGCTGACGGCCAACGACGTGCTGAACGGCAAGAAGGAACTGTCGTTCCCCGAAAGCGTCATCGACCTCATCAGTGGCAAGATGGGCCAACCGCCCGGCGGCTTCCCGCTCCAAGTGCAGCGTCGCATCTTAGGAGACCGCCCGCTCGTAACCGGCCGCCCCGGCGCGAGCCTGCTCCCCGCCGACTTCCCAGCGGCAGCAGACAAGGTGCGCGAGATTCTCAAACGCGAACCGACGAAACGCGAAACGGTGACGTGGCTCCTCTACCCGAAGGTCTACGAAGAGTTCGTCGCGCACGTCCAAAAGAACTCAGACACGAGCGGCCTCCCCACGCCGGTCTTCTTTTACGGCCAGGCCCCCGGCGAAGAGATGTCCGTCGAGATCGAGCCAGGCAAGACGCTGATCGTCAAGTTCCTCTCGATCGGTGACGCGCACCCCGATGGCAAACGAACCGTCTTCTTCGAGTTGAACGGCCAACCGCGCGACGTGACTGTCACCGACAAGTCCCTCCAACCGAAGGCTTCCGCCAACCTCAAAGCCGACAGCGCCAACCCCAAACACGTCGGAGCCTCCATGCCCGGCATGATCTCGACCATCGCCGTCCACTCCGGCGACAGCGTGACCAAGGGCCAAAAGCTCCTGTCACTCGAAGCCATGAAAATGGAAACCAACATCACCGCCGACCGCGACGGAAAAATCGGCCAAGTCCTCATCAAACGAGGAACTCAAGTGGCAGCGGGAGATTTGCTGATCACGTTTGAATGATTCGACAGACGGCTCAAATTCCGTCGTTTAACCGCGTGGGCAACGCCCCGCGCGTCGAGCGGCATCTGAGGCTGTTTCGCCCATCCACGCGCGGGGCGTTGCCCACGCGGTTAAACGAGGCAACTCCCGCACTCCACAAACACAATCGCCCCGGCTGCACTATTGCAGTCGGGGCGATTTGTTTTTGACGATCTCGACGGTTCCTCAACCGATCACTGAGGCAATCGGTCCGCGCGAACCTTGGGGAAGTCACCGGTGAGAGCCTGCATGTAGGCGACGAGGTCACCCTTTTCCTGAGCGGTCAGGTTGAGCTTCTTGATCTTGTCGCTGAGGTGCGGATTCGGGTGGCCACCCTTGTCGTACCACTCGACGACTTCGGCCAGTGTTTTGAGGCTGCCGTCGTGCATGTACGGGCCGGATTGAGCGACGTTGCGGACGGTCGGTGTCTTGAATGCTCCCCGATCTTTTTCGTCCTTGGTCTGATCGAAGCGGCCGAGGTCCGGCTTCTCGGCGGCCATGCCGATGCCGAGGTTGTGAAACTTCTCATCGGCGAAGTTGGCTCCGACGTGACAGGCCGTGCAGTTGGCCTTCGTGAAGAAGAGTTCTCGGCCCCGCTTGGCCGAGTCACTGATTGGCTTCGCGGCGCTGGCGTTCTTCAGTGCGATGTACTGCTCGTAGGACTCGGCGTCCTCCTTCTTGAACGCCGCGAGGTCTTTGAGATCGTCCTTGAACGCCTTCTCGAAAGCACGCAGTGGTTCGTAGTGATCGGCGGCGGAAGGGCCGGTGACGAGAGTTCGCTCGAATGAGGCGATGGCCTGGCCGACTCCATCAATCGTGACGCCCTTGTCGGGGAAAATTTTCTCGAACTGAACGCGGTAGCCCTCAATCTCCTTCAGCGTTTTGGAGCAGCCTTCGTGCGTGTTCCCCATCTCGATCGGATTGGCGATCGGTCCGACTGCCTGGGCTTCGAGCGATCCCGCACGGCCGTCCCAGAACTGAACCGAACTGAGGATGCGGTTGTACGCGACGGGTGAGTTGCGGCCACCGGTCTGCTTGCCGATGCCGACACCGAACTGCGTGTTCTTGGCGAAACCGAAGGCGGGGTCGTGGCAGCTCGCACAACTGACGGTGTTGTCGCTGCACAGCCGCGTGTCGAAGTAGAGCTGCCGCCCGAGTTCGATCTTCGCCCGCGTCAGTGGGTTGTCCTTCGGGATTTGAATCGCGTTCGCGCCGAGAGCCAGCCCGACGGGCAGTTCCACATCCAGCGGTTCGTGGTTCGCTGGATCGGCCAGCCACTTTTGAATCTGTTCCTTCGTCAGCGGCCCAGTCCCCGGAATGCCGCTCACCAATTCGGGGCCACCCAGCAGCACCTTTTGCTTTGCCTGATCGGCACCCTGACAGACCTCAACGGTCATCATCAACGCCAACATCCACACCAAACACTTCATTACTTTTGACTCCTGCATCGAGAAGAAACTGCTCGCTGTCACTGCGATCTCGCCCAGACGAACCCATTTTGGGGACGTTGTCGCGGCGGGATTGTAGCCACGGCACCGAGACAGACCAGCCAGCGGCGCGTTATCTCCACCGATGGGTTTGCGGTTTCAGGGGGAAGCGCCCAGCATTCCTTGTGAGGCGACACCAGACCTCTGGTTCATCCGAAGTATTGGGGGGATTGTTGATTCCCGTCAGACGGAGGAAGTCATCGGATTTCATCCCGAAGGGATCACAGCAATTAGCCGGGGGTTGAGCGTCCGCGACACCCCCGGTGAGGTGTCCTCGAAATGGGATTTGCATCCTGTAAGGGATGCTGGCAGGTTCCGGATGCCCGCCAGATTGAACCGTGCTGGCATCCCTTCAGGATGCAAATCTCTTTGTCAGACTTCTTCCGGGGGTGTCGCGGACGCTCAACCCCCGGCTAATCGCTGAGATCCTTTCAGGATGAAGACTCAAACCGACAGGGGCGACTCTCCAATCCTGATGTCCCGCCAAAACCTCGGATGAACCAGACCTCTTCAACGCCGGTCCTTCATTCTGCCGAGCCGATCATGCCCGACTGGTCCTACCGCACCGTGTTTCAGCCGCTGTTGTTTCGGCTGCCATTTGAGACCGCGCGGGATCTGGCATTCGGCGCGATGGGGCGGCTGAGTCGGATGCCGCTCGGGACGGCGGTCATCGACTTCATGGGGCACATGCGCCCGGCTGGAGAACTGTCTCGAACGGTCTCGGGCATTGAGTTTCCGTCGCCGGTTGGAATCGGATGTACGGTCGATGCTCATGGAGTCGCCACCGGCGCATTGGCTCGGTTCGGCGCGGCCTTCATTGAAGTGGGACCGATTGCCGTTGAGCCGATTGCCACGACGACGCGCGTCGAGCGGCGGGACGACTTGCGATCGCTCCATCTCCCCGCGACACCGGCCTCCGACGGACTTGCCGTCTGGCAAGAGCGGCTCGCCACCCACTTGCCACGCGATGTGCGCTGCTTCGCCCGCTTGATCGTGCCGTGCGGGACGCAGCCCGATCAGGCCACAAAAGAGTGCCGCGCGATGATCGAACGGCTGCGCGGCTGTGTCGATGGCTTCGTGGTCGCGACGAGCGACGAAGCCTTGCACGCAAGCTGGACCGTCGAGCAATGGCGGTCGCACGTCGAGAGCCTCGTCGCCTGTCTCGCCGCGGACTCCGGTCGGCAATCGGAGCGACGACGCGCTTCGCTCTGGCTGGCCATTCGTGCGGACTTGGATCGGGAACAGATCGCGTTCGTGGTGAGAACCGCTTTGAATGCGGGGTGTTCCGGTGTGCTGGTCGATGGTCGCGTGACGGATTCGGAAGCGGGAGGCTGGCTGTTCGGTCAGGCGGCGTTTGAGCCATCGCGTCTCACGGTGATCCAACTGCGCGAGCGATTCGGCGACGCGCTGTCGATCATTGCTGGCGGAGTCCACGAGCCAATCGAGGCTCTCGAACTGCTCGACGCCGGTGCGAACCTGACGCTGGTTGATGCGGGGTTGGTCTATTCGGGACCGGGGTTGTTCAAGCGAATCAACGAGGCGGTCGCATTTGACGAGCAGCAGAAATGGCAGGCCCGTCGCCTGAACACGACGACTGCCACTGAGGAACCGGCTCGAAACAACTCCCCGCTTTCCGAGCCTTTGCTCCCTCCCCTCGGCGGGGAGGGCCGGGGAGGGGGGAGGAGGGTCAGGTCGATTTGCCACTTGTCCCCCCTCCCTAACCCTCCCCGCCGAGGGGAGGGAACAAGGCGCAAGCCGGGAAGTGATTTCGCACCCGATCCTGAGTCGCACAGTGAGTCTCAACGATGCGACATCAACGGCGCGCGGCCGGCACTCGATCTCACACGCTGGACTTGGTTCTGGACGTTGCTGTTGGGATTGGGGCTGTTGCTGGGCGGGTTGCTGGCGCTGGGGATCGCCTCGACGCGCGTGATCCTCCCTTACGATGAAGTCTTTGTCGGGATGTCTCGCGAGGAATTGAACCTGATCAGTCCCCGGCTGCTGGCGTTCATGCAGCATGATCGCGTGACGTTGTCGGGAACGATGCTCTCCGTTGCGGTGATGTATTTGTTTCTCTCGTGGCACGGCATTCGGCACGGAGCACATTGGGCGATGATGGCCGTCCTCGTGTCGGCTCTCACCGGGTTTGGCAGCTTCTTTCTGTTCTTGGGCTTCGGCTACTTCGATCCGTTTCATGCCTTCGTCACGGCGGTGATGTTTCAGTTCCTGTTGATGGCGTGGAGCGCGAATCTCGGCCCGGTCGAATGGACTTCGCCGCCCAACCTGCGCGAGGACTGGACATGGCGGCTCGCGCAGTGGGGCCAGTTGGCATTCGTGATTCACGCCGCCGTCCTGATCGTGGCGGGGAGCGTTATCTGCGGCGTCGGCTGCACGACGGTCTTTGTGCCGGAAGACTTGGAATTTATGGACGTTTGCCCGAGCGATCTGTCACTCGCCAACCCGCGTTTGATTCCACTGATCGCTCATGACCGCGCCAGCTTTGGCGGGATGCTCATCACGACGGGCGTCGCCGTCCTGCTGACCTCGTTGTGGGGACTGCGACAGGGCGCGAGTTGGCAGTGGTGGATGCTGCTGTTAGCGGGATTCCCTGCCTACGGACTGGCCATCGGAGTTCATTTGGCCGTCGGCTACACGAGCGGCTGGCACTTGGTCCCGGCTTACGGCGGACTGGCGTTGCTCATGCTGGGCCTCGCACTGCTCTGGCCGCACGTGGGGCGACGCCATCCGACCTCGCTCATTGCGGCGTCAACACCGCCGGCAATTCGCTGAGGAACGGGGCCGCAATCACTTCCCGATCTGTCCGGTTTTCCGGTTCATCGGATGTTTTGGGGGGAGTCACTCATTGGAGTGTAAGAGACGATGATCAAAGTCTTCATCCTGAAGGGATGTCAGCCATTAGCCGGGGGTTGAGCGAAGCGACACCCCCGGAAGAGGTTGGACAAATGGCTGTGGCATCCTGAAAGGATGCCAGCCGCGCAAAACGGGGAGACATTCTGAGCTGGCCAGCATCCCTTCAGGATGCAAATCCCCTTTCTGTGCCGTCGTACCGGGGGTGTCTGGAATTGCGCTTTGCATCCTGAAGGGATGCTGGCAGGTTCCCGATGCCAGCCCGATTGAACCGTGCTGGCATCCCTTCAGGATGCAAAGCATTTTTTCCGGAACTCTTCCGGGGGTGTCGCGGACGCTCAACCCCCGGCTAATCGCTGTGATCCCTGCGGGATGAAAACCGACGACGGCAGACAGCCGTCTGGAACCAGCAATCCCCCCAAAACCTCGGATGAACCTCATTTCTTCAGTCGCTCGATCAGGAATGCCGTGGCGTTGGCGTACTTGGGGTTGGGCTGGCCGGTGTAGGAAACCTGGCCTTCGACACCAGTGCTGTTGAGCGTCTCCATCAGTAGCAGGCCGAGCATGGGTGAGTGCGTTGGGTCGGGATGACTCTCGCCCTTCTTCGCCCCCGCGACGCCGCCATAAAAGAGGCCGATGGCCGGGTCGTCTTTCGTGACATGCGACATCGGTGAGTACTCCTTGATCCAGTCGGCGATCTTCTCGCGCTGCGCGATCACCTCATCGAGGTTCTTCAGTCCGAAAGCGTGTGCCCCGTAGCCGTAGTTCGGCATCCACTCGCGCAACGGGATCGGGTCGAGCGTCACCTGAGCACCATTCACCGCCGCGCAATACAGGCGAGTCGATTCGCGCGCGATCGGATCGTCGCTCTTGGGATCAGCCAGATCGTCATGGAAGGCGAGCCACAACGACGAGCAACCGCCAGCCGATCCCCCCGTCGCGCCAATGCGGACCTTGTCGATGTTCCACTCCTTGGCCTTCGAGCGGACGAACTGCAGCGCCCGAGCCGCGTCGTGCAGCGGAGCCTTCACGGGCGGTTCGACCTGCTCGTCAACGGCATTCTTCACATAGCGGTAGTTGATTGCCGCGACAGAGATTCCCTCGTCCAGAAACGGCTTCACGTTGAAGCCCGTCTTGCTCCCTCCCTGCCACCCGCCGCCATGAATGTAGAACACCAACGGCGTCGGCGAATCCGACTTCGCCTGATAGAAGTCGATCACCTGCCGCTCATGCGGACCGTAGGAAACGTCCGCAACAGTCGGCGGCATCACATTCTTCGGCGGAGCTTTGGCCGCAGGCTTCGCAACATCCTTCTTCCCAGCCTGAGCCTCCTGCGCCCAACCGCACTGGCCGGACAACCCCACCATCACACCCACCATCGTGACCAAACAGAAGACACCGCGTTTCGACATGACAGGCTCCACAAGAAGAGGAATCGAGGACACCAACAATCCACCGGGATCAATGCAGGCAGAGATCAAAACAGATCATGAGCAACCACCGCCCACAGAGAAAGCCTCAGCGCGTGCCGCATCGCGAAGGGCGACTCGTGAGCTTCGCGATGTATCCCATGCGACTTGGTGGAATGGTCAAGTGGAGAACTATTCGTCGTCGAGCAGTTGCAGCAGCACATGGAACACGTCGCGGTGAGCCTTCTCGATCTCATCGAACAGTTGAGCCGAGTGCTGTCAACCGCGAACGTCCACACTGCCTGAGGCTGCTCTTCGCTCATTTCGCCAGTACACGGAATCAACACCTCCTGAGGTTCTCAATTCTTAAGAGTGGGCGAAGAATCGGCATGGCCAATGATCTTCTCGGACGCATCGCAGAGTGGCGGCGGAAGCTGCTGGATCTCACGAACCGGAATCAACTCGTCGGTTGCAAGATTGGGCCGCGTGCCGCGATCCGTCTGGAGTATCCAGCGCCCGGCCAGATTTGGAGCGGCCTACTCGGTGGGGCCGATCTGACGTTCGCGTGGAAACGCGAACTGGTTCCCGATGCGAACGAGTCCGGTGATGACAACCATCCGCCGCCTCAGAACCCACTGTCACCCGGCCCAGTGACCCGGACGCTCCGAAGCGTCCGGGTCACTTTGGATACCGGTGATGACAACCACGCACCGCCTCAGTTGTCGCTGTTCGCATCGAAGGGGGAAGGACTGCCACCCGTCGAGCCACGCATCACGCTGGAACAGTGCT
>JAYSQC010000219.1:0-8778 GCA_043721755.1 Schlesneria sp.
GTCGTTTAACCGCGTGGGCAACGCCCCGCGCGTCAGGCGACGTGGAATCGTGTTTCGCCGCACGACGCGCGGGGCGTTGCCCACGCGGTTAAACGAGTCAGTTCTGACCGCGCGAAGTTTATCCTTCACGCGGCCGAAGCGGACACTCACCCGAAGCGTAAGCGAGGACGCAGCTCACCTCCTCGCTCACGCTTCGGGTGAGTGTGCTGGAAAAGCGGCCCTGATGGCCCACAAGCCCCCGTAGCGGCGGCGAGACGAAAGCAAACGAGACCTGCGCGTGACATTGTTTCCCTCCAGATCGAGTTCCCGCTTGAGGACCGTCGCTTGTCATGAGCAGGTGGTCTTCTATCCGTCCTACGCTGCGCGGACGGAAGATGGCGAAGGCTGGTCGCTCGTTGTGCAGGGCCGTGTGTTCGATCCGCGCATTTCGTGGTTCCGTCGCAAGCCGATGCTCGCCGTCGTGAAGCGCGTCCTGCGGTTCGACCACACGTCGGAAGAATACTTCCGCAGCCGGATGCGCCAGTTCTTAATGAGCGGCCTGCGCGGTCGTTCCGTCACCGTGAAGATCGGCGACCACGAACGCCTCGTGGCGGAGTCCGACTACATGGGCATGTTCCGTGGCACGTTGACGCTGACCTCGGAGGAAGTCGCACACCTCGCCGGTGGCACTGTGGATCGCAACGTCTGGTTGCCGTTCGCGGCGGCTCTGCCCGAGGACGATCGGCGCGAGTGCCTCGGTCAGTTGCAGTTCATCGAGCCGACCGGCACCTCAATCATTTCGGACATGGACGACACGATCAAGCACAGCAACGTCCCCAACCGACGCGACTTGTTTCAAAACACGTTCATGCGGACCTTCACCCCTGTCACGGGGATGCCCGAGCTGTACCGCGAATGTGCCGCAGCCGGTGCCGCGTTCCATTTCGTCTCGGGCAGTCCGTGGCAACTCTACGAACCGCTGGCCGAGTTCCTTCAAACCGAAGGCTATCCCGCAGGTTCGTTCCACTTGAAACGGTTTCGCATTCGAGACTCGGCCCGCAAGCTGCGACGCTCGCCACAGAAGGCGCACAAACACGCCGCCATCGAACCGATCGTGACCGCGTTTCCGCAACGACGCTTCATCCTGATCGGCGACTCGGGCGAGCAAGACTCCGAAATCTACGGCAGCTTCCTGCGCGAACGCCCTCACCAAATCGCGGGCATCTTCATCCGAGCCATCAAGGGCGAAACGCGCGATACAGAAAAGTTCCGCGCCGCGTTTGAAGGACTCGACCCCGCCCGCTGGACCATCTACCGCCACCCCGCCGAGATGCGCGACGCCGTCATCCGGCTGGTGAAGCACGACGGCTGACGTGAGCTTGAGGGACGCTGGCACCTGCCATCAAAGCCTGACGCGCAAGCGAAGGACCGCCGCCGCAAACTTGGAAAACGGGCGTTGTCACAGTAGAAGCTGTGAGCGCGGGGCGGTCGCTCCCGTGAACTCCAAAGGGCCAAGCTGTGAGCCGTTCATGTCCATATTGCGGTGAGCGCGTTGCCGCGTCCAAGGCCGCTCAGTTTTGTGGAGCGTGCGGGCGGTCACTGGCCACGTCGGGGCCGCTGCTGGCCGTGCAACTGGCGGGCGTTTCCAAGGCGTTCGGTGGACGCTCGATTCTGAGCGACCTTTCGCTGGAGGTTCCGGCGGGAGAATGCCTCGTCGTCGTGGGCATGAGCGGCAGCGGAAAGTCGGTGTTGTTGGAGCACATCGTCGGCTTCCAACAACCCGACAGCGGGACGGTGCAAATCATGGGCGTGGACCTGAACCGTCCACCATCGCCGCAGGCTTTGGAAGAGGTTCGCGCGCGCCTCTCGCTCGTGTTTCAAGGCTCGGCGCTCATCGATTCGCTGAGCGTCATCGAGAACGTGATGCTTCCGCTGCTGATGCGGTCAGTGTCGCGCGACGTTGCTCACCGACAGTCGTTTGAACTGCTCAAAGCGGTCGGGCTGTCCGCCAGCGATGCGGAGTTGTCGCCCGCGCAGCTCAGCGGTGGGATGCAGAAGCGAGTCGGCATCGCGCGGGCGTTGATCACCCAACCGGCCGTCGTCTTGTACGACGAACCGACGACCGGTTTGGACGCGGCCTCATCAAGCGTCATCAGTCGGCTGATCCGTTCGGTCCAGCAGCGCGATCCGCAGATGGCTTCGATCACGATCACGCACGACTATTTGTCGGCGGGACTGATCGCCGATCGCGTGCTGTACCTCGATCCCAGTTGCGGCCAACTGCGGGAAGTCCTCGGTCGGGATGAGATCGCCGACATTCGGAGACAACACGGTGGAAAGTCGCCCGCCGCCGTGCAGGCCCTGCGCGGACAACTCGAAGCGTTCTTCGACAGGCTCCAACTCCCCGAGCGACCGCCGCAGTCGCATCGACCGGCGGTCGCTTGGTGGCAGGCGTTCACCGTGATCCTGACGCGCTTGCTGAGTGCCGTCGGTTCCTCTGCGTTGCTGGCGTTGCGGCTGGGAGTCCCCACGGATCGGAATGCCTTGCTGAGGAGGTTCGATGAGATTGGCATTCGTTCGTTACCGGTGGCCGCTGCCGCCGGAGCCTTCTTCGGCATGATGCTGGCCTTGCAAATCGGAGTGGGTCTGTCGGGGACCGGCCTCATGGACCCGTTGCCGCGCATCGTGGGCAACGCCGTGGTCGATAAAATCGGCCCGCTCGTCGTCGGTCTGTTGTTGGCGGGGCGCGTCGCGGCGAGTACGTGTGCCGAGCTGGGCGGCAAGCGTCTGTCGCGCCAGTTCGATGCCCTCCGTTCCATGTCCGTTTCGCCCGAACGGTATTGGCTGACCCCGATCTTTTGGGCGAGCATCATTTCGTTGCCGCTGCTGACGATCGCCTTGGAACTGGTGGCCTTCGCGGGGGCGTACTGTGTCGCGGTGGGGCGGTATCACGTGAAGAGTTCGTTCTTCATGGCCGAGATTTTGGCCGAGGTCACTCCGTTTGGGTTCGTGTTCGGTCTGGTTCGAGCCGCCGTCTTCGGCGGTGCGGTGGCGTTGGTCGGTTATCAAAATGGAACTCAAGAAATGCGCAGCAGCGACGACGTGGGACGTGCCACGACCACGGCCGTCGTCGCGGCTTCGCTCGCCGTGATCGTGCTCGACTTTGTGATGTTGTTTGTCGCGTCGCTCTAATTTCGACTGTATGACTTTCCGTAGGGTGGGCTGTGCCCGCCACCACTGTATGACTTTCCGTAGTGCCCACCACCACGACCGGTAGCGGGCTGGTGGGCACAGCCCACCCTACATTTGGCTACATTTTGCTTTGTGATGTTGTTCGTCGCGTCGTTCTGAATTGAGAAAGCTCCCCGATGGCTTCGACCGGAAAAACCTGCCCTCAATGCGGAGAGACCTACGCACCGGATCGTCGGTTCTGTGAACGTGACGGCACCGAACTGACCGACGATGACGGGTCCACTTCAAGCTCGTCGGCCTCCGGTACATCCGCGCGTTCAGCCACGGCCTCCTCCAAATCGGCGCTGCCCCGCGAAGCGATTGCCGGAGGCGTCCTCATTCTCGCTCTGGTCCTCATCGTTGGAACCGTCTTCTGGTGGCGCGAAGCGAGCGTCTTTCGGTTGAAGATCACGTTCGATCAAGCCAGCGGTCTGAAGGTGGGAGACTCCGTCTTCACCCGCGGAGCCGATGTCGGTGAAGTCGTGGCCGCTCAGTTTACCGGAGACCGGTTTGTGGCAGACATCATCGTCCGTACCGACGGGGCCTTGCAGTTGAAGCAGGGCAGCCTGTTCTTCATTGGCTACGACAAGATTCTGATGAACCGCCGCTGCTTGGTGGCCTACGTTCCCGACTCCAAGCAACCGCCGTTGCGCAGCGGTGAGGAACTGAAGGGAGTCGATTCCTGGTTCAAGTACTACGGCACGCTGCTCAAGGACAAAGGCCCGGCCGAAGCGCTGCGGGCCTATGAAGAAATGAAGGGTCTCTTAAAGCAAACCACCGAGGCGGTGGGCGGCAAGCTCGGCAAGCCGTAGAACTGCCCCACTGGCGGCTCACTGAGAATCATCGATCTCGTTTAACCGCGTGGGCAACGCCCCGCGCGTCGAGTGTCAGAACAGGCCGTACTCTCCATCGACGCGCGGGGCGTTGCCCACGCGGTTAAACGACTTTGCTCGCATCCCTCTCGACAAGGAACGCCTCCCTCATGAAGAACTGGCTCCCCCCGACGATCATCATCGTGCTGCTCGTCTCCGTTGCGGTTTGGGTCATTAAGAATGAAGGCGAAAAGTCGCGCGAGGCGATGCGGCAGTTGGCCAAGCAACAGGAAGAGGTGGCTCGCAACACGGTGCGGCAGGGAATCAAAGAGGGCGTCGGCGACCTGATCGACGAAGCGAAGAATGCGCCCGGCAAAGTGATCGACATCTTGGGGGGATTCCTGCCCAAGTCGAAGGACAAGTCCGACGAGGCCGATCCGCCGAAGGACGGCAAGTCACCCGATGCGACCCCGCGCGAACGGACCAAGCCAACGGAACTCGTCTCCAAAGCGTTCCAATTCGTGCGCGATGCCGCCAAAGCGGCGGACGATGCGGGTCAGGCCGCGCTGGCGCTCGACACGCAGGAAGAGATCGAACTGGGGAAGGACATGCGCAAGACCTTTTCGCAGCACTTCAAGTTCGCCGAACGTCCCGCCGATCTCGAACGAATTCAGCGTCTGGCGGCACCCGTTCTCGAACGACGGGCTCGCAAGCAGATCGAGTACACGTTCGCCATCGTGGACGATGCTTCGATGAATGCCTTCTCGATTCTCGGTGGCTCGATCTACGTTCACACCGGCCTGCTCGACCGACTCCCGACCGATGCCGAATTGCAGGGCGTGCTGGCTCACGAGATCGGTCACGTCGATCTGAAGCACTGCGTGCGGAACTTCACCTACGCGGTGCGCACGGGTGAGATCGGTGGCGAGATCGCCGACGGTCTCACCAAGGTGGCCTATCGCTCGCTCAGTGTCGCCTACTCGGAAGACCACGAGTTTGAAGCGGACGAATTCGGCTTCCGCACGCTGGTCAAAGCGGGCGTCTCACGCGAGGACAGCCTCGCCTTCACCAAGTTCCTGCTGAAGGCCGAAGACGAAGCGGGTGTGAAACGAGAAGGCTCGAAACCGAAGACCGTCTTCGACTCGATCGGTCGCGAAGTGAATAACCACTACCGCACGCACCCGCCTGCGACGGAACGACTTCATCGCCTCGAACGGGTGAAGGTCGATGCGGCCAAGCCGTGACGAATTGCAGATCGCGCCGAATTGGGGTCGGGTGTTCAAATTTCAAAATTGACCGGTCACACGGCATCCCATTTTCAGGCCAGGCTCACGGCCAATTTTGAAATTTGAACACCCGACTCCCAGGACGAACACACTCCGCGCACGCCTCTGGCTTGCGGTTAAACGAGACAAGAACCAAGCAAGGGATCGCTAATGCACGTCTCGCGCCCGGAGGATGGTTGAGATGCCGACGACCAGTACCGCGAACATGATTCCGAGTACAGCCATGCACCGCTCGTAGCCGAACCGGTCTTTCTTCGGGAAGTAATGTTGAGCGACATCCGGCCGCAGATGGTCTTCGTCGTCCTTGTCGTCCTGCTCAACTTTCTGTTTCTCGTCCGATGTCTCCTCGACGGCGTTCTCGTCTCTGGTCTTGTTCTCAGCGGGCTTGGCCGCCAAGACGGTCGGAAACGTGGGACGCTCGGGAGCTTTGCGGCGTTCATCGCTTTCCAGGGTCAGCAGCGCTTCAAACGCCCAGCGGGAGGGAGCGAGATTCGCGCATTGGCCAACCGTGCTGTTCATCTTGTGGATCGGCTGCATCACTCCCCCGAGGATCACCATTGGCAGCAGCACGATCGGCAGCAAGGCAATCGCCACTTCGGACGTTCGCGCTGCGGCCGAGATCGTCAGCCCGATGCCCAGTCCGACCAGTGAGACCAACAGCAACGCTCCCAGCAACTGCAACGGGTCCGCGCGGAGTTCACAGCCCCAAGCGGAGATCGCCGTCAGGATGGCGCACTGCACGATGCACAGCAGGCCGAGGACCGCGAACTTGGAAGCGACATACGAGGGGAGCTTCAAATTGACCATCCGCTCGCGGTGATAGATCGCCCATTCGCCGACGATCTCACGCACGGCGTTCGAGCATCCGAACCAGAGGGCGGCGAGACTGAGCAGGAAGACGGTCGTCGAACTGGCCCGCATACCAGCCTCCCAATTGTCATCCGTCATCTCGGCGCGAACGTCGTTCCCAAACACCAGCACGACGAGGATCGCCACGATGGGAGCTTGAGCCAACAAGATCGCGGTGTTCCAGCAGTCCTTCAGCTTGATGGTGAGACACCGCTTGAACAGCGTCTTCCACTGAGCCACTCCCGACGTGCGGCTCGTGCGTGGCGGAGTCCCGTTGACCGGCGGCGCGGCCTGTTTGCCGACGCGCTGCTCGATGTACTCGCGCCCGTAGTCCGAGTGCTGATAGAGCTCGGTCCATTCGGTCGCCTTCCGTTTGGCCAGTCCGCGCAAGACTTCATCGGGGGAAGGATCGACGCCGGGCTTCTCACCGGGAACGCCGTCCGGGTTGAAGAACTTGACCGAGTCGGGATAGGCCGGGCCGTAATAAACCAGCCGCCCCGGTTCCGACGAGTTCTGGTCCTTGCCGACCAGCACGAGGTTGTCCATCAGCCGGAACGCTTCGAGACTCGGCTGATGGATCGTCAGCAGGATCGCCTTCCCGGAATCGGCCAGCCCGCGCAGCAGCTTCATCACCATCAACGCATCTTCGGACGACAGCCCGGAAGTCGGCTCATCGAGAAACAGCACGGACGGATCGGTCAGCAGTTCTTGGGCGAGGTTGACTCGCTTCCGCTGTCCGCCGCTGATCCCCTTCTTTTCCGGCGAGCCAATCAGCACGTTCTCGGTCCCTGCGAGACCGAGCTGCTTCAGGACGCCAGCGATCCGATCGCGAATGGCGGACTCAGAGAAGTCGGGCGGCAGCCTCAGGCGGGCCGTGTAATAGAGCGCCTCGCCCACGGTGAGGTCGCGATGAATAATGTCGTCCTGCGGGACGTAACCGAACTGTCCGGCGAACTGCTGGTAGTGCGAGTACAAGTCCTGACCGTTGATGAGCACCTGCCCCGCTGTCGGCGGCGTGTAGCCGTTGAGGATGTTCATCAGCGTCGTCTTGCCCGCGCCGCTCGGCCCCATCAGTCCGACGAACTCGGTCGGATAGATCGTCAGCGAGACGTTCTCCAACAGCTTCTTGCCGGGAACGTGCATCGTCAGCCCGCGCGCTTCGATGGTGATGTTGCCTCGGTAATCGCGTCGCTCGAAATCGCCCGCCGCGTTCAGCCGGTACATGTAACTGCCGATGGTCAGTTCGTCTCCCGGTTGGATCGGTTCGGTCCCCTGCACGCGGCGGCCGTTGAGGAACGTCCCGTTCGCACTACCGAGGTCTTCGACCACCATCTTCCCCGCTTTACGCAGCACGCGCGCGTGGCGGGCCGAGATCATCGGATCGTCGAGGACCTGATCGCACGCCTGATCGCGACCGAAGACCGTCGTGTCGCTGCGCATCGAGACGACCTGCTGCCCTGTCCCGCCTCCGAGAGCCGCTCGGTTCGCGAGCAGGCGGCTGACGGGAACTCGAAACGATCCGAAGAAGACCGTGTCCGAAACGGCCAGCGGCGAACGCACGATCTTGCGGTCGGGCGATCCGATCGCCGTCCCGTTCACCGAGCCAAGGTCTTCTAATTCGAGCTTGCCGCCGGCCCGCACGCTGAGCCGCGCGTGGTAGGGCGAGATCATCGGAAAGTCGAACACGATGTCGTTGTCGGCTTCGCGACCGATCCGAATCTCACGCTGTCCCGCCACCGCGCCCGTGCGGCCACCCATGTTCAAGGCGTGCCCGCCCGAACCGGTTCGCTGCGAGACAGGCGGTCCATTCGAGTCCCCTCCGACACGCAGTTCGGGAACATCGCGAATCGCCAGCCAGTCGGTCATCCCTTCCTTCCAAACGACATCGTCCGCAGTGAGCATTCCGGCCGCGATCAGCCGATGAATCTCAGCCACAGCCACCGGCCCGGTCTGCTCCGATCCCGTCGAGTAATGCCAGACGAGCAACATCGGGCGGCCGGGCGGCCCGGAACCGACGGGCCTCGGTACGGAAGCCGCCTCTCCCGCCGATGCACCAGATCGAGTGGCAATGATTGGCGTTGAACCTCCGAACAAATGCTCGATCGTCGCCGCCGACTGCCACGTCTGCTGGTCGATCGAGATTTCATTGGCCCGACTGAACTGACCGCGTGCCCGCAGTGACTTCAGTTGAGCCACATCAAACGGACCGGACACGCGCCCACGGACCCGGATGAAATACGAACCGTGATTACCGGAGTCGGTCATGAGGTTGCTCGTGAACAGAAGGAGGACGTGACTGCGGGAAGAACGGGGTTAGTGATACGTCGCGCGGTCGGTGATGAGACCTCTGAGCGGGGCGGCGTAAGCCCCCCGGTTCTTGGGCGTTAGCCCTTCTCAGGAAGAACCTCGGAAATGTCTCACTTTGTCCCGTGCGAGGTATAACCGCGTGGGTAACGCCCCGCGCGTCAGTGGGAAAATAGGATCAAACGTCACTCAACGCGCGGGGCGTTGCCCACGCGGTTAAACGAAGCAGCGCAGAGTGCAACTCGGCCAATCAACTGGTCGCAGCCGAGGGTCGCTCGTTTGGAGCAGCACTCGTCTCATGTGGCGGCGTCACGCTC
>JAYSQC010000220.1:0-5122 GCA_043721755.1 Schlesneria sp.
CAACCGCCGGAGCCCCGTCGCCACTCTTAACTTGTTATGGCCGCGCTGACCAGTGCCGACAGGTCGCGAACCGACCTGCCGGCCGCGCTGCTTAGCCCTTGAAGCGCGGGAACGCCGAGCGGCCCGCGTAAACCGCGGCGTCGCCGAGTTCCTCTTCGATGCGAAGCAGCTGGTTGTACTTGGCGACACGCTCGCCGCGGGCCGGGGCGCCGGTCTTGATCTGGCCGCCATCAACCGCAACCGCGAGGTCGGCGATCGTGGTGTCTTCGGTCTCGCCCGAACGGTGGCTCATCACGGCGGTGTAGCCGCTGCGGTAAGCGGTCTGCACGGCATCGACTGTTTCCGTCAGCGAGCCGATCTGGTTCACCTTGACCAGAATGCTGTTGGCCACGCCCTTGGCAATGCCGTCCTTCAGACGCTTCGTGTTCGTCACGAAGAGGTCGTCGCCGACGAGTTGCACCTTGTCGCCGATGGCATCGGTCAGCAGCTTCCACGTATCCCAATCGTCTTCGGCACAGCCGTCTTCGATCGAGCAAATCGGGTACTTCTCGGACCAGGTCTTCCAGATGCCGACCAATTCGGCGGGGGCCACCTTCTTGCCGTCCATCTCGTACAGGCCGGTCTTCGCGTCGTAGAACTCGGTCGAGGCACAGTCGAGCGCCAGCTTGATCTGCTCACCCGCCTTGTAGCCCGCCTTTTCGATCGCCTTCAGGATGACCTGAATGGCCGACTCGTTGGTCTCCAGATTGGGAGCGAACCCGCCTTCGTCGCCGACGGCGGTACTCATCCCCATGTCACTCAGCACCTTCTTGAGGTGATGAAAGACTTCGACACCGGCTCGCAGTCCATCGCTGAACTTGTCGAAGCCGACGGGGACGATCATGAACTCTTGGAGATCGATCCCATTATTGGCGTGAGCGCCGCCGTTGATGATGTTCATCAGCGGCACGGGCAACGTGTTGGCACCGACTCCACCGAGATAGCGGAACAGCGGGAGAAAGCTGACTTGAGCTGCCGCATGCGCCGCAGCGAGCGAACAGGCGAGGATCGCGTTCGCCCCGAGACGCGACTTGTTCGGCGTGCCGTCCGCTTCGATCATCGCGCGGTCAATGCCCGCCTGATCGGTGACGGTCATGTCGATGATGATGTCGGCCAAGTGTTCGTTGACGTTCTCAACCGCCTTGAGCACACCCTTGCCGAGATACCGCCCCTTGTCACCGTCACGCAGTTCGCACGCCTCGTGAGCACCGGTACTAGCCCCACTCGGGACGGCGGCGCGGCCGATCGTGCCGTCTTCCAATTCCACATCGACCTCCACGGTCGGGTTGCCTCGGCTGTCCAAAATCTCACGAGCATGCACGGCACTAATCGCCACTGTCATCGCAATCATTCCTTCCCACGAATTCGGTTCTTGCCGAGGCCCCATCACTCGCCCCACACACGGGCACGCGAAGCCTGATTCACGGCGGGAGGTTTCTACCAGAACCCCCGGTTGCCATCCATCGGCCAGTCCGAGTCCCTGCGGCTTCCCGCAGAGCGGAATTGGTTATCCCTCACGCGGTCTTGGATGAGACGTTTCTGCAATGGGAGTCATGGTGAGCCGGGTGGCGTCAGCCCAATGGCACTTACTTTGTCAATAACGCCAAGTAACCCGCAGCGTCAGCGAGGGAGTTCCTCTTGTTTCACTGCGTGTTTGACTCCCTCGCTGACGCTGCGGGTTACAAAGTGAGCCCCATTGGGCGAATTTCAAATTGACGTTCTGTGCGACGTAGCTGAATTCGTAAGAATTCAGCCGGCTTTGACGATCCTCTGAAGTCTGACGACTTCAGCTACACCACAAAGTGAGTGCCATTGGGCTGACGCCGCCCGGCTCACCATGAATGTCTCATCGAAGACTGCGTGAGGTATAGACAACTGATGGCCCAGCGCAGGACATCCGCACCCGAATTGGCCTTCATCGTTCCGCGTGAAGAAATCTTGGCCCGAGCAAACGCCAATGCCGCACACCTCGGTTACGATTTGAAGATTCCCAAGCGGCGTCAAACCGCCGTACTTCAAAGATGATGTCCTTCCTTTTCGGAGACCAACTCGATGACCAATCGCCTGTTGCTTGGAATCGCCTGTCTGGCTGTGGCATTTGGCGGCGCGAGGCCGCTGCCCGCCGCCGAACCACCGTTGATCGATCTCTTCGCGCGGAAGAACCTCGTCGCGTGGTGCATCGTGCCGTTCGACTCGAAGAAGCGTGGGCCGGAGGAGCGGGCGGCGATGCTGGAGAAGCTGGGCTTCTCGAAGTTCGCGTACGACTACCGCGCCGAACACATCCCGACGTTCGATCAGGAAATTGAATGTCTCAAGCGACACAAGGTCGAACTGACCGCGTGGTGGTTCCCGGCGTCACTCAACGACGAGGCGAAGCTGACGCTGGCCGTCTTCGAGAAGCACAAGGTGACTCCGCAACTGTGGGTCACCGGCGGCGGAGGCCCGACGAAGGACGAGGCCGATCAACGCGCGCGAGTCATCGCCGAGGCTGGCCGCATCCGCCCGATTGCCGAAGCGGCGGCGAAGGTCGGCTGCCAGGTGGCCCTCTACAACCACGGCGGCTGGTTCGGCGAACCCGAGAACCAGATCGCCATCATTCAGGAATTGAAACTGGCTAACGTCGGCATCGTCTACAACCAGCATCACGGTCACGACCACCTCGCACGGTTCCCCGAGCTGCTTCAAAAGATGAAGCCGTATCTGCTGTGCCTCAACTTGAATGGGATGATGCCCGATGGTGAGCGGCGCGGTCAGAAGATCATGCCACTGGGAACGGGGAGCCTTGATCTCGCGCTGCTCAAGACGGTGCGAGACAGCGGCTACACGGGACCGATCGGCATCCTCGGTCACACTCAGGACGACGCTGAGGAACGCTTGCACGACAACTTGGACGGTCTCGATTGGTTGCTGCCTCAGTTGAAGGACAAACCCGCGGGTCCGAAGCCGAAGATGCGGACACCGGTTCCTGCTCCCCTCGCCCCGGCTGTGTCTTCTACTCCCTCCCCTCGGCGGGGAGGGCCGCGGAGGGGGGACGATGGTGATACAAGCTCCCCCCTCCCTAACCCTCCCCGCCGAGGGGAGGGAACAGGAAAAGAAGGCCCCGCGCTGGTCGAAGGCAAGTTCGGCAAGGCTCTCGACGGACGCAGCGGCGGGGCACTCGTGAAGGGCCGCGATGAGTTCCGTCAGTTCCCGCTGACCGTCGAGTGCTGGACGAAGCTCAGTGACAAATCGACCTACAACATTCTGGTGGCTCACGAACCGAAGTCGTCCGGCACGCATTGGGAATTGTTCTCGATGCCGGGCGGTGCGTGTACGGTTTATCTGCCGGGCTTCGCTCCTGACCATTGCCGCTCGGAAGCGATGCTTTGCGACGACCAGTGGCATCACGTCGCGATGGTCCTCGAACTCGAGCGAGTTCGCCTGTTTGTCGATGGCAAACCAGTGGCCGATCAGAAGCACGGTCGCACCGAAATGAAGTCGGTCCCCGGCGAGCTGGGTCTCGCCACGCTGATCGACCGCGCGATCGGCTGTACCGGCGTCGTCGATGAGGTCCGCATCTCGAAGGGCAGCCGCGTCCTGACGACTCTTCCAGACAAGCCGTTCGTTCCCGATGAAGCCACCGTCGCGCTGTGGCATCTCGATGAACTTGTCGAGAGCAAGCGGCTCGACGACGCGACACCTCACAAGAACGCGGCATTGCTTGGCGATGTCGGAGTGGCACGCCCTGAGTCCTCGAAGGGCGTGGCGGGTGCCAACAAGATCGACGGTCACTGGGGAACCGAGGCCGTCGGCTTCAACTGGACCGAAGCCGATTCGCGCGACGACCGCTTTGGCCAGATGGATGTCGGGCCGTTCCTCAGCACGAGTCTCGGCCCGCCGCTCGCCCCCGCCGCGTGGCACGATCCGGTTTACAAGGCGATCGTCGTGCGCGTCGGCTCGAGACGCCAAGCCTCGATCAGCTACGACACCGAACTGCTGCGAGCCACCGCCGGTTGGACCGGCTTTGTCCGCTTCGACCCCGCGCGGTTCGGCATCATCGGCGCGCCGAGACCCGATGGGCCGATCACGTTCGTCACGCCGTCGCTCCCCGGCTGGTCGCTCACCGACGAGTTCCCCAACTTCCGTGCCGACCATCGTTACGGCCCGTTGCCGAAAGAGTCGGCTCACTACGAGGGGCTGTATCGGCATGGCCAGCGCGTGGTGTTGAAGAGTGTCGTGGCTGAGGGACGAGGGCTGAGGGGCAAGGGGCAGAATAGAGATGCGCTGGCTTCTCCGTCCCTCGCCCCTCAGCCCTCAGCCCTCGTCCCGATTCTCGAAACCCCCTGGCTCGAAGAGACCGCTGACGCTGCAGCCCTCACGCGGACCTTGCTCATCGGGCCGGCGAAGGTCGCGTGGAAGATGCTCGTCGCCGATCCGAAGGCGCGCGTCCGGTTACACGCTCAGTCGCAAAGTGCGTCCGTCGCACCGGGGCATGGCGGCTGTCACGTCCTCACCATCGCACCGCATGACAAGCCGGTCACGATCAAGTTGTTGATCGCCTCCCCCGACGTACACGAAGCGGCGCTCGACAAGCTCGTCGCCGCTTCGCCCGCGCCGGAAGATGTGCTGGCACTGACCAAGCCCGGTCCCACAATCTGGGGCGAGCCGCTCGTGACGAAGGGGGAAGTGGGGGCTGAGGGACGAGGGCTGAGGGGCAAGGGACAGAACGAGGATGCGTCTGCAACGTCTTCTCCGTCACTCGCCCCTCAGCCCTCGCCCCTCAGCCCTGCCTACGTCATCGACACCATCACGCTCCCCTTCCAGAACCCGTTCCACGCGCTCCTCTTCTGCGGCGGGCACGACTTTCTGCCCGATGGCCGAGCCGCCGTCTGCACGCTTCACGGCGATGTGTGGCTGGTGGACGGGATTGATGAAAAGTTGGAGCGCATCACCTGGCGACGCTTCGCGACGGGGCTGTTTCAACCGCTGGGGGTGAAGGTTGTGGAGCGAACGTTGAACATCGAGCAGCCGCAGGCGGCCGTGGTCCCCTCTCCCCCGTCTTCGGGGGAGAGGGCTAGGGTGAGGGGGCCGAGCGGTGAACCAG
>JAYSQC010000221.1:0-5923 GCA_043721755.1 Schlesneria sp.
TTGTTCGACTTTTTCGGGAGAAGCGTCTATGTCCATCGCGCCACAATCCGCCTCTTTGATGGAAACCGCTCCGTCGGATTGGCCGATGCAGCGTCTGTCAGTCGGGCAATACCACCGCCTGACCGAATCCGGCGTCTTCACCGAGGACGACAATCTGGAACTGCTCGAAGGGTGGATCATCTCGAAAATGGCGAAGAACCCACCCCATGACAGCCGCGTGATGTGGACCCAGGAACTTTTGCGACGGCTCTTGCCGCCGGGTTGGCACTGTCGCAACCAATGTTCGCTCGATACGACGGACAGCGTGCCGGAACCGGACGTGTGCGTGGTGCGCGGCGACATTTTGGACTTTGAAGTTCGACATCCCACGCGCGACGATGTCGCGTTGGTGGTGGAAGTTTCGGACTCGACACTGGCCGGAGACCGGCTCAAACGCCGCGTCTACGCACGAGCGGGCATTCCCACCGACTGGATCGTGAACTTGGTCGATTCCCAGTGGGAAGTCTTCACCAATCCCAGAGACACCGGCCGCGCTGCCGACTACTCCAATGAGGCGATACTCACTCGAACGGATGTCGTCACGTGGTCGCTTCCCAACCACGTTCCACTCGAAATCGCCGTCGCCGATTTGGTGCGATGAGGCGGGGGTGGTCCCGGTTGCTTCAACCGGGATCGCAACGCGACAAGAGGGGTGATTGAAGGGAGCATCGGCGTTGGTTTGACCTCTTCCGGCTTCGCCGCGGCGGTAGCCGAAGACGGCAACGCGGCCACCCAGCCAGCGACTATGGCAAGAATAGTTTGCTATCGCGGTTCATGAGCTGGCCAGCTTCGATCATGCTGTCGATTGCGCCATCAATGACATTTCGTAACTGTGGACTCTTCAGGTTGAATCCCAACAGTCTCGCGATGGAGGTCCGAACCTCTTCTTTCAGAATTCCGACATGGTCAGCGACCAATCTCCGAGCGGCTTCACGAATCTCAGATGGCGGAATCATTTCAGGCTTCCGCAAAGAACTGAAGACATTATCGCGGCATCGAACCTGCGATACCGATAAACCACGAATGCTTACAAAGCCGTTGTCATCCGTGATAACTCCTCGCCCAACAGCAGCATCGATTGCCTTGTGTACGGCACTTGCGATCTGACTGAGGGTTCGCAGCCGACCCCAAAGAGTCGTTATTCGTCGCGCTATCTCATCCCTGTGAATCGGTCCTTCGACAACTACGACACGTCTCACCACATCCACTAGGTCTGATGTCGGCGTGTCTGGAATTGATTTATCGCTCGCCACATTGAACGAAGCCACTGAGTATTTAATTACCCACGTTGGAGGGGTAACCTCATAATCTTCATCGGGAGGCTCGACCCGTTCGATCTCGACTTCAGACTGTGCTTGAGGAACTTCGACATCGTCTGCATTCGGAATACCAACTTCGATTTTGGCCTGTTCGATGGCCACAACGATTTTGCGAAGTTGTTCATCAGGGCGATGGAACCAATCAGTGCTCCAGATTCGATGAATTCTCCATCCACGATCTTTCAAGACCGCCTCGCGAAGCCGATCCCGATCCCGCGCTGACCGAGAAGAGTGATATGTCGCTCCGTCGCATTCGATTCCCAGTAGATAGCGTCCTGGTTGGTCCGAATCGATGAGTGCCAAGTCGATAATGAAGCCAGCCGAGCCAATCTGGCAATGCACTTCGTAGCCGAGGCTCTCCAAGGCAGTGGCCACCTGCCGCTCGAAGTCAGAATCGTATTCGTGTCCAGTTGGCTTCTGTGTGTCAAGGATTCCTGTCGCCGCATAGCGCAAGAATGTTTTGAAGGCAGCAGCACCTCGCGACTTGGCTCGCTGCAAGTCGATGTCGTCCGCAGTGATTGAACTAAACACCTCACACCGTTCGCGCGCCCGCGAAATCAAAACGTTGAGGCGGCGTTCTCCACCGTCAGTGGACAGCGGTCCAAACCCCATGGATAGGAACCCCGACTGGTCGCGGGCATAACCGACAGAGATGAAGATCACATCCCGCTCGTCCCCCTGAATATTTTCCAGATTCTTGATGAAGAACATTTCTGGATGTCCCGGCGAAAAGAACTCATCAAGCCCGTATTCCTGTCGAAGGAGTAACTCCAACTCGTCGCGAATGGCATCGCGCTGGGATACTGAGAATGCCCCCACACCGAGAGATTTCGTCGGAAACTTTTGCGCGTGTTCGACGACTGCTGTGGCAACGGCCTTGGCTTCAACGCGATTCGTTGCAGACCCGCCACGATCGAATACCCCGTCTTTGATATGCCGCAAATGTAGGCCGTGTTCAGCCGTGATGGTCATCGGACTCGGAACGACGTACAGGTTGCTTTCGTAAAACTCGTGATTTGATACGGCAATCAGTGAATGATGTCGGCTGCGATAATGCCAACGCAACATTCGTTGCGACATTCCCTGCGCCACACACAACCCTAAGATGCTTTCCAGATCTCCAGTGTTCAACGGCGAGTCAGCATCCTCTGGAGAGCCATCGTCGTCCAACATCTTGCTAAAGAACCGCGTGGGAGGAAGTTGCTTACTATCGCCAACGATTACCATCTGTTTCGCACGGGCCATAGCTCCCAACGCATCCACTGGGCTAACTTGGCTGGCCTCATCAATTAGGAGCAGATCGAAGGATATGCTTCCCGGCTCCAAGTATTGGGCCACCGAGATCGGACTCATCATGAATACCGGCTTTATGGCCTGTAGGGCCATACCCGCCTCCTTGATGAGTTGTCGAATGGGTTTGTGTTTCTTTTTCTTCTCAATCTCACGGCGGATGATGGCCATTTCGCCGCCAGCACTTCCGCGTGGGATAGCGTCGTAGTGCATAGTCGCCACTTCACACCGCGCCAGTTCAATTCGACCTTGATCCAACTTACGGAAGTCAGTGACCCACTGTTCGTAGGACTGACCGTCGAACTCACGTAATTCTGGCTGGTTTTTAAGAAGCTCACGAATGAGTGATTCGTAGTATGCGAGATGGAACTGGTCGATGGCACCTTCTGCCGAGATTCGCCCTTCGTGTAGGCGCGCGACGATCTCGCCAATTCCATCCGCAACAAGGCGACGGCGGCGCATCTGATATCCAGTCCACTTCGACAGCGGTTCCGGATTCTCCTGCCACTCCCGCAGTCGATGTATCATGTCGCGCAGTGGGACTAACAAGTACGAGTCCACGCCGAACGCCTCGCGCAGATCAAGTCCGAGCAATGCGATGATTTCTTGAATTCGCTGCACTGTCGGTTTCAACTGCTCCTGCAGAACCTTTAGAGGTGGGTAACACTCTTCGGGAGTATCCAAACGCGACTTGATTTGCCTGTAGTCCTTTGGCAGTTTTGCCTCACGACATTCACTGTCCCATTTGAGGATGGCTCCGAGATCTGACCAATTGGATTGTGTTCCCTGCCAATGTATGCCAAATGCCTCGTACCCAATATGTTTTGAGTCAGGGTCATCATTCAGTGACTTGGCCATGTTCTGTGCGTCAATGACCGCGTCCACAATCTTCAGTTGTTCGTTGAGTTCCTTGGGCAACTCTCCTTTCAGTATTCCCCTGAGACTATTCAATCCGTTTTGATGATCCTTGCTAAACCACCGAAACCATGATCTACCCCTTGATGCGAGACGAAATCGCAATTTGGAGAGGTCTGTATGCCATGCGACTTCTTTGACAATGCCGTCCAATTCCGATCGGCATTCCGCCAACGATTGTCCTTGCATCAGAAGTTCAATGATCGCTCCGTAACGAGTCTCCCAAATGGGATTGCCCATTTGATGGTGATCCATTGAAGGGGCCTTCACTAGCGCCAGGCCCAGGCGTCGGAGTGACTGCGTAGCTGTTAGGTGCGGCGCATCCTGTCCTTGGACTTTCAGTGCATCGGCCAGCAGACGACTAGCTTCAACGATGGATTGCAATGACGTGACAACCTCGGAGACCTTTGCGAGCAGTTGTTTGAGATCCGCTGGAAGGAGTGGGCTATCGCGATTCACTCCTCGCCATGGATGTTCACTTGCCCGTCCGATTTGCCCTAGATGCGACTGTAGGTCTTGAAGCCTACGGCATTTGTCGAGAAACTGGTCGCGCGTCCATAACTCCGGACGAACTAACTCAAAATCCACTGGCGTCGCACCTTGTCCGTATAGTCGCACCAGTCGTCCAATGATCTGAAACGGCGAGATTTCAGCCGACTCCAGTGGAGTGTTCATGATTGAAGCGTGCCGATTCAGTCGTTCTCGCGCGACGTGAAGTGCCTCAGTCTGTGAGGTTGATCCATTCGTTTTTGGTCGCGTCAAATTGAGCGTCGCTTTTAGCTCCTCAAGGACAGACTTCTTGTTGGCTTTGTGACTGTGCAGTTCAAGACAAAGCGGACCCAACCCTAAACGATCCAATCGGCCATACACGACCTCCAATGCGGCCAACTTCTCAGCAACGAACAGAACCCGTTTCCCTTCCTTCACCGCAGTAGCGATTATGTTTGTGATTGTCTGAGACTTTCCGGTTCCCGGCGGGCCTTGGACGACCAGATGGCGACCTCTTCGCACTTCTTCAATTACAACAGCTTGCGAGCTGTCTGCGTCGGTGACGTGAATCATGTTCTGTGGAGGAATCAACGCATCGATCTTGTCGTTGTCACCACACAATGGTGACTCTTCACAAAAGCCATCGTGCAACAATGCGGACAGCGCCGGATTCTTGCCTAGGGGCGAGTTTGCTGGCCAAGTCGCGGGGTCGAGATCGCGATACATCAAGTACTTCGCGAAAGAGAAGAACCAAAGCACCATATCGTCCCGCAACAATTCCCATCGCGGCTGGCCGACAATTGCTCGTTCTACCGCGTCGAAATAGGTGGGGATCGACAAATCGTCCATGTCTGGAACATCCGGCAGCGCTACCCCAAACTCTCCTTTGAGTTTCATCTGCAATGACAAATTGGTCGTGATGTCGTCTTCGCGACAGCGTACCTTGAATCGGCTGGTCGCTGACGGGCGTTCGAGGTCAACGGGAACTAGAAGCAGCGGCGCAAATCGAGGCTTGTCTGAATTTGGAGACTCGTACCACTTCAGAAATCCGGTCGCCAGATACAGGATGCTGACTCCTTGTTCCTGCTCATACGTCTGAGCGTCATAGTACATATCCAACAAACGATCTTGGAGACGCTCGGAACTCAGCCGAGTCTGTAACCGCAGATCGGTATACCGTGTTGCAGAATTGCCGCCCGTCGAATCACCCTCTTCAGGCTGAGAAAGCTTGGGGAGATCGGCTGAATCGCTTGCCTGGTCTTCAGCATCTTCACGACCGTGTACGAACGACATTGCCTTACGTTCACGAACGAGCAGTCGGAACACATCCTCAGCACGCTCATCGACAATGTCGATTTTTTTCGCACGAGTTGAACCACGCGGCGTGTTGACGAGACGATTACGACCCGACAGATCCAACAAGTCCTGTCGAGCCCGTTGAAGAATGTTGTCAAGTATCGTGGTGTCTGTCATGTTCCGGATTACAAGCCATGAGTTGAATTAACAATTGGATGACGAAGGGGCCGGGTGTTCCAATTTCAAAAATGGCCGGTTAAGCGGCTGTCAATGATCACCGTGTATCCCCGGCCAATTTTGAAATTGGAACGCCCGACCCCTTCTTCATCAGGGTGGCCCGGCTTGCTTCAAGCCGGGTGCGCCAGCACAAGAAACTTGGAGTTGGCGTTCTGTGGAGTGGAACGCTTGTTCTTGTTCAACGCTCGTGCTGGGGTTTCTTGTGCTACGCACCCAGCTTGAAGCAAGCTGGGCCACCCCGCGGCTCGTCGTCGTGACGACCGCTGCGACCGAGTCGTTGCACGAGCGAACTGACCGACCACGGTGCCTCAATCTGGCCAACAGCCGTCACGTTTCCG